>NZ_CP035425.1:0-374905 GCF_006740685.1 Candidatus Nitrosopumilus sp. SW | reverse complement strand
TTCGACCATCTTTAGGTACTCTAGAGTTTTTTCACGGAATTCTTCTCTTGTAGGTTTTTTGATACCTTTCATTCTGAATTCAACTGAAGCCCAACTTGCACCAATGACATGTGGAAGTAAATCAAATGCCCTTTGAATCTCGTAACGTTCGTCGTTTCTCATGATTCTTGAAGAAATTTTGAAGCAGATTTTGCAAAATAAGTTACTATCATATCTGCCCCCGCTCTCTTTATTGAATACAGTATTTCTTCTGTCATGTCTTTTTCATTGACATATCCTAACTGTGAAGCGGCCTTTACCAGCGCGTATTCTCCAGAAACACTGTATGCTGCAACTGGAACATTGAATTTTCTTCTTGTTTCTGCAATTAAATCCAAATATGATAATGCAGGTTTTATCATAACAATGTCTACTCCTTCATTGATGTCTGTTTCTACCTCCATCATTGCTTCTCTTGCATTTGTATATGGAACCTGGTATGTTTTTCTGTCTCCGAACTTTGGTGCACATTCAGCTGCATCTCTAAATGGTGCATAAAAGTTTGAACGATGTTTTGCAGAATGAGACATTATTGAGACATCTGAAAATCCTTCATCATCAAGTGCTTTTCTAATCGCTGCAACTTGACCATCCATCATTGCAGAAGGTGAAACTGTGTCAACTCCTGCTTTTGCTTGACTTACTGCAATCTTTGAAAGTGTTTCTAAACTTGTATCGTTATCAATTTTATTTCCTTGAATAATTCCACAATGTCCTGTGGATGTAAATTGACATAAACATACATCTGCCATAATTACCATCTTATCTCCAAAGTTTTCTCGAATCTGAGAAATTGCTTTTTGTACAATCCCATTGTCATCAAATGCAGAAGAACCTGCATCATCTTTCTGAGTTGGAATTCCAAATAACATTATTGCAGGAATACCTAAATCACTAATGGTTCCAACTTCATCGTTAACATCCTCTAATGGTAGTCTTTCAATTGCTGTCATTGATTCAACTTTGGTTCTTGTCTTTAGATCTTCTTGAACAAATACTGGACAAATGAAATCTTTTGGAGAAAGTGTGGTCTGCTGAACCAACTCTCTCATTTTACCTGATGTTCTTAATCTACGTAGACGTCTGGTTGGAAATGACATATTAGAAATTCTCTTTGGGTAAAATATAATCCTAGTCAGTCTGTTCTTCTTTTTTATAGTCAAAGAGTTTGCTTGCTAAATCTACTACCTCTGGATTGCCTTGCTCAGAAGCTTTTCTGATATTGTTCATCGGTGTTGAAACAATGCTCTCAACTACTGCTTTAGTTAACTCATCGATAATTTTGATTTTTTTCTCATCTTTTTCGTCTAACATCTGAAGTGCCTTTTGCAACTCTTTTGCTCTAAGTGATTCAATGTTCTTGAACACATCTTTTACCAGTGGTTCTGCTTCCAGTCTTTTCATTGAGGCTTCTAATACAGATACTTCTTCGTTAATTATATTTTCAACGGTTTTTACCTTGTTTAATCTTGCATTCATGTTCTTTTCAACCATTTCTGCAATTTGATCAAGATTCATCAATTTTACTCCTCCAATAGTTGCAACTTTTTCATCCACTGTTCTTGGATTTGATAAATCCAAAATCATCATTCCTTTGTTTTTATCTTTCATTGCCTCTGTAATTCGTTCATATGTTACAAGAAAATATGGGGCAGTTGTTGCAACAAATATCACATCATAATTATCAAATCCTGAAAGAACTTCTTCAAATTTGACTGGATTTCCTCCCATGGTCTCACAAAATGTTTCTGATCTGCTAAGTGTTCTACTGGTAACATCAAATGCATAACCTCGTCTTTGTAATGATTTTGCAACTAGTGTGGAAACTTCACCCGTTCCAATCAATAATGTTTTTTTTGTTTTTAACTCATCAATGTTTTCTTCTGCAAGTTTTACTGCCATTGAACCTACTGATATCCCACCTTTACCAATTCCACTGGAGTTTCTGATTCTGGTACCTATCTTGATTGCCTTGTCAAATAATGTGTTAAGATGTTGACCTGATGCTTTTTTCTCTCTTGCAGAAGTAATGGAGTTTTTTATTTGACCTAGAATTTGCTCTTCTCCTAATACCATGGAATCCAAGCCTGAAGTTAGTTTCAATAAATGATGCAAAGCATTTTGATTTTCTTCTACTTCCATGTTTTCATCAAAAACTTGTTCTTCCAATTCTGTTAATGATGCCCATGTTTTCTTTATCTTGTCTATTTCTTGATTTTTTGATTTTCCAAACAATTCAATTCTGTTACATGTTTGAATTATGACACATTCATCTAATCCTGAATGTCTCTTGAATTGCTCATATGCCTCTTCAATGTCTTTTATTGTAAATTGTTCTAAAATATGGATTGGTGAATTACGAAAAGTCACACGTGCATTAATGATATTTTGATTCATTTCCAATTCCTCACTATTGTAATGGCTCTCTTTTCAGCTTTTTTCATCTGACCGTCTTTTATTAACTGATCAATCTCATTATCAGTCATGATACTGCGAAGGCATGCTTTTCTTTCTGTTATAGTTGCAATTTTCTCTTTTGCAATATCTCTTGCGATCTTTTGAATTTTGATTTGTCCAATGTCTTCTTTTGTAATGATTTTTTTAAACACCTCTTCTGATTTTTTTTTGAGTTTTTTTGACATTGCAGGACTTCGCCCTCCTGTGAAAATTGCAATTTGAATCATTTTTTCAAAATCAATTATGGCAGGATTTGAGAAATCACTTTCTTCAGGATTATCTGAACTATATGTAATGATTTTTTTCTTTTTTCCCGCATTGATGATTTTTTGATTTAATTTTTTATCATTAGTTGTTGTAATTATGATATCTGGGTTCAATTCTGAAATGAATTTAGTATCTTGGATTTTTTGTTTTATTAATTGAATTTTTTTTGATTTGACAAGTTTTGTAATTTGTGGAATGATTTTATCGCTAATTATTGTAATGTCACACCCCTGTCTAATCAAAGAATTGATTCTTTTTTGCGCTTCATTTCCGCCCCCAATCACAACTACTGATTTGTCTTGAAGGTTTAGGTCTACTATCATCGATCAAAAACCCTTCGATTTCTATTTATGTATTAAAATTTCTACATGTACTACCAGCTACATTTTTAATTGAATGAGGGAGTCCTTGTCATATGACATCTATGGATGAACTAGACAAAGAACTTCTTAATGAAATTCAATGGACATTTCCTCTTGTTACTAGACCTTTTGACGAAATTGCAAAGAAGTTTGATACTACTCCTGAAATTGTAAAAAGGCGTCTTAAACAACTTAAAGAAATTGGTGTTTTACGACAACTCAGTGCAATTTTTGATACTAGAAAACTTGGTTATACCAGCTCTTTGGTTGCTATGGAAATTGAACATGATAAACTAGAATCTGTTGCAAGTCAAATTAATCGACATCCTGGCGTTAGTCATAATTATGAACGTGATCACCAATTCAATCTTTGGTTTACTTTAGCTGTTCCACCCGGCTCTGATTTGAAAACAGAACTTGATAAATTCAATGTGTTAAAAGGAATTAAAAAAGTACGAATGCTTCCTACTTTACAACTCTTCAAAATTGGTGTAAAATTAGACATGGTTGATGAAAAAAAACATGATGTTGCTCCAACTGAAGAAAAGAAAGAAATCAAAAATGTAAAATTTGAACCAACTGAAGAAGACAAAAACTTCATCCGTGAATTGCAAAAAGATATGGATATCGTCGATGAACCCTTTGTCAAAGCAGCAAATAATCTTGGAATAACTGAAAATGAATTATTTGAAAAGATGAAACACTATGAAGAAATTGGAGTGATGAGAAGATTTGCTGCCATATTAAGACACAGACAAGTTGGATTTACTGCAAATGGGATGATTGTATGGAAAGTTCCTGAAGATAAAATTTCTGATGTTGGTGCACAACTTGGTGCTTTTCCTCAAGTTAGTCATTGCTATGAACGTCCTACATATCCCGACTGGCCTTACAATGTTTTTTCAATGATTCATTGTAAAACTCATGATGAGGCAAATGAAATGGCAAAGACAATTCAGGATCAAATTCATGTTGATGATTATAAAATTCTCTTTAGTTCACGTGAATTCAAAAAAACTCGTGTGGAGTATTTTGTTGAAAACTCTTTCTCTTTAGAAGAAAAAGTCCCTGCTTCCTAAATCTCATTTTCATCATGTCCTACGACATGAATTGTACAAAAATATTGGTCGTTCATATTGCAATAAAATAATGAACTTTCCCCACACTCTTTACATGGAGGTTTTTCATCATGTTCTGATAATTTCGTGTGGTAAATCTTACTTCTACTTGTAATAGTGGAATCTTTGTAAATTCGTGTTAAATTAGTATAATATTCTAATTCTCCTTGGTTTAGAGGAATGTCTTTTTTTATTTTTTTAATTATTGCTTCCCATTTTTTGTATTCTCCTATTTTGGCAAGCTTCATTCTTTCTATAACTTCTAGAGTTTTTTGAGAATCTATTGAAAAATCCATTTGCAAATTAACTTGCTTGTGGTGTTGCTTTTAATTCGTATTCTGGCCATGTGTTGTACAAATCATCAATTTCTTTCATATCTGAAGAACTCAAATATTTTCCATCAGAAATTGCTGCAAACATTTCGATTTCTTCTTCACTTACAACAGTAGGTAACACTGATGCAATCTTATTCTTTGATAAAATGAATTTAATTGCAAATTCTGTAATGTTTAATCCGTTACGTTCTGCAATTGGTCTGAATTGTTCTACTTTTTCTAATGCTGATTTTCTCCATTCCATCTTTCTATCTTTTCTATGATCATTTGCTGGAATTACAGTATCTGCTTTTACTTTTCCAGTTAGAATTCCTGATGCATCTGGAACTCTAACAAGAATTCCGACGTCTTCTTTTTCAGCTTTTTGAATTAACTCATTTCCTGGAGTCTGTTCTAAGATATTGTAAACTGTTTGAATTGATGATATGCTTTTTCTATCCATTGCTTCAAGCCCTTCTTGTGTCCATCCTATTGCTGGACCCAATGCAACTTGAGCTGCTCTGATCTTTCCTTCATCCATTAATTCATCAATAGTCTTGAAGGTCTCATCATTTCTCACATGATGTAATTTTGGATTGTGCAATCCTAATGAATCAAGATAATCTGTTTGCAATCTTTCTAAACATGCATCAACTGCTTTTCTTGTATATTCTGGACTATAGTTTTGTGGTAATTCTGCATGTCCGATTTGCTCAACATTTGAAAAATCATAACCATATTTTGTTGAAATAACAACCTCATCTCTCATTCCTTTGAAAACTTCGCCGATTAATTTCTCACTTTTTCCTTTCCCATACATATCTGCAGTTTCAAAATAATTAATTCCTAAATCATATGCTTTTTTTAGCATTCTTTTAGCTTCATCTTCTTCAACTTTTTTTCCCCACCAATCTAAAGCAATACTCCATGCACCAAATCCTATCTCAGAAACTTCGATTCCACTCTTACCTAGTTTTTTGTATTTCATCTTTCACACCTTGATTTTAAGAGATGTTTAAAATTTCTTCATTTATGTTTATCCGCTATTTGCACCTTTGAAATTCTATCCTAAACTGGAAATTAGTGGCACAATATCCTTTTTGATACAAACAATCATGGGAATGTCATTTTTTACGTATGATGAAACTTGGGTTTCCCTCAAATCCATTATCAAGTCTTGAAAGTCCCTAACATTGTCAACTTCAAATGCTAACATAAAATCTTCATCATGAATTCCAAACGAGTATGTTGTGTTTAGAATTACTTGTGGATATTTTTTACTAACTTCAATATGTTCATCCATTATCTCTTGTCTTTTTTCTTGAGGTAAGAGATACCATTCTCGAGTTTTTGTAAATGGATATACTATCACATGTTTTTTTGGCTCCATTCCTGTAACGAATCCATGTTCTTTCCCTTGTCCTTTTACATAGATTGATGGCCTTGAACATGATAGATATGTTCTAGATGGAATGATATATTTTCCAAAAACAGTTTTGTATAATTTTTCGATGGCCTTTTGAATTTCTTCTAATGAATTTCCAACAAACCATAGTAGAAAGTCTGCATCATCTCTTAATCCTAAATTAGAATATGCCCTATATCTTATTCCTGAGTTTTTTAAAATGTTCTCTACTTCTTTTGCAGATTCTTCTTTTGCTAAATCTGCCATCCATCTCCATTTTGGATCAACTTTGAAAAATGAGAAATTGAAATAATATTGCTCATTATTCTCTGACATGTTCTGTACAATTTGAAAACCCTATTTAAACAAAAACTAGATTTTCTACTGTGAGATTTCTATGATTTTTTCTTTTGATTTATGCCCTGACTTTATTTTAACTTGTGATGTAGTAACTCCAAAATGTTTTGCGATTTTTTTGATGACTTCTTTGTTTGCTTCCCCTTTGATTGGTTTTGATTTTATTCCAATAGTTATTTCTCCATCCTCGACTTGAAAAAATTCTTTAGAAAACACTACTTGAACTTTGTAAATCAATTTGATAATGAATTTTTTTTACAATTTAATCATGCAGTTTGTTCTAAAACCCAATCATACCCTTCTGATTCGAGTTTGTCTGCAAGAGATGCATCTCCTGTTTTGAGAACTTTACCTCTTGCAAATACGTGAACAAAGTCAAGTTTGTCTAGGAATTTTAGAATTCTTGCATAGTGTGTAATGACAATCACTGTTGCGTCTTTGCCTGAAACTTGACTAATTGCTTTTGCAACTGCTTGAACTGCGTCAATATCTAAGCCCGAGTCAGGTTCATCTAAAATTGAAATTTTTGGTTTCAGTACTGCCATTTGTAATACTTCTGCTCTTTTTTTCTCTCCTCCTGAGAAACCCTCGTTAAGATATCTTGAAAGAAATTCTTCTTTTAATCCAACTTTTTCTAAATTCTCTTTAAGATATTTTTGAAATTCTCTTACTGTGATAAACACTTCTCTATCATCACCTTCAAGTGCTTTACTTAGAGAGTTGTAAGCTGTTCTGAGAAAATGAGAAAATCCTACACCTGAAACTTCTGTTGGATATTGAAATCCTAAGAATAATCCTTTCTTTGCTCTTTCATCAGCAGTTAATTCTAAAATACTCTCTCCGTCCAATAAAATATCTCCTTGTGTTACTTCGTATTTTGGATGTGCTAGTAATGTGTAAGCTAATGTACTTTTTCCTGAACCGTTAGGTCCCATAATGGCATGAACTTCTCCAGGTCCTGTTTTCAAATTAACTCCTTTGAGAATTTCTTTTCCTTCTCTTGTTACATGAAGGTCTTTGATTTCAAGAACTGCCATGTTGCGCAATGTTTTGTTTCTATATATAATACCGACGAAATTTAGCTAATCCTAACGTGTAGTTTTGATAATAAAATGAAAAGAGGGGGGGGTGTTAATATTTGGCCAGAGATGGTCTCAAAGTAATTTTGAGTTTGTAATTTGTTAGAATCTCTTTACATCTATTTCTGATAGTAACTTCAGTTACTCCTGCAATACTTGAAACGTCTCTTTGGAGCACGTTTTGACCAAGTAGGACTGATGACACATAGAGATATGCTGCAGCAATTCCATTTGGAGCTTTTCCATCTGCAATGCTACTGTCTTTTGTTTTCTCTGCTATTTCTAAGGCTAGTCTCTCAACTCTGACCTCAGTTTGTGTCATGTTTGCTATCTTTGAGATGTATTTGTCCATGGTTACAACTGGGGCAGTTAATTGTCCCATTTCCATTACCATGGTTCTATAGTATCTTGCTGCAAGTTTTGTTTTTGATTTAACATCTTTTGGTGGACATATTCCACGAATAATTTCTTCTAGTGATCTTACTACATCACATTGTTTGCATGCCATGTAAATTGTAGCTGCTGTAATGCTTACTACTGACTTTCCCTTCACATCAACATGTCCATCCAAGTTTCTGTATATCATAGAAGCAGTCTCCAACACATTCTTTGAAAGACCTAGACCATCACATGTTTCTCCCATTTTTGTTAAAACATTTGCAAGTCGTCTTTCTTTTGGTGTGGACACTCTTACTCTTTGTTGCCACTTTCTGAGATTGTGCATTTGGTTTGCAACTTCGTGGTTGATTGTTTTTCCACTAAAGTCCTTTGTACTAATTGCTATCTCAGTTGTAATTCCCAAATCGTGTTGGGAATAAGTTGTTTGTCCGGTTGCTCTTGCTAACTTCATTTTGTCTTCGAGATTCGAACTTATTGTTTCTGGACCATAATCTGCTACTTGATCATCGACTACTACGCCACAACCAGAGCAGATTATTTCACCGTTCTGCATGTCATTAACTACTGTTGCCTGACATTCAGGACAGTTTTGTTTTTCTAGTATGTTCATTTTCTTCTTCTCCTAAATTTTTTCTTTGAATTGTCAGGAGAATGTTCTGTTGCGAAAACACTTTTGCCAATGTATTTTTTGATGTTGTTTGTTAACGGAGTTGCGGATGCAAATGGTCTCCTTACTGGACCAATCAATTCCATTACTTTTGCAACTCTAGTTCCCTTTTCGTCGCAGAGTATCTGTCCTTCAACTAATTTGTTAGATAGTTGAATGATTACCCTGCCACTACCGGCTAGGTGCATTATTTCGCCTACCTCCTGCAATTAAAAACACTAATCATGATATTCTTATCATAGACTTCTGTCAACTTTACTTTAGCTAAGAGCTAGATTTGATTTTATTTTGATTGTTTGGACCTTTTTGCAACAAGTTTTTCGGAAATTTTGTTAAGAATTTTTGTCTTGGAGGATCCTTTTGGTAAAACAATGTATCCTGACCTGACAAATGGTCTTTTAGGAAATCTTACTTTGTCATCTGATTCTGTGATTTCAAACCCTGCCGATTTTGCTGCATCCATCAATTCTTTCAATGAAGGATCAAAAACACATCTCTCTAATCCTAATCTTCTACCTTTTGATTTTTTTAAATTCTTGTTGAAATAATCCAACCAGATTACGATGTGTTCGTAATCCTTCATTTTATTCCTTAACTAAAATTGCGTTAACGATTCCGTTTTGTCCTGGTTTTGAAACAACTCTGCATTTACCTTCTTGTGTTTCAAGTATTGCACCTTTTGTAATGATGCCTCTTCTTTTGTAATCATTGTTTGTTGCATTGTCTAATACTTTGAGAATTTTTGTTTTCTTTACTTTTGCATCTCCTGTTGCAAGGTTAACAAAATCAATTGTTTTAACAGCTGTTTTTCTATTCTTTCCACGAACATGTCTTGTTACTGTTACTTGAGCTCCTGTTACAGCTTCATTTGGATATCTATCAGTTTCATACTTTCGTCTAATTCTAAGTGGATGTCTTCTTCCTCCAGTTGTTTTACTGGTTGCTAAATTCTCTACTGATTTTCTCACGAAAACTTGTCTGAATCACTCTAATTTATACAAAACGCAAAAAATTAGCCTTAAACTAAAAAATTTGCTTAGTTTACTTCTGATGCTATTTGAGGTACAGGATTTGTATGTCTTGCACTTGCAGTTTTTCTTACCTTTGAGAATAATCTCTGTTTTAGATCTTCAACATCTCCTTGAATTCCAAAATATTTTTGGAATTTTTCTGTTGTAGTGTAAATTTTGATTCTGCCAACATTTTGATGACTTATGTAATCTAGTTGTCTTAGTTCTTTCAAATGTGCATAAACTCCAGAACCTCTAACTTCTACAAGTTGTTTTGATGATATTGGTTGTTGATATGCAATATATGATAATGTCTTAAGGGTGGCATTTGGAAGAACTGGTTTTGAAGCATATCTTTTGACTGTGGCGCTATATTCTGGTTTTAGTTGCATTACATAGGATCCATCCGGAAGTATGACTACTTCAAGTGCTTTAAAGGCAGACTTTGTCTTTTTCATAATGTTTTGAAGAATTTCTAATGTCTTTGTTCTTGACTCTGTGCCTGAGGCTCTAATAATATCTTCTACTCGTAGAGGTCTGCCTGCTGAATAAAGTGCAGCTTCTACCCTAGCTGTTGCCTCATCCATGTTTTCGATTTTAGCCAATTATTTGTCCATCCTTGAAAATATAGTTAAAGAAACCCTTTCTTCATTTTTGATCAGTTTGTTAATTCTTCTTTTATCATTGTGATTTTAATATCATCTTCAACTTGCTCTAAATCCACTTTTTGATCTCTTGCCAAAAACAATATTGCAAAGAAACATCTGATTGAATCTACTGCGTCTAATTCTGCAATTATATTTTGGAGTAATCCAAATCCTGTACTTGCAATTTTTTTCATAACCAAGTCTTCGTATTTTCCAATTATACTCTCAAGTGAAATAAAATATTCTTGAAAGTCTGGTGCTTCGATTGGCTCGATCTCCACCTGTCTATTTCTTCTTGATTGAGGGTTTGCAATTGTACCAATCAGATTTTGTAATAATCCTAACAAATCATCTAATGATACTGGATATGTTGATTCGTGTCTGTATGGCATGTCGATTAAATCAATATCTACATCTGTTCTTTGGTGCATTGGTTTTTTCTGCATTGCTGCTCGTTGTAATGCAAAAATACTTTCAACTTTCATTCTGTAAATCAGTGATGATGATAAAGCTGCCATTCCTGCTACTTTGAGATCTTTCTTACCTGATTTTTCAAGAATTTTTATTAATAAATTCAAAATTTGGATTAAATCAATCTCCCACACGTCTTTTTTAACAACTGATTGAGGACTAAAGAGAATGTTTACTGGTTCTTGAGAAATACTATCGGGTGTAGGTGACTCACTCACACAAATATTCTCTTCCTATTCAATAATATCTAAGGGCTCTATTTTTTTCTCATTTCCAGTCAACTCTTATATTGTTAATCACAAAAGTCATTTCATGAAATCTGCTCGAATTCCAGGTCCAAATGAACCTCTTACGATATCTGAATCTGAAAACCCAAAACCTTCTGGAACTCAAGTTTTACTTAAGGTAAAATCTGAGGGTGTATGTCATAGTGATTTGCATCTGTGGGAGGGTGGATATGATCTTGGGGATGGTCAATTTTTGAAAGTTACTGATCGAGGTGTAAAGTATCCTGTAACACCTGGTCATGAAATTGTTGGAACTATTGAAGAAATTGGAGAAAATGTTTCTAATGTTTCTGTAGGTGATGATGTACTAGTTTTTCCATGGATGGGTTGTGGTGAATGTCCTGCATGTAAAGTTGGAAATGAAAATCTATGTGATACTCCAAAATCAATGGGATTATTTCAAAATGGTGGTTATTCTGATTATGTTTTAGTTCCTAATTCTAAATATTTAGCAAAACTTGATGGTGTTGATCCTGATTCTGCAACTTCTCTTGCATGTTCTGGACTTACTGCATACACTGCTATCAAAAAAGCAAACCAAAATTCTCCAGAATTTATTGTAATTGTTGGAGCTGGTGGATTAGGATTGATGGGTGTTCAAATTGCTAGTGAGATCACTGATGCAAAAATTATTTGTGTTGATTTAGATGATGCAAAATTAGAAACTGCCAAAGAAATGGGTGCTCACTTTACTGTAAATTCTAAAGATCCTGATACTGTTCAAAAAATAATGTCAATATGTAATGATAAGGGCGCAGACAGTGTTGTTGATTTTGTTAATGCTCCTCCTACAGTAAAAACTGGTTTGACAGTATTGAGAAAAAGAGGAAATCTTGTTTTAGTTGGATTGTTTGGTGGTTCTTTGGAGTTGTCTCTTGTTACTGTTCCACTCAAATCAATTACAATTCAAGGTGCATACACTGGAAACTATAATGATATGGTGGAATTACTTGCGCTTGCAAGAAAAGGAACCATCAATCCAGTTATCTCAAAAAGATATTCTCTTGATGAAGCAAATACTGCATTAGAAGATCTTAAAGCACGTAAGATCCTTGGACGTGCAGTTATTAACCCATAATTGATTATTGTAAATCTTATTAAATCAAAAAACACTATGATGAATATTGGATGTTAAAACTGGCAGTGAAGTTGCATTAGCTCATCTAAAAAATAAACAATTCATTACTGCTCATACTTTATTTACCAATCAAGCTGAATCTGTAAAAAAATCAGAACCTGTAAAGTCTGCATTACTGTATTTGTTAGCTGCTGAATGTAAAAAACAACATGGAAAAGAATCTGAAAATGAAATCACAGAAGCTGGAAATTTATTTTTGAAATATTCTACACAAAAAGATGCAGATAATGTAAAGGGTGCATTACTTTGTGCTTCTAAATGTTTTTTGAGTTTGGGAAAATTTGACAAAGCAAGAGATACTTATCAAAAGGCAAAAACAATGTTTTCAGAACCTCTTCAAATTACAAGACCTATTGTAATTATTGATGACAGTAAAGCTATAGCACTAAAATTACAAACTTATGTTGAAAAATTAGGTTACTCTGATATTCATGTTTTTGAAAATGGCAAGACTGGTGTTAAAGGATGTAAAAATTTATTCTCTGAAGGAAAACATCCTATACTTCTTTTAGATATGGGGTTACCTGATCTAGAAGGTGATGCTGTTGCAGAAAAATTACTTAAGGAAAAATTAGATTTGCAAATTGTAGTAATTACTGCTGATGAAAAAACTACTGAACGTGTAAACAAAACACTTAGTTCTGGTGTATCTGCATTTATACAGAAACCTTTCACTCTTGATGAAGTCAAAAAGGCAATAGATGTAGCCGAAACTGAATATGCTCTACTACAATAATAAAAGTGACATATTGAGAATGTTTACCTCTCTGATGTCTATTTCATTAATTCTATAATCAATTAACTCTTCAGAAAACTTCTCTACAATTTTTTCTGATGTGTTATCTTTTTCAGATTCAATTTGTACAATTACTTGCATATTCCACTCTCCTTCCATATTTGCAACAAGAACGTAATTGTTTAATTTTTTAACAAATTCTATAATGGAATCTCTAACTGTTTCAAGTGATTTTGATGGTTTTAGTTTCATCATAACTGATTGATACTTGTTAATTCCAGAAACATCTGTTAGAACTGCTTTGTATCCTTTGATGATTCCACTTTTCTCCAAACGCTCTATTCTTTTTCTAATCGTTCTGTCCGAAACATCATGTCCTGACTTTTCTAATTCTGAAGCAATTTCCTTTGATGGCGTTCTTGCATTGTTGTTAAGAATTTCAATGATTTTTTGATCTACTTTGTCTAAATTAGACCAAGCATCTTCACTCATACTTGTTATGAATTCTCATGCCTTTTGTATTTTTGGCTAATTCTATACCTGTGCCATGAATGTCTATTCTTCTAAGAACCAACCAGTTTCAAACAGATTGCTATCTTGGTCTTCTCCAACCTCTGTTGCAAATCTCCAAATAAACGGCATCTCTGTATTCATATGTTCTTTGATTTTTAACAAAGACTCAATTTCAGAATTTAGATTCTCATTTGCTGTTTTGAACTCTTTACAAAATTTACATTTTTCATCAAGTGTGATTGGTTCTGATTCAATTAGTGGGTATGTTCTACATGCAAGAGGTCTATCCTCATAAATTTTACATGGGAATCCATTATGGGGTGATTTGTTTCCACTTTTTGTATCTAAGAACGGACAAGTATTTCCATTTTTTTCAATTCCCATCATTTGATATGCTAAAATTTTAGTTGGAATTGTGTCTCTATCATTTGAAATTCCTATTCTAGGTAAAATTTTGACATCTACATTATTTTCCTTTGCTAATTTTTCCATTCTTTCTTTTTCATCTGGTAATATGAGCACTCCAATCTTTCCAAATTTTTTACTGGGATAGTATTCTCTTTCAATGCAGCATTGAGAACACTCATCAATACAATGGAATTCCATAATTTCTTTCTGATTTTAACGCATAAAACTTATTGTGAAAATCAAAAACCTATCAGTTATATGCTAATAATGTAAATTACTATCATGGGTAAGCGCCAAGTTAAAAGTGAAAGTGCATTAAAAGAAATCCGTCTTCCTGAAGAAGGTGAACTCTTTGGCAGAGTTCTCAAGATGCTTGGTGGTGAAAATGTCTTAATCAAATGTACCGACAATGTTACAAGACGCGGTAGAATTCGAGGAAAATTAAAGAGAAGAGTTTGGATAAGAGATAATGATATTGTAATTATTGCACCATGGGACTTTAACGAAGCTGAAAAAGGCGACATTGTTTGGAGATTTACACTTCCACAAGTTGAATGGCTAAAGGAAAATGGACATATTCCAAAAGATTTCTAATTAAATACCTTAGTTAATATAGTGAGGAAATCATTTCAAAACTAAATGGAACAAGGTACCGTAAAATGGTTTAACCGTACTAAGGGCTTTGGTTTTATTGAAAGAGAAGGTGGAGACGATCTATTTGTTCACAAAACAGATGTAGACGGATTCATCAACGAAGGCGATAAAGTCGAGTTTGAAATCGGTGAAGGCAAAAAAGGCCCAGCAGCACAAAAAGTCAAAAAAACAGAGTAGACAATGAATTTTTAATTTAAGATTTCATCTTATGTTTTCTTAACCTAGTCTATCTTTTTATTATTTTTACAATTATTTTTTTATAGAATATTATGTGGTCCCGCGGGGCGGAGTTGAACCACCGACAACCCGGTTTCTGTATGCCTGATATGCTGTTATTCGGTCAGCCATCTAAAGCCAACAACTACAGCCGGAAGCTCTACCAGGCTGAGCTACCACGGGACAAGAAAAACGAAGTTTACTGCTATTAAAAAACTATCGTAGCGATTTGATCGACTTATCAATATAAGCATAAATACTCTTCAAAAATGTTGATTGTTTAATGTCTGAACTAAAACTATCTTATTCTGGTTATGTTTGTGCCCCTTATCTTCATACCCATGAGTCAATTGAACTAAAAGAATTATGGTTGAACTCAAAAAATATTGAAAGATTGTATTTTGTTACTGGTACATTTTCATCTGAAAGCAAACCCTATTTTTCAGATTCTACTAACCATTATCTTTTAGCTAAATTCAAAGACAGTGCAAAAATTACAGATGATCTTGTTGAAAATAATCAAGAAAAAACATCTTTTGTCTTTAATGTAAAAGACGATCTATTCCAACATGAAGTTCTAGGGGATGTCAATTTTGTATCTGTCTATTATTTGGAATATGGTGAAGATGACGATGTTTCTGAAATTGCTCATTTATTGGTAAAAAAAGACCAAATCGAGTCTGCAGGAATGGGAAACATGGAAACATTTTGTAAAAATCCCTCCAAATTCACATTCCCTTATTCTGAAAATATCATTGTTATTGAAGTTGCCAGTGAAAAGAGTCATCAAAGTGTTAAAAAATACTGTGATCAAACAAGACGTGATGCTAACAGAAAAGGCCTTGCAATGACAAATTTGATGAGCCTTTCAATTTTAGAACAACTAAAGTAGAAAAGTTAAATATTCGACCAAAAACTATTTTTGCATGAGCAAACCTTCTGATCTTGGTTCATTAAAGATTGGGTCTTACATTTTACTGCCACATTCAGATCAACCAAGTGGCGAACCATGTAGAATCGTAGAATATGATACATCAAAACCAGGAAAACACGGTGCAGCAAAAGCCAGAATTGTTGCTGAGGGTATTTTTGATGGTCAAAAAAGACCACACGTAGGACCTGTCAGCATGCAAATCCATGTACCTATGATTAACAAAAAAGTAGGACAAATTATCTCCATGACTGGTGATACTGTTCAACTAATGGATTCTGAAACTTTTGAAACAATTGATGTTACATTGATTGATGATGAAGTTAAAGGAAAACTAGAAAACGGACAAAATGTAGAATACTGGGTTGTAATGGACAAAACTAAAATCATGCGCATTAAGACATAGTCTGGATGCTGATGATTATCGGAAAAGCCGTCTGATTTATGATGACGATTATGAGTGTTGAAGCGTCCTTTGAATAAACTTAAACAATTGTTGGATTGATTTTTTTATAAAATGAAACTTGCTTCTCTGTTTTCTGGTGGAAAAGACAGCACTTATGCTATACATTTGGCACAAAAACAAGGGCATGAAATTAAATGTCTTCTAAGTGTATTTACAAAATCTGACGAAAGTCACTTACTTCATCACCCAAATATACAATGGACAAAACTACAAGCAAAATCAATGCAAATTCCACAAATTACAATTGATTCTAATTCTAATGATACAAAAGATGAACTTTCTTTATTGGAAAATTTACTAAAAACTGCCAAAAATAAGTATGATATTGAAGGAATAGTACATGGTGGAATCAAAAGTAATTTTCAAAAAGAAAAATTTGAAAAAGTTTGCTCAAAATATGGTTTGACTGTAGTTGCACCTTTGTGGGGTTTAGAGCCTGAACAATACATGAATGATTTACTTGATGCAAACTTTGTTTTCATTATGATCACTGTGTCTTCTGATGGATTGGATGATTCGTGGTTGGGAAAAACAATTGGACATTCTGAAATTGAAACTTTAAGAAAACTTTCTGACAAGTTTGGATTTAATTTAAATTTTGAAGGTGGTGAAGCTGAAACATTTGTAATTGATTGCCCTTTATTTTCTAACTCGATCAAAATTAATCGTGCAGAAAAAAAATGGGATGGTTATAGAGGAAGGTTTGAAATAGTGGATGCGGAATTGAATTACAATGCTTGATGGACTTAAGAGTAGTTTAGGTGACGCAATCAAGAAGATTGTAAAATCCTCAGGAATAGATGAGGAATTAATAAAAGAACTCTCAAAGGATGTTCAAAGAGCCCTATTACAATCTGACGTTAACGTGAGATTGGTACTTGAAATCACAAAACACTTGGAAGAACGTGCTCTCAATGAGACTCCCCCTCCAGGCCTGTCTCGAAAAGATCACATTGTCAAAATTCTATATGATGAACTTGCAAATCTACTTGGAAACGAATCTGAATTTGATTTTAAACCTGGAAAACAAAACAAAATCATTTTGCTTGGAATTCAAGGGAGTGGTAAAACCACTGTTGCATCCAAACTTGCTAAATTCTTGACTAGGCAAGGATACAAAGTTGGTGTTATTGGAGCTGATACCTACCGCCCTGGTGCATTAGTACAACTAAAAACAATGTGTGAAAAATCAAACGTCGAAGTATACGGTGAAGAAAATAACAAAGACTCTCCTAGTATTGTAAAAAATGGTCTAAAACATTTTGAAGGGCAACCATTGGATGTTATTCTGATTGATACAGCTGGACGTCACAAAGAAGAAAAAGATCTTCTTGAAGAGATGGATAGAATTAACAAAGTTGCAGATCCTGATTTAGCACTGCTTGTAATTGATGGAACAATTGGACAACAATGTTTCAATCAAGCTGAAGCATTTCATAAAACAATTCCTGTCGGTGGGGTAATAATTACAAAACTAGATAGTTCTGCAAAGGGCGGTGGTGCATTAGCTGCATCTGCTGCAACTGGTGCACAAATTATGTACATTGGTACTGGTGAACGAATTGATGATTTAGAAAAATTCTCTCCAACAAGGTTTGTTGGACGTCTGTTAGGGATGGGTGATATTCAAGCTGTTTTGGATTTGGCAAAACGTTTGGAAAGTGAAAGTGATGATGATAGAATGAAAAGAATTTCTAGTGGAAAAATGAACATGGAAGATTTTCTTTCTCAGTTAGAAGAAGTAACTAAAATGGGTTCGTTGCAGGGAATTCTTGAAAGTATGCCTGGTCTTTCTGGAATGGTAAAAGATGACCAAGTAAATCAAATGGAAGATAGAGTTTCAAAATGGAGATACATTATTCAAAGTATGACTACTCAAGAAAAGGCAGACCCAGAAGGATTGTTGAATTCCTCTAGAATCAAAAGGATTGCACGTGGTTCAGGTTGGCCTGAGGGTGAAGTTAAAGAATTGATGAAAAATTATAAAAATTCTAAGAATATGATGAAGGCCTCAAAAGGTAGACAGATGCAAGGCACTCTTAGAAGAATGGGATTGGGCTAACCGTAAAAACGATCTTCCCTCTAAAATGACTACTTATCAGAAAATTATTCCCATCGCAAACCAAATATTAAAAAAATATGATTTATGTGAACATTGTCTAGGACGGTTGTTTTCAAAACAACTCCATCTTTCATCAAACAAACTTCTTGGAAAAAAACTAAAGAAAAATTTAAAATCTGCTCAAAGATGTTACATTTGTAAAAATCTATTTGATAATTTGAATTATTTTTTGAATATGATGCTTGATTCTGCATCTTCCTACTCTTATTCTTCATTTAGTGTTGGTGCAATAATAAAACCCTCAATTATAGACAGAGATGATATTGTACGGTCTAAATACAAACTAAAAGGAATTGATGGAATAAAGACTGATATCACAAAAGAATTAGGAAAACTGTTTTCTAAAAAAACCCAGAAAACATTTGATTATTTGGATCCTGAAATTGTTTTTACTGTCAATCTAAAAGATGAGTCTTGTGATATAAGATCCAAATCTTTGACTCTATCTGGAAGATATGTTAAATCGATACGAGGTTTTTTGCAAAAACAAAAATCTTGTTCAAATTGTTCTGGTAAAGGATGTAGAATTTGTGATTTTCATGGAATCACTGAGTATGATAGTGTTGAAGGAGAAATATCCCAATTTCTTTTTAAAAAATTAGGTGGAACCACTGCTAAATTCACCTGGATTGGTGGTGAGGATAAATCAAGCTTAGTTTTGGGTACGGGACGACCATTTTTTGTCAAAATTCAAAACCCTCACAAACGAAATCTGAGAGTATCTTCTGTAAATCTAAAACATACCAAAGTTAATAATCTGAAAATTGTTCTTGACTCTCCAAAAAAACCTCTGAAATTTAATTCATCAGTTGAGGCAAAAATTTCCACTTCTTCAAAGATTGATTCGAAACTTTTGCAGAAATTAAAAAATCTCACTCAAAACCCTATTGTTGTTTATGAGAAATCTGGAAAACGCTCTGAGAAAAAAATATTTTCCATAAAACACAAGAAACATGACGATACTTCTTTTACATTATTTTTCAAGTTTGAAGGCGGCTTACCTGTAAAACGGTTTGTTACTGGCGATGATGTTTCTCCTGGAATAAGTCAGACTCTTAATATTCCCTGTAAATGCCTTGAATTTGATTTTCATGACGTTGAAGTAAAATGATAACAATTAACTAGCTCTGAATATTTCAAAATGTCATGCCGATAAGAAAAAAAGGTAAACATCAAAGACATGCTGATCAAAGAGCAGAAACACGAAGAAAAAAGAAAGCAAAATCTGGAAAACCTAGATCTTAATCAAATCAACCTTTTTACATTCAAAATTGTCGAGGGATGATATTGGATCCACTAGTACGCTTCAAAGATGCACATTCTAAAGGAATTATTCCTGATGATGTGTATGATCTTACACTCAAACGTTTTCCAATTACTATTGCAGGAATTAACAGAATTGAAAAAGCATCTGGAATACGTTATCCTGTAGCATATGTGGAACCCTCTCTGGTAATCTCTTCTCCTAATCCAAATTCTTATGAATATGGAATTTTATTTGCAAGAACTATTCCTGTTGTATTTGAGGATAAATTTCAGGTTGTCATTCAAATTTCTGCACCTCTGGTGGCATATGGTCTCAAAGGTACAATACATGCAATTTTGGCACATGAGTTTCTACATTTTTTAGAATTAATAAGAAAAATTTCAAAGATGGAGTTGCTATCCGATGAAATCTCTGGAAATCTATTTGAAAACGTATACAGTGACGAAACTAGGTTGTTTGAACCTAGAGTTGTATTCAAAGATCGTACATTGTTAAATCACATAACAAAAAAATTTCCAGCTGGGTTCCGTGATTATAAACTTGAAGATAAGGTTACAAAATTTTGGATTGATCGAAATCTTCCTAAAACTAACATTTCTTTAGATTCAAACACTGTAAAATTACCTGCAGATGCTCTTTCAAAAATTAAACTTGATCCTGCATTTGTTTCTAAAATTGAACAATTAGAAGAAAAGAGTTCTAAGATACGTAAAAAGAAATTATATTGATTTGAAAATATTTTATTGATTAAATTCTGTTAATCCACATTTTCCGCATGTGTGTCTATCTTTGTGTTCAGACATGAAAACTCCTTTACCACATCTTGAACAAATTTTTTTAATTCTTGAAACTTTGTCTCCGTCTACTTTGTAGTATGAATATACATTTGGACTGGAACCTTTCTTACCTGCCATTATTCAGTTTTCTCCTCTTCTTTGGATTCTTCAGCAGGAGCTTCTTCAGCAGGAGCTTCTTCAGCAGGAGCTTCTTCAGCAGGAGCTTCTTGTGCTGCTGCTTCGGCTTCTGCAAGTTTTGCTTTTGATTTTTCTAATCTTGAGAAAATTGTTGGGTTTACGTGTTTTTTAGCCAATCCCTCATCTTCATAAACAAAGAAAGTTCCTGTTACAATTGGCTTTCCAACATGAGTTTGTAATCTCATTGGGATCACTACTTTACCATCAAGTTTGAATTCTTTAGTAATCATGTCTACTGCCTCAAGTTTTTTGAGTTTTCCTGCCAATCCTGCAAAATTACATGTAAGCTCTCTTCTGGATAGGAAGGTGTTATCTACGTCTGTAACGGTCTCAATTATGGACATGTACCCAAAATCCTTTAGATATTTCATATAAACCTTGATTGAAATAGATAAGAAATTTAAGAAAATCTGAGGTAAATCCTACTATGGAACGATACATGCTGCATTTAAAAAATACTCGTTATGGTCCTGAACATTCACGCGAAGTCGTTTACAAAGCAAGAGATCTGGCATCTGACATGAATGCTTCAATCAGAGTTGCCAGAATTGCCAAAAAATTTGTTGAATTAGATGTGTCTGTTGAAAAAGAAGATCTTGATAAATTAATTGAAAAACTATCTCCAATTGGTCCTATTGATAATATTCGCCATGTCTTTGAAGAAGAAATAGATAAAGAAAAAGGAATCACTGATGGAATATTCTATTTTAACAATGAAAGATTCTGGGAAAGTCATGAAGCATTTGAAGGTGTTTGGAAAAAATGTTTTGGGCGAGAAAAAGAAATTGTTCAAGGAATTATTCTAATGGCTGTTGCTTTTGCACATGCTCAAAAGGATGAATTGAGCATTGGAATTGGAATGCTTCGAAGGGTACTAGAGAAATTAGGAACTTCTCCCTCTACATATCATTCTATTGATGTAGATATGATCAGAACTAAAGCAATGGAAATGCAACAAAAAAATAAGTTAACTACGTTTGAGATTTGATTAATTCTAAAGATTTTGTGACAACTTCTGCACCTTGAAGAAGACCAATACTTCCTTTCTTTGCTTGCTCTTCGGTCATTCTTGTTGTTCCGTCTTTTTTAATAAAGTCTCCTGACACTAATACTGGAACTGGGTCGTCACTATGTCCTTTGTTAATACATGGCGTTGAATGGTCTGCTGAAATTACTATTGCTACTTTGTTAGTATCTATGTTTTCAACAAGTGTTTTGAAAAATCTTTGGTCAATCTCCTCAATATTTTTCATTTTACCTATGGCATCGCCATCATGTCCGAACTCATCAGGACCTTTAAGATGAACATAGATTGAATTTTGAGTCTCCATTGCTTTAGCGGCAACTCTTGCTTTTTCTTCATAATCAGTTAATCCTCCGGCTTCAAAAGCTTTCATTTTTAGTACTTCTGAAATTCCTAACTCTACTGGCATATCTACAATGCATGAAAAATTCATACCATATTTTTCATTAATTGGTATTACATCTGGATACTTGTTTCCTGCATCTCTAAGTAAAATACAACTGAGCTTCTTTTTTCCTTGCTCCTCTCGTTTTTTGTTAATTTGACTTTCTTTACAAATTTTTATTGTTTGTTCTGAGAATTCATTTACTGTATTTGCAGTTGATTTTGCATCTTCAATATCTTCTAAAGGTAAACATTTTTCAATCTTCAAAAAATCCCCAACAGCTTTTGCTACTCCCATACCTCCAATGTTACTATATGCTGGATCCGTGTTTGTAATTTTTGATGATAATTTCTTTGAATTGTTTCTAATTCTAACCGTCACTCTATGACCAATTGTTGGTGACACTACCACTGATGTATCTGGATTTGAGAACTTTATCTTCTCTTCAATCTCTTTTGCTATTCCATCTGCATCTTCTTTTTCAATATGTCGTCCTGCTCTTCTATCAATGATGACTCCCTGTTCATCTAAGGTCGAATAATTTCCTCTTAATGCAAGATCTCCATCTTTAAAATCAATGCCAATTCCTATTGCCTCAATTACTCCTCTACCTGCATAATCTTCATGTTTGAATTTGTATCCTAACATGTTGAATACTGCAATATCTGATTCAGGTGCAATGCCTTTTCCTACAGAAATCACTTCGCCAATTGCCCCATTACTTGCAATTTTGTCTAAAATTGGGGTATTTGCCGCCTCTAATGGTGTTTTTCCATCTAAATCTGGATGTGGAAGGTCTCCTACACCATCTAAAAGAACGTAAATCATATGAATATCAGAATTATCCATGATCTCCCTCTGTTTAATCCAGACCTAGTGCTCTCCTTTAAAGCTTGCAACAAATTTTGCGATCAAAACAATATGAACATTATTTTTTTAATTTCTGAAAAGAAGTATTTTTTGATGAAATTCGTATTTTATTATTTTTTAGAAATTTTTTACAAAAATATTTTCTAATTTGAGATGTCATTGGATCTTAGTAAACGTTTTAACAGACATTTACTTCTAATTACAATTATGGGAGATATGCGCAAAGATTATGTTTCTGAGCGTTTCATGATTGTCTCAAAAAAAGATGACAAAGTTAAAGATTCAAAAAAATCTCCTTTTGCTCCTGGAAATGAATCCATGACAAATCCTTCTGTTTTGTCTCTTGTTGCAAAAGATGGAATGCTACAAAGATTACAAGATAGTGATGATGAATTTGTTGAAGGATGGTCAATCCGAGTTTTTGAAAGCAAAAATCCAATTGTATCAATTGACACTGAAAACTCCTACAGTGATAGGCCATTTTACAGTGAACCTGCATATGGATATCATTACATTGTTGTTGCTTCTCCAAACCAAAAAGATACTTTTGCAACAATTGATACTGAACAGTGGTCCAACATTTTAGTAGTTGTTCAAGACCGATTAAGATGGCTTTATACTCAAAAAGGAGTAACATACGTTTCAATTTATGCTGATCAAGGAGAACTCTCTGGTAGCACCACACCTCATCCTCATCTTAACATATTGACATTCTCTACAATACCTCCAATCATTGAAGAGGAGGCAGAGGCATCCCACAAAATTCTAAATGAAAAGGGTGTGTGCCCAATGTGTCAGACTGTTAATGAGGAAATTAGTGGTCCTAGACAGGTTCTTCAAACTGAAGGCTTTATCGCATTTTGCCCTTGGTCTCCATCCTATCCTTATGAGTTTTGGATTGCACCAAAGAAACACACAACAAGTTTCTCAAAAATCACTCAAAAAGAAATCAATGATTTATCCCTAATTCTAAGGGCAACTCTTGGGGGATTATCTCAAACTATCAAAAATGTATCATACAACCTAGTCTTTCACCTTTCTCCTGAGAAGAAAAATAGTAGACAGATTCATTGGCATATTGAAATTTACCCAATCACAAAATCCTGGTCTGGCTTAGAACGTGGATATGGAATTTTCTTAAATGATGTTTCTCCTGAAGAGGCTGCAGAAAAACTTGGTGCTGCCTGTAGAAAAGAACTAGCTAATCTAGTTGGAATTGTATGATTCTGAATAGTTTATTATTCAACTAAATATCTGATGTATTATGCAACTTGAAAAATGGTTAGGACTTGGAAGTATTGCGTTTTTTGTACTATTTGTTCTAGTAGTTAGTTCACTTTACATGTTCATGTTTGATGATCCTAACACTTCTGATCTTCCAATTGATCCTGATAATTTTGCAAATCCAAAACTTCTTCAATTCATTTCAATAACCATTGCACCTGGAGGAATTTTAGCTGCAGTTGCATTCATTTTGTCAAAGTATTATGGTTCTAAAAAAATAGGTGCCATGCTTATTGCAGATGGACTTATCTTACTTACTGGAATGGCATTTTCTCAAACTCTAATTGATAAAATTGCTGAACCATACATTACAGATACTGTTTTGATTATGCCGCCTTTGTTTATGGCATTATCTGCACCTGTAATTTATTTTGGAATACGTTTGATGAAAGTCAGAAAACCTCGTCCAAAAAAAGAATATTTCTAAACGTGATCAAATCTTAATTCATTTGCAACTTGTTTAAATCCTAATTTTTCATAAAATGGTTTGACATCCTCAGTGCAATCTAAAATTGTCTTGTAGCAGCCTTGGTTTTTGGCAATTTCAAGAAGATATTTCATAATTTTCTCTCCAATTTTTTGCCCTTGGAAATTTTTGTCCACAACTACATCCTCGATATGACCTACTAATCCTCCATTGTGAATGAATTTCTGTTCAATCAATAGTGTGGTAGATCCAACTATCTTTCCATCTATCTCTGCAACTGCTATTGTATAATCTGGATTTGAATCAATTTTCTTGAAAATTTTTTCTGCCTTATCTTTGTCAATATGACTTGCCTTTCTTAATGAATCCAATGTAGTGAGAAATCCATTTTGCAAATCATCAATTCCTAATTTTCTTATTATTGGTTCACTCATTTTTTACCTCTTTTTAGATTTCTTTGCAAATTCTTCATTTGCCTGTTTGTATGATTCTTTATTTCCAATATCCATAAATCCTTTTTTTGTAACAAAACTACTAACTAATTTTTTATTCTTCATTGCTTTTTTGATTACATCATCCATTCCGTATGGTTTGTTTTTTGGAATGTATTTCAAAATGCCTGGTTCCATGACATAACATCCCATGTTGATATTTGCTTTAATCTCTGGTTTTTCTTCCCAACTTGTTACTTTACCTGTCTTTGAAGTATTGATTACTCCATATTCCAAATTGGTTTTGTATTCATATAGGCTCATAGTTGTAAATGCTTTCTTTGCTTTGTGTTGTTTTATCATGTTTCTAAGACTAAAATCAAAAATTGAATCCCCATACACACAAACAAAAGTATCATCGATAAATTCTTCAGCTGTTTTGAGTTGACCTGCAGTTGCTAGTGGTTTTTTTGAAACTGCATATTCTATATTGACCCCAAATTTTTTTCCATCTTTGAAATAATCTTGAATTTTTTCTTTACGATAACTTACACACAGCACTATTGACTTTACACCATTTTTTTTATTCCAGTCAATTAGATGCTCTAGAATTGGTTTTTTCCCTAATGGCAACATAGGTTTTGGAGTTTTAAGTGTTAGTGGACGTAATCTTGTACCTAAACCTCCTGCTAAAATTACTGCCTTCACAAGTATCATTTCGTATTTGAGTATTTATGTTCAAGGATGATTTGATACTGGAATTTCATCCTTTAATTTTTGATATTTTTTCTAAAACATCCTTTGGTGTTTTTCCAAAAACAATGATCATCGGTTCTTTTCCAAAATCTCCTTTATGATAAATAACATCTGGAATTGTTTTTGAATTTTTGATTGCAGAATTTATTCCCCATCTAATTGTAGAGCCTTGAATTTTTACATTCTTGGGTTCTTTACTACGATCGTAACTACTAACTGTTAGTTTTAATTTTTTAATTTTTGATAGCGTTGTATTTTGATATTTTAAATTAATTGCAGAACAAATCTCTGGATATTTTTTATTCATTGATAATAACGCAGTTGCAACATGTTTTGAACCTCCATATTTCAAATCTCCTGCAACAAGCACGTTTTTTCCTGCTTTTACAATTCTACCTGAAATGCCCAAAACATCTTTTGTAGATCTTGGTTTTTGTTTTGAGAATACAAAGTTTGTTTGACACTCTGGAATATTTTTGTAAATTTCTTTCATGGCTGTAAATTTGTTAATTGCTGATGATAGATCTTCTTCAATCCCTTTCTTACTTTGTATATCTGTAATTACAATTCCTTTTCCAATTTTTTTTGCATTTTTTATTGAATTTTGTGTAAATTTCTTTGCAAAATATAGTGATTCTTTGACACTTTTCTTTTTTGCAAGTGAATGTATTATCACTGCTGAATGAATGCATCCACTTCCATGGTTGGTTTTTGGAATTTTCTCTCCTGAAATGATATATTTTCTATTTTTCTCTAGCACAAAATCTGAAACCTTGTTTTTCTTTTCTTCAAATCCTGTAATTACAACATTTTTTGCTCCCATACCTTGGATTATTTTTGCTACTTTTTCAGGCGTATTTTTTGTTGAAATTTTTATTTTTGTAAGAAATTCTGCTTCTGATTTGTTTGGCGTGATTATTGTAGCAAGAGGTATGATGTATTTTTGAAAATCTTTTGTTGCATTGTTTTCTATTAGGTATCCTCCTGTTGTTGATCTTATCACTGGATCCACTACAATGGGAATTTTTAATTTTTTTAATTGATGATATATTATTTTAATAATTTTTGAGTTATACACCATTCCAATTTTTATTCCATCAATTTTAAAATCTGAAAATATTGAATCTAGTTGTTTTTTTAACATGTTGGGTGATACTGGTTCAACAATTCCAAATTTTGACGTATTCTGACTTGTAATTGCAGTTATTGCAGTTAACGGATGTACTCCTAATTTTGAAAATACTCTAATGTCACTTTGAATTCCTGCCCCTGATGATGGATCAGATCCTCCAATAGAAAGTATGTTCACACTGTTTTCTTATTTCGAACACTAATCTATTTTTCTTTTTGATTTGTTTTACTCTTCAATTTTTATCATATGTGTTTTATAGTCTGAAGTTTATTTTGTACTGATGACTGAAATTCCAATGATTGATGATTCTCCTCCAGAAGAATTACGTTGTACTGTATGTTTATTGCCCATGCAATATCAAACAAAAAAAGAAGGAAAATTTTTGTGGCAATGTTTCAAATGTGGAAAACAATATCTTGTTACTGGAAACACTGCTGATTCTGTAGAGGAAAGCTGGAGTCCTCCGAGATGATATGGTTGAAATAAATTCTTTAAAATCTGAAAATCAAAAACTACGAGAATACATTTCGTTGATAAATGCTGAACTGGAATTATCACAAAGAGTTTATGATATAAAACAAAATTTTGTAAATTCTCCTGATTCTGAGCGTATAATCAAGCCTATTTTAGATAGAATTTCAAAAATCCGATCTGAGAAATCTTTACTTCAAAAAGAACTAAATCTGAACTGAATTCATGCTGATGATTGGGTCACACAATCAAATGAGCAAAATTCATCTTTTATACTGTAAAATTCTCTCCCACAATGCCTGCATTCTCTGATAGTTCTCACAAGATATAATGTCGTATTATTCCATTTAAAGTCGATCTGTTTTTTAATATATTGTAAATAAAATCTCAAGCGATTAATAAAGTTCTGTAACTTTATGATTGTTTAAATCAGGCAAAAGTATAGATTATTCTATGGCAACTCAAATGACTGCCGCACGACGCGGTGTTGCAACTGATGAAATGAAACAAGTTGCAAAAGATGAAGATGTCACTCTTGACTGGCTAATTCCAAAAATTGCAAAGGGTTCTATTATTATTCCAAGTAATAATTGCCGACCTCAAAAAATTCATAATGTTGGAATTGGCAAAGGCTTGAAAACTAAAGTTAATGTAAACATTGGGACTTCTACATTAAATGTTAATCTTGAAGAAGAGATTGAAAAAGCAAAGGTTGCAGTAAAATATCACGCAGATACTATGATGGATCTTAGTGATGGTGGTGATGTAAAGCATATTAGAAAAACTTTGTTAGAAACTGCACCAATAACTTTTGGTACTGTTCCAATTTATGAAGCATACAATTATGGTGTTGAAGTACACAAAAATCCTTTGAACCTTACTGAAGATGATTATCTAAATGCATTTGAAAATAATGCAAAGGACGGTGTTGATTATACGACTATACATTGTGGCATTACTAAAGACATCGCAAAAAGAATTCTAAAAGTTCAAAGATATGGTGGTGTTGTCAGCAAAGGTGGTACTATTACTGCTGCATGGATGCTAAAACACGACAAAGAAAACCCATACTTGACTCATTATGATTATCTTGTAGAAATGGCTAAGAAATATGATGTTACTTTTAGCCTTGGCGATGCACTTCGACCTGGCTCTATCTTGGATTCCCATGATGAATTACAAGTTCAAGAAATGATCAATATTTCACAATTGACTAAGCGTGCACATGAACAAGATGTTCAAGTGATGGTTGAAGGTCCAGGACATGTTCCTCTAAATGAAGTTGCAGCAAATGTCAGACTTGCAAAATCTTTGATTGGAGATGTCCCATACT
This sequence comes from Candidatus Nitrosopumilus sp. SW, assembly GCF_006740685.1. NCBI lineage: Archaea > Thermoproteati > Nitrososphaerota > Nitrososphaeria > Nitrosopumilales > Nitrosopumilaceae > Nitrosopumilus > Candidatus Nitrosopumilus sp. SW. Next base: position 346,488 of record NZ_CP035425.1, on the reverse strand, counting down.
ATGTTCTTGGTCCATTAGTAACTGATGTTGCATCTGGACATGATCACATTGCAAGTGCAATTGGTGCAGCTGTATCTGCAAGCGAAGGTGTTGATCTTCTATGTTATCTTACTCCTTCAGAACATCTTGCATTACCTAATGCTGATGAAGTAAAGGCTGGATTAATTGCATATAGGATTGCAGCACATGCAGGTGATCTTGTGAAAATTCGTGATAAAGCGATTAAATGGGATATGGAGATGACTGAAGCTCGTCGTACTTTGGACTGGGAAAAACAACTTGCATTATCTATTGACCCTGAGGAAGCTGCAAAAATTCACAGCAGAACCGGACAACATCCTGGTAATAATGTTCCTTGTACTATGTGCGGAGGTGCATGTGTTTACATGATGCTGCCTCAACAAAAAAAATATGAAAAAGAAAACGAAAATCTACAACAAATTGAATAATACTTTTTCAAGACTGGGAACTGTTTCATAATCTTTCAATTCCTCAACCTTAATCCATTTAAAATCCGAATTTTCCCAATTGAGTTTGATGGTTGGGTTTTTTGCTTCAAATAAAAACGGAAAAATTTCCCACTCATGATTTTGATATTGTGGTGAGTTAATTCTCATCTCTTCAGCAGATTTTACTAAAGTTATTTGATTTTCTGTAATTCCGACCTCTTCGAAAATTTCAATTTTTGCTCTATTGAGTGGCTCTTCATTTTTTTCTATAATTCCACTTATCCCTGCCCACAATCCCTTCATAGTTTTGACTTCTTGACTTCGTTTTAGAATTAATAATTTCTCATTGTCTCTGATGAAAGAAGTAACTATCTTTGTTGAGCGCATGCCCGTTATTTTTCAACGGCTTTGACCATCTTTGTTAGTTTCTTGTAAGACTCATTGATGTCTGTATGTTTTGCTAATCTATCTTGGCAATCTTTAATGTAATTTACAACTTCTTCCGTTTTAGATTCTTGAACTGCTGTTAGTAACCTTCCAATGTCTTTCCAAAGCTCTTCTGCAACTCTACGGATTTCAGGATTTGCAATTATAGTTTCAATTAATTCCGGGGATTCCGTCATGATGCTTTCTGCTAATGTTTTCTGAACTCTGAAAGTTGTACCTGACATTTTTTCTGTAAGTAACATTTTTTCATCTTTTGAAACAATGTTTGCAAAAACCAAATTCATTAAATGAGTTAATCCTAAAATGACTGCAATCTTTTTGTCATGTTCAACTGCATCAATTGTAACAAAATTAGCTCCTTCAAACAATGATTTTGCTACGGTTAATTCTTTTTTTGCATCTTTGATTGGGACTGAAATTATGTTTTGACCTTTTATTGTTTTTACTCCTGGTCCAAACATTGGGTGAATGCAAATTGGATTGATCTTTGCAGGCATTTTTGATAATGATGAAACAACTTTGGATTTCTCAGATGAAATCTCAATAAGGTATGTTCCTCTTTTCATTTCTTTTGCAATTAGTCTAATGATTTCTGGTGTTCTTCTTGTTGGAGTACATAAGACTACATAATCTGCCTTGAGAATTGCTCCTACTAGAGAATCTGATGGTATTATTCCCTTGCCGGGAATTTTGTTTTCTGAATCAAAACCTGTTACCTCAAATCCTTTGTCTGCAAAATATTTGGCAAACCATTGACCCATTTGCCCTCCTGCTCCAATAACTGTAACTTTCTTCATTGATCTTCACTCATGATATCCTTTAGTATATTCATTCCCTCAATTAGTGTCTTCTCGTCCTGACATGCTGAAATTCTTATGAAATTTTTGTAATCTCCAAATCCTTCTCCTGGAGCTACTGCTAAACCTCTTTCAAGTGTATTATTTGCAAATTGTACTCCATCAAACCCTTCTTTATTGACTCGAGCAAAGATGTACATTGCCCCCTCTGGAACAACAATATCTAGATTCATCTCATTTGCTTTTTGAATCAACACATCTAGTCTACTTTGGACTGTTTTATTATTGTTGGACGTATCTGCTTCCAATGCTTTCATGGCAATGTATTGAATTGGTTCTGATACATTAGTTAGACATAATGCTTCTAATTTTGCCATTTTTTCAATAATCTCTGTATCTGCAATTGCATATCCTATTCTAAAACCTGTCATGGCATGGGATTTCGAAAATGATTGTGTTACAATACTTTTTTCATAATTATAACTCAAAACACTTTTCCATTCTGATTTTACATATTCAGAATAAATCTCATCACTTAATACATACAGATTATTTTTCTTTGCAATTTCAATAATTTGATCTTGTAATTTTTCTGGAAGAATTTTTCCTGTTGGATTGTTAGGATAGTTCAAGACTATCATTTTTGTATTTGAATTAATTGTATTTTCTATTTGTTCTGTGGATGGCTCCCACTTGTTTTCAAAAGATGTGTTTATCGTTCTGACTTTGATTCCTGAATTTAATGCACAATCTTTGTATGCGGGCCATGCGGGTTCAATTACAATCATCTCGTCTCCTGGATTTAGTAGAGTTGTTATTGCAGTAAATATGGAGAATCTTGCACCTGGACTAACTATGATGTTTTCTAGAGTTACATTTGCATTAAATTTTTTATTTGCATGCTTTGCTAATGCTTCTCTAAATATTGGCATTCCTTTTGCTTGTCCGTATTTTAGAAATCCTTTCTCAAACACTTCTTCTAATGCATCTTTTACAATTGTTGGTGGCAAAAAGTCTGGTTCTCCTACTTCCATATGGATAATGTGTTTTCCTTGTTGTTCCAATTCCTTTGCTTTAAGAAATATTGAAAGATGAGTTTGTTTATTTGATGATTGAACCTTGATTGATTCGTTTAATAGAAAATTCAAAAACTTTGTAGCGATTTCTTCATCCAATCCTATCTCTTGACATACTGAAATCACTTTTCCGCGAAGATTGTCTTCACGTGTTTCATCAGTGACCCCCTTGCCGATGTTTTTCTTTACTTCACCAATCTCCTTTGCGATATCTGTTCTAGTTTTTAGTAACTTTACCATCTGAAGAGTTACTTCGTCCATCTTATTCCGTAAATCGTTAATATCTGACATTTTCTTACAAAACAGGCTTGATTTGACCTGAAATTAGTGCATGATCTGCAATTGTTAATGCTACAAGAGAATCTACTACAGGTGGGGCTCTTGGAACAACACATGGGTCATGTCTTCCCTTCACTTGGAGTGTGGTCTCTTTTTTGGTCTTGATGTCTACTGTACTTTGTTTTTGTGAAATTGATGATGCTGGTTTGAATGCAATTCTCATTGTAATTGGCATACCATTTGAAATTCCTCCTAGAATTCCTCCTGAATTATTTGTCTTGGTTACAATTTTACCTCTTTTTACAGTATACAGGTCATTATTTTCAGAACCGAAAAGTTCCGACCCTTTGAATCCTGACCCAAATTCTACTCCTTTAACTGATGGAATAGAAAACATTGCTTTACTCAAATCTGATTCTAATGAACTAAAAATTGGTTCCCCTAATCCGACTGGAACGTTTGTCGTAACTGATTCAATTATTCCTCCTAGTGAATCTCCTCTCTTTCTTGCATCCAAAATACTCGCTCTCATTATTTTTGCTGTTTTATCTTCAGGACATCTTACTTCGTTTTTATAAATTGAATTAATCATTTTTTCATTAAATTCTCTTTCCATCTTTATTTTTCCAATTTGTGATGTGAAAGAATTTGTTTCAATTCCTAAAGTTACTTTTAGAAGTTTCCTTGCAATTGCACCTCCCATCACATGTGTTGCAGTTAATCTTCCTGAAAATCTTCCTCCTCCTCTGTGATCATTATATTGATTGTATTTCATCATGGCTGGATAATCCGAATGCCCTGGTCTGAGTTTTGTTTTCAAATTTTCATAATCTTTTGATTTTTGATCACTGTTCCAAATTACCATTGTTATTGGTGCACCTGTTGTGTACCCCCTGAAAATTCCTGAGATGATCTCTACTATGTCTCCTTCTTTTCTTTGAGTTGAAATTATATTTTGCCCTGGTTTTCTTTGATCTAACATTTTTTGAATATCTTTTTCATCAATTTCTAATCCTGCAGGACAACCATCTAAAACGGCTCCAATAGATTTTCCATGACTCTCCCCAAAACTTGTCAACACAAGACGCTGACCAATAGAACTTCCCGGCAACATAATATCAAAGCTAAATGATGCTTATAATTCCTCATTCGGATTCTTTAGAAAAATTCCTACTGTTTTGGATTCTTTTTTACAATTAATTCTGGTATGATTATAATTTATAAAATATAGCCTATTTTTATGAAATTATTTTAATATATTCTTAAATATAATAATAACATATAGAATACATGGAAAAACGTGCAATTTTTACTGCATAATTTGCGCGGCCTTGCGAAAAATACATGTTATCTACGCAAAAGCGTTGAGGGTGTGGAGAATGCTTTTCACCCTATACAAGGTCGCGCCTTTATCCCTTTTAGTTGATTTTTTTTGAAAACTTATTCTGATTGAATTTTTGCTCCAATTTTGTTCATCTCTTCGATGAAGTTTGGATACGAAACTTGAACTGATTCTGGATCTGTTACAATACAGTCTCCAACATACATTCCTGCAATACAAAATGCCATGAAAAGTCTGTGATCATTCTCGGAATTTAATTCTGCACCATTAGGATTTCCAGTTGATTCTAAAACTAAACCATCTTCTTTCTCCTGAACTTTAATTCCAAGTTTCACTAATTCTCTTGATGTTATTGCAATTCTATCTGTTTCTTTTAATCTTGCATGTTTTACATTGACAATTTCAATTGGACTCTCTGAATTTAATGCAAGTATTGCCAATGGTGGCAAAAGATCTGGAGAGTTACTCAAATCGAATCTTCCTCCCTTTAGTGTTTCAGGTGATTTAATTTTAATTTCATCTTCATCAATACTTACTGTAACTCCTAACTGCTCTAGTATGTCGATAAAGACCTCGTCTCCTTGAGGTAAATTCCCAATATTTCCTTTGATTGTTGTTTCATCTCCGTTAAGAACTGCTGCAGATAATAATAATGCAAGACTAGAAAAATCAATTGGAACTGTAAAAGTTGTTGGATTGTAAATCTGTGGTGAAATATTGTATCTTTTGTATGGGATTAGTGTTTGTACGCTAACTCCAAATTTTCTCATTGTTGCAATTGTTGCATCCAGATATGGTTTTGATACTAGATTATCTTTTATCGAAAGATTGATTCCTTTTTCAGTCAGTGGTGCAGTAATTAATAATGCAGAAATAAACTGACTGGAGAAATTCCCTGGAATTGTTACATCTCCTCCTGAAATCTTCCCCTTGATTTTGATTGGTGGTTTACCATTTGTTGATTGACATTGTGCTCCTATGCTTGATAATGCATCTAATAGGGGCTGCATGGGTCTTTTTTGTAAACTCTCATCCCCTGTCAAAGTAATCTCTTCAGAAAATAAACCTGCAATTCCTGAGGCAATTCTAATTGTTGTTCCTGAATTCTCGGTATTGATTTCAGGCACGATTTTATCAAAATTTATGGGATTTTTGACAATTATTGATGAATTCTCTATCTCTATAACTGCACCAAATTTCTTACATGCTTCAATTGTTGCAAGAGTGTCTGCTGATAACAATACGTTTTCCACCTTACTATTATCTCCTGCAAGTGATGCAAGAAATATTGCTCTATGTGTATAGCTTTTGTTTGGGGGACAAACTATTTGTCCTGAAATTGTAGATTTTTCTATTTTACACTTCATGAACTTCAGCCTTTTTGTTACTGATTTTTGAAACTATGATGTTTCCCTCTAATGTTGAAAATACTTTTTTGATGTTAGATTCATTTTCTTTTTTTGTAATTGCTGCAATTGCTGGACCATTTCCTGAAACCGATGCTCCTAAAGCTCCTTTTTCAATTAATCCTGTAATTATTTCTGGACTTGAACTGAGAATTGATGCTGTAGCTAATCCGTTAATTATCATCGCTTCCCAATAGTTAGATTTTTTTGCTAAATTCCAAGCATGATCAAAAACTGACGATAGTACTTTGAGTTTTTTTAGATTTCCTCGTTTTCTGTTTTTTGGAATAAAAATTACTGCAATTAAATTCGATGGCCCTTTTTCAAAACTCATTCTTTTCTTCTTTGCATTATCTGTAACGTTAAACCCTCCGTAGTAACATGAACATGCATCGTCATACGCCCCTGTGATGCTTACTTTTGATTCAATTGATGCCTCAACACCTGCAAGTAAAATTTGTTGATCAGTAAATTTTGATTTGAAAATTTTTGCACATCCTAGTGCAACTGCTGATGATATTGCACTAGAACTTTTCAATCCGTATCCTGTAGGAATTTCTGATTCTAATGTAATTGTAATCTTGTTTTCATCAAGATCTTTTTTTGAAACAATTTTTTCAACTGTCTTGTTAATTAGGCGCGAACTAAGAGTTTTATTTTCTGATTGAATGATTATGCCTTTTCCAGGAGATGTTTCAACAATTGCTTCAACCTTTAGATCTATTCCTAATGTTGCTCCTTTTTGGTTTGCAATCGCATTTACTATTGAAACTGCTCCATGAACGGTAGCCTTTGCTTTTGCCATCAAAATCCTCCTAAAAGTGCTTTTTTCATGGCATTATAAGGTGCTTCCATATTGTGCCAAATCTCAAACGCTCTTACTGCTTGACCTAGTAACATCTCATATCCAAAAATAATAATGGCGTTTTTTTCTTTTGCTTTTTTTAGAAAATCTGTATTCATTGGCATGTATACAATATCGTAGACAACTGTGTTTTCGTTAATCCCTTCAAGTGATATTGGGCTCGATTCATTTTGTAATCCTATTGACGTTGCATTGACAATGATATTGTAATTTTTTGCTGATTCATTTACCTCATCAATCGTTATGGTATTTGCATTAAGGCTGATCTTTTTTGCAAATTCTGCTAGATTATTTGCCTTTTCTATTGTTCTATTTGCAATTGTAATGCTTTTTGCTTTTTCTTTTGCAAAACCTGCAATGATAGCTCTTGCAGCTCCTCCTGCACCTAGTAAAAGAACATTTGAATTTGCAATGTCTATGTTTCTTTTCTTTAATGGTTCTAGAAAACCATCCATGTCAGTATTGTATCCTTTTAACACCCCGTCATTATTCACAACAGTATTTACTGCCCCAATTAGACTGCATGATTCGTCAATTTTATCCAAATATTTCATCATCTCAACTTTATGAGGAATGGTAACATTAAATCCATCAATTTTGATTTTTTTCAAACCTTCTATTCCCTCTTCTAATTCATCTTTTGGAATTCTATATGCAATGTATGAACAATCAAGATTCAATTCCCTGAATGCTGCGCTGTGGATATTTGGAGATAAAGAGTGGTTAATTGGATCTCCAATCACTGCAAATGTTTTTCCCATAACATCTCCGCGTAATATGATTGATTTAAACTCTCAATTGATGTGATGATTATTTTTTTAAGTTGATGATTTTATTTGCCTCATCAACACTGAACTGACCTGGTGCAACTGGTTTTCCTAGGGAGACGTAAGTGTATGGACTGCCTAAATACAGGCACAAAATTCTTGAAATTCTACCAAGATCTCCCATGGCAAATGAAATTAGATTATTCTTCCCCCTTTTACTGTATAATTCGAGCATTCTTGTTGAATCATCAGTTGATTTTGCACTGCTGACAATTTTCACAAAGTTTGAGAATTTACTCATTTGACTCATTTTCTTTTTTAATTCCACAGAACTTGGAGTTTTTTTAAAATCATGCCAAGACACAAGTAATTTTGTTTTTGTTGATTTTAGGTACTTTGCTAATAATGCATTTTTTTTCAGGGTGTTAAACTCCACGTCTAGTAAGAATGGGTTGTATTCTGCAATCAATTTAATTATTGCAATTCTCTCTTTCTCATTTCCTGGAAATTGTCCTCCCTCTGTTTTTGGTCTTAATGTGCAAACCGATTTTTTCAAATCTTTTTTGACTAGTTCTAATGTCTCTGGAATTTGTTCGATTTTTAGAAAATCAAATCTTATCTCGACAAAATCTGATTTCTTTAAAGCAATTTTTAATGTCTGTTTTACTTTGTTAGGTGTCTTTTCTGCAATGGATACACAAGTTTTGTATTTCATTTTATTTTTCTAGAATATACTCATCTGAAACTTCCATACCAAAATGTCTGCCCGTTGCTGGTTTTGAGTGAACCATTACTGTATCCCCTTTCTTGAGATGTGTAACTGATACTAGTTGTCCGTTTGGTTTCACAAAACGAATTGTCTCTGCATCTTGTGCAATTATTCCTCCGATTTCTCCTCCGGCTTTTGCTTTAATCATTAACATTGGTCTTCTTTCAATCTTTGATCTTCCTACAGTTGCTCTTCTTGCTTTTCCTTTGGAATTTAGAATTAATACCTCTGAACCTGTTTCTACTTCTGACAAATAGTTGGTTGTTCCATCTGGAGATAATGTGTAACAATGTACTGCTCCTGCATTTACTCTAAATGGTCTTGGTGATGTAAATGATGAACCCACTGATTCATTATGAACTAAAAACAAAAAGTTTGATCTGCTTCCAATTAACATTCCTTCTCCTTTGTGAAGCATTGATGCAGTATCTACGCAGACTCTTTCTCCATCTCCCACTTCTTTAATATCGATAATTTTTGCAGGTTTCATATCGAAACTTCTAGTTCCCAAGTAAACCATTGCTTCTCTAACTTCATTAATTGATGATGTGCTGAAAATAACCCCATCCACTCCTACTTCTAGGATTGAAAACATTTTTCGAACTTCTTCAGGTGTTCTTGCAATTGCAAAAATTTTGGTATGTATCTTGTGTAGTTTTGCAATTATATTTTCTAATGGAATTATCTTCCAGTCTTTAACTTCAACAACTACAAAATCTAATCCTTTTTTTGCAATAGTTAAGATATCTTCAATATCTGTATTTGATAATACTTGGAATTTTCTTCCAACTTTTTTGCCCTTTGGTTTTGTTGCATTTTCTTTTTCAAGAATTACATAATTGGCATTGTTTGATGGATAGACTGTTTGCAATTTTGTTTTTTTCTTACCTATTTTTTTTGGATCAAGGTATATCATTTTGATACCTTCTTCTTCTAATTGTGGCAAAAGCTTGGATAATTGTGCCTGTGAACCTTTAGGTGAAATAATTAATTCTCTACTTTTACTCAATTTTCTTCATTGCTTCCTTTGCTGTGCCTTTTCTGAAAATTATTTCAGCTAATGCTTCTACCATTTTTTCAGGTGCTTTATGTGCAAAGATGTTTCTACCATATGTGACACCTTTTGCTCCTGCTGTCATGGCATCTTCAGTCATTTGAAGAATATCTAAATCTGTTTTTGCTTTTGGCCCACCTGCAATTACAATTGGAACCGGTGTACTCTTTACGACTTTTGAAAATGAATCAATATCTCCTGTGTATAATGTCTTAACAATATCTGCTCCGCATTCTGCTCCAATTCTTGCAACATGTGCAACAATTTCCGGATCATGTGGATCTTTGACGTTCTCTCCTCTTGGATACATCATTGCTAAGAGTGGCATTCCCCATCTATGACATTGATCTGCAGTTAATCCTAACTGCTCTAACATCTCTGGTTCTTCTTTTCCTCCAATGTTGATATGTAATGAAACTCCATCTGCTCCTAATGCAACTGCTTCTTTTACAGTACCTGTAAGCATTTTTCGATTAGGTGATAATGACAATGCGGTGCTACTTGAAAAATGAACTAAAACTCCAACTTTAGGTGGTTTTGGTAATGATTTGATAATTCCTTTGTTAATTATTACACTTGTAAGGCCGTGACCTTCACATTTGTAAATTGTTGATGCTGGGTCTTCAAGACCCTCAATAGGACCATTTGAAATCCCATGATCCATTGGAATACATAACATTCTTCCCTTTCTAAGAATTCGATTAAGTCTAATTTGGTTACCTGATACCATGAGTGGATCTGCTTTTTGTGCCCTACTTAAAAATAACGTGAACCCCTAATCTCAAATTCATTAAGATTTGAGCACAAACTCTCAATTGCTTTTTCTATCAAGGATTAAATAGAAATTCCAAAGGATGAAAGGCAATTGAGTCAGACAACTGAACAACTCCAAAAAAGTGACATTAAAGATATTCTAGAAAACTCTCTTAATGGAAAAAGGCCTGGACCTGAAGACTGTATTAGGTTATTGGAATCTGATGATGTTCATCTGATGGGACTAGTATCTAGCCATTTGACACGAAAGCAATTTGGAAAAAAAGCATCTTTTGTAAATAATATTATTTTGAATTATACTAATGTCTGTATTACTGATTGCAAGTTTTGCGCCTTTTACAGATCTCCTGGCGCTGATGATTCTTATACGTTAACCCTGGACCAAATTGAATCTCGAGTCAAAGCTGCATGGGATATGTTTAAGATCCGTCAAGTCTTGATTCAAGGTGGCCATAACCCAAATTTGAAAATTGAATATTATGAAGATGCCTTTAGAATGATTAGAGAAAAATTCCCTAAAGTTGGGGTTCATGGATTATCTACATCCGAAATAGATATGATTGCAAGAGTTGAAAAATCCTCCACAAAAGAAATTTTATCAAGACTCAAAGATGCTGGCTTACAATCAATGCCTGGTGCAGGAGCTGAAATTTTAACTGATTCAGTTAAGGAAATTATTAGTCCAAAGAAAATCTCCAGTGATGCTTGGATTCGAATTATGGATGAAGCTCATTCTCTTGGAATCCCATCTTCTGCAACGATGATGTATGGTCATGTGGAAAACAAAAATGATATTGTTGAACACTTTTACAAACTAGTAAAATTACAAGAAAAAACTAAAGGATTTATGGCATTTATTCCATGGAACTTTGAGCCAAACAATACTTTGATGCATGAAGAAGGTTTAGTTGAATATGGTACTGGTGGAATTCAACTTTTGAAAATGATTGCAATATCTAGATTGATCTTTGATGGACTTATTCCTCATATTCAATCCTCATGGTTGACAAATGGTATAGGTATGGCACAATTAGCTTTACAGTATGGCGCTGATGATTTTGGTGGAACTTTGATTGGAGAAGAAGTGGTTTCTTGCACTGGTGCACGCTCAACTGAACTTACTGATAAAATAATTGTAGATGCAATTCATCAAATTGGTTACTCAGTTGAAGAGAGAGATAATTTCTATAATCCTATATCTGTATCATAGCCCATAGTCAGACCATTTCGAATCAACTAAGTTCTTTGTTTCTTCATCCACTTTTACTTGTTGTTGAATTTCTCTTTCGTATCCTTCCTCTTTTGTTTTCTGTGTTGCGTCAATTCCCATCTTAGAACCTAAATTAACAAGTGGTGATGCTGGATCAAGTGTATCTGTTGGGACATTATTGATTATTGTAGTATCTCTTGCTGCATCAGCTCTTGTTGTAATTGCCCAAATTACATCATTGATATCATGAACATTGATGTCCTCATCTACCACCACAAACATTTTTGTTAATGATAACTGTCCCATTCCCCATAATCCCATCATCACTTTTTTTGCTTGACCTGGGTATCTCTTTTTAATTGAAATTATTGCAAATCCTTGGAACCAACCAGCTGCTGGCATACTGAAATCCACTACTTCTGGATGGAACATCTGAATTAGTGGTAAAAATGAACGCTCAATTACTTTTCCAATATATGCATCCTCAAGTATTGGTTTTCCAACTACTGTTGTCACGTAAATTGGATTTTTTCTTCTCATTATTCCTGTTAATGTAAAAGTTGGATATGGTTCAACAGGAGTATAGTATCCTGTATGATCTCCAAATGGACCTTCATCTCTAATATCTGCTGGATCTACATATCCTTCTAAAACAATTTCTGCATTTGCTGGAACATCCAAATCAATTGTCTTACATTTTACAGTCTTGATGCCTTCTTTTCTTGTAATGCCTGCAAACAAGTATTTGTCAAGTCCTTCTGGAACTGGAGCAATTGATGAAAAAACTGTTGCAGGTTCTCCACCAATAATTATTGCAGTTGGGATTTTTTCTCCTTTTTCTTTTGAAATATCTCCGTGATGTGCTCCTCTCTTGTGTTTTTGCCAGTGCATTAATGCATGTGTTTTATCTACAATCTGCATTCTGTATACTCCCAGATTTCTAATCCCTGTCTCTGGATGTTTTGTTGCAACTAAACCTAATGTGATAAATCGCCCTGCATCATTTGGCCATGATTTTAAAATTGGTAAATCATCAAATGATGCATCCGTTGATGTAATTTCAGTAACTGGTCCACTAACTTCTGATTTTGGAAATGATGCTGTCATCTTTGAGAGTTCTGGAAGTTTTTTTATTTTATTTAATAATCCTGATGGAACATCCATCTTTGTCATATCTGCAATACGTTGTCCAATTTCAGTAAAGTCTTTCATCTCAAGTCCTATCTCTAATCTTTTCATAGAACCAAATGCATTTCCTAATACTGGCATGTTGTAATCTTTTACATTCTCAAAAAGAATTGCAGGTCCGTCTGAATACATCTCTCTTCTCATAATTTCTGCAATCTCTAAATTCGAGTCTACTTGTGTTTTGACTCTCTTTAACTCTCCATTTTTTTCAAGTTCTGAAATGAATTCATGAATATCTTCTATTGGCACATTAATTCTGAATCTGGTTCAAGTATAAGCTTAACTAGATTTGTTTGATGGGTTCACACTTGAAAAATCTAAATTTACATTGGTGGAAGTTCTGTTTTTTTATCATGTCCACCAGAGCCAAATTTACAGTAGAAACATAATTCTGATTCCATGTACTTTAATTGCTCAACTTGGATTGCACCAAGTTTTAGTGCAATTTTTGTGAGAATTTTGTATTTTAATGGCATTGCTGGAATCACTTCATCCATGTAGACTCTGTAGTGATCGGGGCAAAACTTGAGTGTAACTTTGGCAGGCTCTTTACCCTTCTCATTAACTTGCTTCGTGAAATTGATCTGTTCTCGAATGTATTCATGTTTTGGGCATGGACAATCTTTTCCGCCTGGATGTTTGTATGCAGGTGTGTTTTTCCAGTCAAATTCTGGAAATTCTTTCTCAAAGTCATCCATGGGATCTGTTAGTGATTTGTGCTTATAAAACTTGATCAAACTTGTGTATGGTAATAACCCAAATGCTCATAAACCCCGGATTATCCATCCAGTTTAATGGCAGCTGCTAAAAAGCAAACTAAAAAAGATCTTGAAGACAAGATTGCCGAATTAGAAGCAAAGCTAAACTCACTTTCATCTCAGCTTTCAAAACCAGCTGAAGTGAAACCAGCTGAGACAAAACCAGCTGAAGTGAAACCTGCTGAGACAAAACCAGCTGAAGTGAAACCAGCTGAGACAAAACCAGCTGAGTCTAAACCTGCTGAAACAGCCAAACCAAAACCAACATTACCAAAAGGTATGGGTGAAAAACCAGCAGAAGCTCCTAAACCTCAGGAAGCTCCAAAACCAGCTGAAACAACAGCACAACCTCCAGCAACAGTACAAGATGCTTTAGAGGCCGCATACTATGATGCTCCAATGTCTGACTTCCATCAGTACAGAGCAAAAGTAACAGGTTATTCTCCAGCTCCTAACAGATACTTTGTTAGATTGACTGCTCCTGTTGGTAAAGTTCCAACATCTGATTGGAATCAACAAAAAGCTACAGTCACTGGTTACACAGCATGTTCAAACCAATACTATGCAACTAGAGCAAGATTGGCATATCATCCTGCTGACAAAACCTTTGGAGCCTTTAGTGGAGTAAACATGAGTGTTGAAGGCGTTGCAGCACAAGCACAACAAGCACCAACACCAGAACCTGCAAAACCAAAGGGCACACTTCCAAAAGGATTCTAATTCAAAAACATCTTTTATTTTCTATTTTTAATAATAATATTTTTCTTTGATCATATTCTACACTTTACATGCCTCCAAAAATTCTATGTCCTAATTGCCAACAAAATGAATGGCTAGAAAATCAAGAACTAAGTTATCTTCCAAGAGTATCTAAATTGGATAACGGACAATATGTTGCCGACACTGAAAATGGAACTCATGTTAGAATTTGGAGATGCAACAACTGTATGTATGTGATGCAATTTTGGGAACCTGATTAGGTCTAAATTGATTTATTTGGAATTATAATTTTTACATATTATCTATTGATTTTACGAATTTTTTTCATCAAAGATTGACTGTTAAACAAAATGTAAATAAACAATGCGCTATCTATTGTAAGAAATGGCAGCAAAACGAAAAGCAAGTACAAAAAAAGATCTTGAAAACAAGATCGCAGAACTCGAAGCAAAACTCTCAAAATTATCGTCTGAGATTGATGCCAAACCAGCAGAAACTAAACCTGCTGAGACAAAACCAGCTGAAGTGAAACCAGCTGAGACAAAACCATCTGAGTCTAAACCTGCTGAAACAGCCAAACCAAAACCAACATTACCAAAAGGTATGGGTGAAAAACCAGCAGAATCTCCTAAACCTCAGGAAGCTCCAAAACCAGCTGAAACAACAGCACAACCTCCAGCAACAGTACAAGATGCTTTAGAGGCCGCATACTATGATGCTCCAATGTCTGACTTCCATCAGTACAGAGCAAAAGTAACAGGTTATTCTCCAGCTCCTAACAGATACTTTGTTAGATTGACTGCTCCTGTTGGTAAAGTTCCAACATCTGATTGGAATCAACAAAAAGCTACAGTCACTGGTTACACAGCATGTTCAAACCAATACTATGCAACTAGAGCAAGATTGGCATATCATCCTGCTGACAAAACCTTTGGAGCCTTTAGTGGAGTAAACATGAGTGTTGAAGGCGTTGCAGCACAAGCACAACAAGCACCAACACCAGAACCACCGAAGCATTCTGATACTCTTCCAAAAGGAATGGGTGATGCACCTCAAACTAGTACTAGTGGAGATGGCAAATCAAGACAAGAACAACTAGAAGAATATGAAAAAGATTACTTGCAACGAATTGAACAAGAAAAAGCAGAACGTGAACAAGCTTACCAAGAAGCACTTCAAGCAGAAGTTGAAGCAAGAGCTAAACAAACACGTGGTAGCTTACCAAAAGGTTTTGAACCTGCACCGGAACCCGAACCTGCAAAACCAAAGGGCACACTTCCAAAAGGTTTCTGACCTTTCACCTTTTTACTTTATTTTATTCTAAATTTTTAAAATCATCAAACACTTGTTTTGAATGTCCTGCAGGTTTCACCTTTGGATATATCTTGAAAATCTTTCCTTTTTCATTTACGAGAAAAGTACTTCTCATAACTCCCATGTATTCTCTACCCATGAATTTTTTCTTTCCCCAAACTCCAAACATTTTTGAGACTTGTTTGTCTACATCTGCTAAGAGTGGGTATTTGATTTTCATCTTTTCACAGAATTTTTTGTGTGATTCTACATCATCAGGACTAATTCCTATAATTTCAATTTCTTCTTTTTGAAATTTCTTATAATCTTTAGAGAATTCATCTGCTTCTGTTGTACATCCTGGAGTGAAATCTTTTGGATAAAAATAGATAGCATGTTTTTTTCCTTTGAAATCTGAAGATTTTATTTTGTTACCATTTGCATCCTCTATCTCAAATTTTGGAACTGAATCCCCCTCTGAAATCATATGTAGAGAACTGCATGTGCCTGTAATTAATTACTTTTTGATCTGAATTGATCATAGTCTGTTCCGAATCTTTTATATGGAAATTGACGGGGCTTTTGCTTAATGGTTAATCCAAGAGCATACCTTGCTGAAGCAATTGCAACATATGGATTGGTATTTTTCGGTCCTCTTTCAGTAATTTTGGCAATTGCATCATTTGGAGAAGAACTAACAACCATGTCTGTTCTGTTTATTTCTCTTGGACACGGTGGTGCCATTGCATTAATGATCTATGCATTTGGTCATGTATCTGGTGCTCACATAAATCCTGCAGTTACCATTCCTATGATGATTACAAGAAAGATTGGAATTGCAGATGGGGTGGGTTATATTATTTCACAATTAATTGGTGCAGTTGCAGCAGCAGCAACACTCAAAGCAATATTACCTGAAATTGGTGCTAAAGTAAACTTTGCAACTCAAGGTGGACCTAGTGATCTGTTAAACAACAGTATTGGTTCTGGATTTGCTGTTGAAGCCGTATTGACATTCTTCTTAGTTACAGTAATTTTCATGAGTGCTGTTCACAAGAAAGCATCTCCTGGATGGCATGGATTTACAATTGGTGGAATGGTTTTCCTTGTACATTTGATTGGTGTTCCACTTACAGGTGCATCAGTAAACCCTGCAAGAACATTTGGTCCTGCACTTATTTCTGGATTCTGGGAATTCCATTGGTTGTATTGGGCTGCCCCAATTTTAGGTGGCATTGTTGCTGGTTTGATAATGAATTATGTATTTGTCAAACAAGCAGAAAAAGAAGCATAATCCCAACCTTTTTAAAAATTTGAAATCTTTTCTCAAGTATGAGTTCTGCTGATGAAATTTCTTCAATGTTTAATACAGAATCTCAAAAACTTGAAAAATTCCTTTCTAATGTATCTGATGACATGGGAATTCATAAAATTGTAGAAACTTACTATCAAGTCATGAATGTCTCTTCTATGATTTCTATGCTTAAACAGCAATTAGACTCTGAAAATCACAAGGCACTGCTGGAACGAATTGATAAAACAGAACAACTTATTTCAGGAAAATTCAACAACGACATACATCCCAAAATACTAGAAAATCTTTCAAATTCAATTCAAGAAGCAACCTCTACACTACAGTCAAGTCCTGGCGAAAAAACCAAAGAACAAATTGAACATGAATCTCAACTATTTGAAGAACTTAGAAAAAAAATGAGTACCAAAGAGTTTGTTGAACAATATGACAAAGGATTGGCATGATTCAACAACTTGCACAAAACCTTGTTTTTCTAAAAAAAGAATTTGAAAAAACATATTCTGGAAAAAGTCAGATGCAAGAAGTTATTCCTATTTCTTCTTCCAAACTATTCCCAATAGACCAACAAGATTTGGAATTGTTACATCAATTTGCTACAAAAAATCCTATCTATTACAACTCATACGAAGATATTGTTGGTGACACAAAATGTGTTGTCTATGAAGGTGATATCAACAAGTATTGGTTGAATAGTATTCAGCATGGTTCTAGTAATGCACCTTTTTCCCCCACTTGGATAATGTCTGCATATGTTGCAACATCAATGACAAAAGATCTTGGATATTCAGAAGTGATTGATATTGGTTCTGGTGATGGTAGAATTGCTTTTTGTGCTAAAGTTTTGAATATGGAATCCTATAGTATAGAACTTGATGAACAGTTAATTGATCTACAAAAAACACTTATCACTACACTTGATTTTCATCCTTTTTGTTCTAATGCAATAACTTTTGATTACGCATCTTTGAATTTGGATAAACCGATATTTTTCATTGGAGGACTCGCACAAATGGGTGGTGTTTCTTTGGCTACTGGTGTAATCAACAAAATTCGATCCCAGGACTTTTGGAAAAACACTGGTTGGGTTTTTGCAGGCACATACTCTCAAAAATATGCACCGGATCCAAAAAATGAGGCTGGTTGGGGTACTTTGATTGAAGAAAACAAACTTCGAAAAATAGAAACCATTTCTTTGCCAACCGTTTGGACATTTCATGAAACTGATGAAACTCCCTATATTTTTGCAGAATCTCAGTAATCGTAATCCAAATTAAGCGTAAATTCACCAAAGTTTTCGGACTCGTTGCATAGCTTGGATAGTGCGAACGCTTGCGGAGCGTTAGGTCGCCGGTTCGAATCCGGTCGGGTCCGCTTACTATTGTCTTATAAGAAATTCATATGATTGCAAGACAGTGCATACTAGAACAAACAATCTTCTTTTGTTATTTTAGAAACTTGTCATTATGTTGTTATAGAATATCAAAAAATAATGTGAAAAAGTAAAAGTTCATGGTAATTGCTATATACTATTAACCCAAATTTTTGTTATGAGATTTGTGTTCAATCTTTTTGTAATTTCTGTACTTGTTTTAGGGTTAATTTCTAGTCCTCTCTCATTTGCTCAAACAAATGACAGTGGGGAAGATATTGTTATTGAATTAGAAGAATCTATCTCAATCACTTTAAATGATTCTGAAACAGAAACTGATGAAACAGAAACTGATGAAACAGAAACTGATGAAACAGAAACTGATGAAACAGAAACTGATGAAATCTACAAGAATCTAGGATTAGCAGTTTCAGAATTTGTTCGAGAATCAAGAGAGTTAATTGAGAAACAAAAAGAGGAAACAAAACTTGTCATTAAACAATGCAGAGATGATATGAGATCTGCAGAACCTGAAAATAGACAGGCAATCCGAGATCAATGTAAAACTGATCTTAAAGAAATCAAAGATGATTATAAAGACTTTCGAGACACTTACAAGAAAGCATTCAAAGAGTTTAGAGACAGCATGAGGATACTTATCCAAGATGCAAAGGGATTGCCAGTTGGAATGGCTCAAAAAGAAGCCGCATTAGCTAACATCGAATCAGATTCAGACGGAGAAGACAGAAAAGATAAGATTCGTGAACTCAGACAAAAGATGGATGAGGAAACAAGAGAAGACAAGAAAGAACAACGTGAAGCTGAAAAAAGAGAACGTGAAGAACTAAGAGAAAAACACAAGAAAGAACGTGAAGAACTTAAAGAAAAACACAAGAAAGAACGTGAAGAACTAGGAACATCTCTAGAAGGATCTGATGATTCAGAAGATGCAGCAAAAGAAATTCGTGAGGCAACACAAGCCATTGCAAGAGCTGAAAATAAAATAACCGAGGCTCAAACTGATGGAAAAGATGTTTCCGTTTCGCTAGAAAAACTAGATGAGGCAAAAGAACTTTTGGCATTAGCAAAAGATCACTTTGCTTCTGATGATTTTGCTGAAGCAGAAGAATTAGCTGAAGATGCAAAAGACTTGGCATCCGAATCTAGAATGAAATATCTAGGAAAATCTGCTGAAGACATAGATGATACTAGGGATGATTCTGAAGATGACACAGAGAATGAATTAGAAATTGAAGTTGAAGTCGAAGATGGAATTGCCAAAATTGAGGTAGAAAACAATAGTGATAAGACTAATTTTGAGATTGAGTGGACTGATGAACAGGACATTATTGCACAAATTGCAACAATGACTGGGCTTACCGTGGCAGAAATAGAGGAAGTCATTGAATTTGAAATCGAATCTGAAATTGATACTGACGATGATGACGAAGAAGACGATGACGACGATGAAGAAGACGACGATGAAGAAGACGACGATGATGAAGAAGACAATGACGATGATGAAGAAGACGAGTAGTCTTTAATCATTAATTTCACTTTTTAACAAATTTTTTCTCAAAAGTTAGCACTAGATTTTTTTTTTTGATTTAGTTAAAAGCAATTCTGCATTTTTTACAGTATGAATACTTATTTCAGAAGGGGACCTGCATTTGAGAGGAATATTTGAATCCTTTATTGTATTTGGTATAATGACTGGTTTACTATTGCCAGCCAGACTGCTATTTGTGGAATTCGTTTCTGATGATTGGTTAGGCTCTTTTGGAATAATTACTGCTATTTCTGTATCTGTAATAATTTTGGCAAAGAAACAGAAATTGGGATTTTTTGGTCCTATGCTTGAAAGACAAATCTACAAATTTCAGAAAGGAAAGCGAGGTATCGCCATTTTTGGTGAATCTCTATTTTTACTTTTAATTTTAGGTACAATGATCGTAGCTATAGACCAGGGTAGTTCTACTCATTCTGAATACATGCTACAAAACTCTCAGAATACCAAAATGATCAATTCCCCAGAGCAAGTGTTAGAAATGACAAATAACATGACTCCCTCTGATTGGTTTGTTGGATTCTTACTAGTTCCATCTGCATTGTTAACAGAATTTCCTAAAATGAGTGCAGCAATTGCATCTATTGATCAATCTCTTGACGGATGGCTAATGCATTTTTACACTGTTGGATTTGTAGAATATTTGGAGTTATTGGGAATTTTAATTTTCTATAGGATCTCGTTTAAGAGAAAAATTTCTAATGCTACAAGTCAATTATATGCCAAGACTGCAATTTAGAATTTAAGACTCCTACAGTATGAATATCTTAAATATTATAACGTAATATGACAATGGTGAGTCGAAAAGATTTCAACTACTCATCCATCAAAGTACAAGATATCATGACACGTGCATTAATCACTGTTAATCTTAACACTACTGCACTACAAGTTGCTAAAATGATGGAACAGGGAGGAATAGGTGCTGTTATTGTAAAAGACGGTAATAATCTTGTTGGTATTGTTACTGACCGAGACTATGCAACAAAGATTGCTGCAAACAATCTTCCATTTGATACTACTGTTGAAAAAATAATGTCTTCTCCCCTAATTACGATTAATCAGGGTGAACCACTCTCTGTAGCTGCAGAAACAATGGCAAGTAAAAAAATAAGAAAACTTGCTGTCTCTGATAATGGTACTATAACTGGAATAATTACTTCTACTGATTTAGTTAACCAATTAGCAAAATAACTAATACGTTTTTGTCTTTCTAAGAAACAATGTAACTGATACCATATAGCACCCAGTAGAAATTACTTCTGAAATCAATGATGCCAAGAATGGTTCTATGCCAATTTCTAAGAAATAATAAAAAGTTGGCCATCTTATTCCCAAATACACAATCTCTCCTATGCCAAATGATGAAACTAGTGCAAGTAATTCTCTTCTGATTAACTCTTTTCTCATTGATTTGTAGCGATCCTTGTTATCCCAATAGAACAATGCCGAAAAAATTCCAAAATATACTCCATATCCAAAAATTATAGTAAATGTTGTTGTAAGAAAACTGTCATAATCTACTAGTAACTGTGCAAATGTTGCTGAAAGCGATGCTGAAATTACAAAACAAATCAGAAAACTTCTGTTAATTCTTAGTAATTGCTGATTTAGTTTCATGAATTTTTAAAAATTTGATAACTAATATTTTGTTAGACTCAGTAGAAAATATGAAAAGATGTCAATGGGCAACTGAGGAACCAAACATAACTTATCATGATAAAGAATGGGGAAGACCACAACATGATGATAAAAAATTATTTGAATTTTTGATATTGGAGGGTGCCCAGGCTGGTCTTTCATGGGTGACTATCCTCAAGCGTAGGGATGGTTACAAAAATGCATTTTCAAATTTTGATGCCCGTAAAGTCTCAAAATATTCTCAAAAACAAGTATCAAAATTACTCCAAGACGAATCAATCATTCGAAACAAACTAAAAATTAACTCTGCAATTAATAATGCAAAACAGTTTCTCAAAATACAAGAAGAGTTTGGTTCTTTTGACAAATATCTGTGGAGTTTTGTAAATTACAAGCCCATCAAAAATAAATTCAAAAAACTATCTGATTTACCTGTATCTACTGAAATATCTGAAAAACTAAGCAAAGACCTCAAAAAACGTGGATTTAGTTTTGTAGGGCCTACAATATGCTATGCATTAATGCAGGCAATAGGAATGGTCAGTGATCACACCTCTGAGTGCTTTTTACATGGAAAATAATTTTATTCTTCCACAATCTTGACAAATTATGGCAGAAGGAAAATTTGCAACATCTGTAACTTGCATGGATGGTAGAATCCAACTACCTCTTGCAAAATGGATCAAAGAGAACTACTCTGTTGATTATGTAGATGCAATCACAGAACCAGGTGTTGACAAAAAAGTTGCAGACAATTCTGATCTTGAATCAATTAAGACCAAAGTTGGAATTTCAATTAATGCACACAAATCCGAGTTAATCGTAGTATCCGGCCACTATGACTGCGCTGGAAATCCCGTTTCAGACGAAGAACACAAATCTCAAATCAAGAAAGGTGTTGAGGTAATTTCATCTTGGAACACTGGTGCTAAAGTTATCGGAGTTTGGGTTGATGATACTTGGAATGTCAACGTATTATAGAATAATGGATTCAAAACTCTCTCATTTTTCAAAAACAGCTGGTCCTGGAATCTTATTTGCTTGTACTGCCATAGGTGTGTCTCATCTAGTACAATCCACTCGAGCAGGCGCAGATTATGGTTTACTGATTTTGGGTTTTGTTATTGTGGTTACTTTATTGAAATATCCTTTCTTTGAATATGGTTCACGTTATGCAAACTCTACTCAAACAAGCATTATTGATGGATACAAGAAACTAGGAACTCCTGCATTATGGTTGTATTTTCTAATCACAGTTGCATCCATGTTTTTTGTCACAGGTGCAGTAGGGTTTGTCACTGCGGGATTTTTTGAGAATCTGTTTGGATTGGACTTTCTTGGAGAATCGACGATAATCATTTTGTTTGTAGTATGTGTTGGAATATTGGCAATTGGAAAATATCATGTTCTTGATAGTTTAATTAAGATTATTGCAATTGTTTTGTTAGTATCTACTGTTTCTGCATTTTTGTTTACATTGTATAATGGCCCAATAGAACCTGTTGCAGGATTTGAGCCAAAAGATCTTTGGGATGTATCTGGAATCTTTTTCTTACTTGCCCTAATGGGATGGATGCCCACTGCAGTTGATCTTTCTAGTTGGAATAGTTTGTGGACATTGGAAAGAATGAAGCAGACCGATTACAAACCAAAACTCAAAGAGACTTTGTTTGAATTTAGATTGGCATACTTGATTACAGGAATTTTAGCAATCATGTTTGTTACATTGGGTGCCTTCATCTTTTATGGTTCTGGTGATGAATTGCCAAACAATAATGCACTATTTGCAAATGAGATTGTTTCTTTGTATACTCACACCATTGGTGATTGGAGTTACATCATAATTGCAGCTTCTGCATTTACTGTGATGTTTGGAACAATAATTGCAGTTCTTGATGGATATTCACGCTCCCTTCAAAGAACAATAGAATTGATTTTTACAAAAAAAGAAGAGCAAATACGCACAAAATTCAGAGTTTTGTATGTCATTTTCTTACTTGTAATTTCAATAGGTTCACTTACCGTGATATTTCAATTTGGAAATAGTCTAAAAGAACTTGTTGACTTTGCAACTGTTTTGTCATTTGTTATTGCCCCGATAATTGCAGTCTTTAATTTTAGATTGGTTACTGGTAAATTCTTGAGTAAAGAATCTCAACCTTCCATGATGTTGAAGATTTTGAGTTTTGCAGGAATAATCTTCCTTAGTGGATTTGCAATATTCTTCCTAGTAATGAAATTCCTATGATAATCCTTTAAATTTAATTAAAAATTAGTATTTTTATGAGAATTTCCCCTAAAATGAAAAAAGCATTAAATGATCAAGTTGCCCTGGAAGGACTTGCATCAAGTAGTTATTTGGCAATGGCATCTTGGTGTGAGGTAACTGGATACAAAGGCGCTGCTGATTACTTTTACGCACAATCTGATGAGGAAAGAACTCACATGATCAAAATAATTCACTATCTTAATGATATTGGTGCAACTGCAACAATTCCTGCAATCAAAGCCCCTTCTGGAACTTACAAATCTCTTGAGGGACTAGTTAAAACTGCACTAAAAAATGAGCAAACTGTTACTAAAGCAATTCATAAAATGGTAGAACTATCTCACAAAGAAAAAGATCATTCAACTTATGCATTCTTGGAATGGTTTGTAAATGAACAAGTACAAGAAGAAACAAAGTTTGAAACAGTATTGCAAAAGTTTGATCTTATAGGACGAGATAAAATTGCAATCAATGAAATTGATAAAATTCTTGCAGCCGAGGCAGCAACTCCTGATGCAGATCCTGCAGCATAAAATTTCTAAAATAATTAATACTGCATTGTTTTCAAACCCTTCATGACAGTAACTGTTACAAGAAAACCAGGTGGAATAACACAATTGTTCAACACTGATAATGGTCGTGTCACTTACAAATGTAAAGCAGATTCAGCTTACATGTTGATTGAAGCCTTTGGTGGAATTGTAAAATTTAATCAAAAAAATGCAATGGCGACAGTTACTGGACATGTAACTTCTTTGGAGTCTTGTGATGTTCTAAAGAATGGTCATCCTGAATACAAGAATGCACTTATTACAATAATTTCTGCACACAAAGAATTTGCGAAAAATATTGCTGATTCTTATCAAAAAGAAATTACAGAACTTGAAAACAAACTATCTGCACTTTAAGATTGGTATTTTTCACATTTGCAGCCTCGAACTAGGCATTTTCCATCACCTTCCATGTGGATTGAATTATCATGGTAACATCCCACTTCTCCATTATTACATTTCATTTTAGTTCCTCAAATCAGAAATTACCTTGATTCATCATGGTCTTTGCCAATATGGGTAGCAAGGTCAATTACACTACTGCCGAAATCTTTTCCGCAAAACTTGCAATGAAATGTGTATTCATTTGACAAGGATAATTCTGGAACATAATATTATTAAAAAATTTCCTGATTTTTGACTAATTTATCCATAAATCATACAATGCTCGCATTCACAAACATCTTGTTTCTTTGCTTTTTTCAAGCAGTTTTTGTGTTGACCTGCTTGACACTGAACACAAATCTCATCTATATTTTCAACAGATGTGTATTTTTTTGATTGGTCAAATCCAAAACCTCCGTCTTGTGGTCCTACCATGATTTTACATGTATGATGTAGTATTTCTAGTTCACTGATTTATTGCAAATTCTATTGTATTGATCAATTCACTTCTGTGTTCTTCAATGATTCCTCTTATCTCAAATGAATCTACATATCCTCCTGCTGATGCCCGAGTTGCTTTTAACAAATAGTGTAATGCACCTTCCTCAATTTTTCCAACATAATACCCATAAAGAAAATCCACCTCGTTTTTGCATTTCCAAATTTTTTTAATATTTGGAAATGTCTGTTTTATCTCTGAATCTATTTCTAAAATTCTATTTTTTATATACTGATCAAGTGATTTTCTTATTGTAGCGTCTTGAAGCAATTATAATTTATTTAGAATACTTGCCTTTAGTCCTTTTTCTCATCATTGGCATCTTCTGGATTATCCCACATGTGCATAGTTCCTCTGATCATAAAAGAGCCTACAATGATGGCTACTAGACCTCCAATGATGAATACAAAAAATTTACCTACATCTTTTATGCTTGCCAATGTTGCTTAATCATATTCATTCTAATTATAATTGCCTAATTGATTGGATTAGATTCAATAATGAGATTATTCAATCTCATTCATATGTCTAGACTTAAACAGATTGCCATCTGGATTGGAATTATAGGAGGGGGAATAGGGTTCTTTTTCTTTTCTATAGAAGCTGCTGAATTTATGCGATAATTATCAAAAATTAATTATGTTGTAATAGTTTCTAGAAATATTGCCTGAAATTACTGATGAGATCAAAGAATTTTTGGATTTACAAAAGTTAGGCTATGTTGCAACAGTTTCTTCTGATGGTGCCCCGAATATTTCTCCCAAAGGTACCATTATGCGATGGTCAAAAAACCAACTAGCATTTGCAGATATTCGTTCTCCTGACACTATGAAAAATTTGAAGACTAACCCTAATGTGGAAATTAATGTAATTGATCCCTTGTTGCGAAAGGGGTTTTTGTTCAAAGGTCTAGCTAAAATCATACAAGACGTCCCCCTCTATGATGACATTTTGAAACATTATCGTAGAAATGGAATTAAGAGTCCAATTAACTCAATTGTTCTAGTTGATATAACTCAAATCTCTGAAGTGACATCTCCTTTGTATGATCTGGGAATTAATGAAGAAGAAATTAAATCAAAATGGAAAAAACATTTTGATAGCTTATGATTCTTGATCTTTTGAACTGAGTTTGTTTAATTCTTTTTTTGTCTCTTCGTGTGCTTCTCTTTCTTTTTCCAAAAGTAACTGAACTGCTTCCAATTCTTTTTGTGTCATGCTTAGTTTTGATTTTAATGAACCTACAACAGCACTTGCTGCCTCAATTACTCCTGCAGCGCTCTTGTTGTTGCCTTGAATGAATTCTTTTTCTTTTGGAGTAAGAATACTTGTATCTTGAAATTCATCTTTTTTGTTTAATTCTTCTTTTGCATTATATAATCTTGAATTTGCCTCATCTAGTTCTTTTTCTGCTTCAACTTGTTGTTTTCTAATTTGAGATAATGTGGATTGTTCTGCTGAAATTTTTTCTTTTGTCTCTTCGTATTCTTTTGTTATTTCTTCCAATTCTTCTTTTATTTTTGATAGGTTCTCTTCTGTTTTACCATACTCTTCAAATGATTTTGAATCTTTGATCTGCTCAGAATTTTTTATTTTTTCTTTAATTTCTTTGTGTTCTCTAATAACAATATCAAGTTCCATTCTTTTTTGATTAAGTTCTTTTTTTACTATCATCAAGTTGCTTACTGCCGTTTCATATTCTTCTTTGACTGAATCAATTTTTTGTTGAATGTTGTTTAGTTCCTCTTGCTTTTCTCTAAACTCATTTTGGAGGTTTTCAACTTCTGTTTCTAATTCTTCTTTTAGAATATACTCATCGCTATTTTCTGATACAATGTCTTCTTTTTTACCAAAAAGTCCCATTTCATTTTTCACCGTCTTTCTCTAAAAGATGAATCTTTCTTTATTGTTGTTTTGTTCTATGTCTGATGAATTTGAGGTAGAATCCTAACCCTCCAATCAACAAACCTGCAATCCATGTTGCTACACTCATGCCTTTTGGAATAATTGCCTCTTGTGGACCTACGATGAGCAACAATGCTCCTAAAATGATTAATGCAAATCCTCCATTGTTTTTTGATTTGTTGTGCTCAGAATGAACCATTTTTACGTATACTCTGATAGTGTTTTTGCTACTTGTTTTCTGCCTATGTCTGAAATGAATGGTCCTATCTTTGGTCCTCTAGATGTACCAAGAATAATTTGGTATAATGTCTTAAAGAAATCTTTTGGTTGCATATTATTTGATTTTGCAATTTGATAGATTGTATTTTGAATATCTTCTGGTTCTTCTTCTGCGCCAAGTGCTTCTGATAAAATCTTTAGTGCTTTTTTTGTTGTTTCATCTAAATCAACTTGTATTTTTTCTTGCTCATCGAATTCGTCTGAAAAATTCCCTGCAAGCTCAATAAGTTTCTCTATTTCTGGCTCTGGATTTTTTATTACCCCATAATCGAGAAGTTTTTTCATTACTCTTTCATTTCTATTTTCTTTGAATATTTTTGCTAGTTCAATTAATAGTCTATAGTTTACATGAGTACTTGCTTGTTTTGGAGGGTTTAGGAGATTAACGTATTCGTATAGTCCTTTTGATTTTACAAGTTTTGCTTGATTATCTATTTTGATTTTTCCAAAGTTAATATCTTCTAATTCGTTGTACTCATTCATCAAAGATGGTATGTCTTCTACACCAAGTTCACGTGCGCCAGTAATTCTTTTGTAAAGTAATAATAGAATTGATTTTGGACTGCCAAATTCTAACCATCTCTGTGCAGTTAGTACATTTCCCAATGATTTTGAAATCTTTTTTCCTCCCTTATCTAGGAACATCTCATATTTTACATGGTGAGGGTGTGGGAAATCTAAAATTTCATCTGCTACCCAATCATTTACTTTTACAGAATCCATGATGTCTTTTCCATATGCTTCAAATCTAATGTCAAATGCTGCCCATCTTGCAGCAAATTCTACTTTCCATGCTAACTTTCCAAGGTCTTTTCCAATATCGGCCTCCCCTTCGTGACCACAACCCTTGATCATTTGTGAGCCAATCTCTGCATCATGACATCTGTATTTGACCTTCCTTTCGTCTGCAATGTATTCTGTTGCCTCTGCTGTGTAGAGGCGATTACAGTTAGCACAAACTGGAAAGTATGGGAGATATTTTTGATATTTTTCTTGTCCTACTAGATCTGATATTTTGTCTCCAATCTTGGCACTGTTTTGCAAAATGGTGTGAATGTTATCTTTGAGTAATCCTTGTTTGTAAGTGTCAACTGCTCTTCGAAATTCATATTTTATTCCAACCTTGTCAAGGCCGTCTAAAAGAATACTGCTCATGTGCATTCCGTATGAGTCATGGCATCCGTATGGGTCTGGAATTAATGACACTGGTTTTGCCAAATGCTCTTCTAATCCAAACTCTTGCATTCCTTCTGGAATTTTTCGCAATCCGTCTAAATCATCTGAATAAGCAATAAGTTCTGATTTGTAACCTAGATTCTCTAATGCTAATTTTACTCCGTATGCTCTTACTGCATCTCCTAAGCTTCCAATGTGTGGTATTCCTGATGCACCCAGACCACTTTCTACTCTAAGAAGATCTAAATTTCTTCCAAGTGATTTTTCACGCTCAAGTAATTCTGAAGCTAACTTGTCAATCCAAGTTCCTTTACCAATAATTTCTTGCTCTGACATTCTTTTCCCTAATCCAATTTTTTGGACATGTATGGCCCATATAACGAATACCCTAACTTTTGATAGTACTCTCTTGTTCCAACTGCACTAATCACCAATAATTTCTTTGCATCAAATTCTTCTTTTGAAATTTTTTCTGCTTCTTTCATTAAATTTTTCCCTAAACCTGAATGTTGTATTTCACTTTCTTCTTTTTCTCCAATTTTTAATGATTTTCCATATACATGAAGTTCTCTTACTATACAAGAATCATTTCCAATCTCATCTCTATGTGCCTCACTGCTTGGTTTTCTTAATCTCAAAAACCCATAGATTGACTCATTCTTGTCTTCATAAGATAAGAACACTTCTTTACCTCCTGAAGAATCATAATCCATTCTGGTTAGTTTGACATCTTCTGGCTCTGATTTTTTGTTTAGTCCTGCTTCTCTACATCTGATGCATTTACATTTCATTCCTTGCTTTGCTAGATTCTGATGTACAATCTGTCTTAGATTTCCTGATTTTGGTCCTGCAATGATTTCATTTGGGGATATTTCTCTTTGAACCCGCATAATTCTGACCCACTTTGGAATGCTTTTCTTTGCTTCAGTTAGCACTTGAATCATATCTTCATCTGAATATGGTGTATATTTACCGTCTTTGTATTCTTGGTACATTGGAGTGTTTTCAATTACTAATGATGGGTATATTTTGAGCATATCTGGACGTAGTTTGGAATCTGAAAACAATCTCTTGAAATCTGCAATGTCTTCCTTTGGAGTCATGGTTGGTAATCCTGGCATCATATGTGCCACAATTTTGTATCCTGCATCTTTTGAAATATGGAATGATTCTAGAACATCATTGTAATTATGACCTCTGTTCACAATGTCGTAAACCCTTTCCTGTAATGACTGAACACCAATCTCTATTCTTGTTACTCCATAATCTAACATCCAGTCCACATGTTCCTTTTTACAAAAGTCTGGTTTTGTTTCAATTGTAAATCCTACATTTCTGATTACTGCATGCTCGTTGTTTGATTTTGCTTCTTGCAAATCTTTTGAGTTTGTTCCATTTAGTGCATCATAACATGATTTGATAAAATTTTCTTGGTAATCTTTTGGCATAAAGAGAAATGTTCCTCCCACAATAACTATTTCCATCTTTGATGGGTCATGTCCAAATGCAATTAGTTTATCAATTTTTGTTGTGATTTGTAATTTTGGATCATATTCGTTTTCAATTGCATTTAGTGTTGATGGCTCATTTCCTGTGTAACTATTTGGAGAATTAAATTCAATTCCTCCTGGACAATATGTGCATCTTCCATGTGGACATGCATATGGTTTTGGCATTAGCGCCACTACTGCAACACCTGATGCAGTTTTGGCAGGTTTTTTTAGCAAAACTTTTCTTAGTTTATCAAAATCTGATTCTTTTGCCATTGATAATATTTCATGATTTCTTGGAATTCTTTCTAGTGAGTATTTTGCACAGATCCTCTTAATCTCTTCTTTTACTTGCTTTTTACTAGGTTCATTAATTGTTAGTAAATTTTGAGTGATTTCACTACATGCCTTGGAAAATACTGAATCTAGCTTACTCATGGCTACTCACACTGAATTGGACATAAATTCGTTAAATAATTTGGCTAATTTTGAGCCTATCTTTGCCTAGATTTTCTTTTTGATTTGGATGTTTTTCTTGTAGTCTTTCTCTTTGTTGTCTTTTTAGCTGGTTTTCTCTTCACTGTCTTTTTCTTTGGAACTGTCTTTCTCTTTGTTGTCTTTTTAGCTGGTTTTCTCTTCACTGTCTTTTTCTTTGGAACTGTCTTTCTCTTTGTTGTCTTTTTAGCTGGTTTTCTCTTCACTGTCTTTTTCTTTGGAACTGTCTTTCTCTTTGTTGTCTTTTTAGCTGGTTTTCTCTTCACTGTCTTTTTCTTTGGAACTGTCTTTCTCTTTGTTGTCTTTTTAGCTGGTTTTCTTGTAGGTGAATTCTTTGAGATATTGTTTTTGAGGTTTTTTAATTCAGTTAACTCACTTTGAATTCTTTTGATCTCTGCAATCATGTCTTCTTTGAATGAGTTACTGTTTACATCAACTGACATGTTCTGATTCTCCCAAATTTTTATAGAATTTAAGACTTGCTGGTTTTACTCTGGTTTTTGTTCTATGTTTTGTTCTGGTTCGCCGCTTCCACTTTTTTGCTCTTTTCTATATTCCATCTTTAGCCATATTGGTGTAATTATTGTTGTAACTGCGACCATGATTACAATTGTTGAATAAACTTCTGACGTTAATACTCCTGCAGTTACTCCTACTCCTGCAACAATCAATCCTACTTCTCCTCTTGAAATCATTCCAATACCCACTCTCATTCCTTGAGCTTTGCTTTTCAAAAAGAACATTGCAGGCAATCCACAACCTAACAACTTTGTAACTATTGCAACTGCAATGATTACTCCACTGACCATCAAAATATTCAAGTCAACTGCACGAAGATCTACTTGCGCACCAATAATAGCAAAGAATAATGGCGCAAAAATCAATCCAATCTTTCCAATGTAATTTTCAACCTTTTCAAAGACTTTGGTTGTTGATAGCGCCATTCCTACTGCAAATGCTCCTACAATCGGCGATAATCCAATCGACCCTGCAAGCGCTGCTGCTCCAAAGAATGAGGCTGTCGCAATTCCCTCAACACTACCCTTTGCCTTCCATAGTCTTGGGGTGATGACTTTGGGGATTACTATTACTGCTACAACTAGCATAATTGCAAAGAATCCCAATACCTGCAAAATCGTAATTGCTACATCTGTAATGTTTATGCTCTCAATTCCTGCATCTGAACCTGTAATTGAAATCACAACTGACAAAACTGCAATTGCTAAAATATCATCAACTACTGCTGCTCCAATAATCAATCTAGCTTCAGGTGCCTTTAGCTTACCAAACTCACTAAGCACTTGAATAGAAATTGCAATACTAGTAGCTGTAAGTGCTGTTGCAATTAACATTGATTCTAGCGCTTCAAATCCAAACAATCCAAAAATTACAAAACCTGCAAAGAATGGGACAACTACTCCTAGTGTTCCAACTGTAAATGATGCCTTTCCACCCTTTAGGAATTCTTTTGGTGTCATTTCTAATCCTGCCATAAACAAAATTACAATTGCACCCATCTCTCCCAGAATTTTTATCTCTTCATTGATGTGCAACAATTGTTTTCCATCAATGATGAAAAATTGACCTAATGCAAATGGTCCAACAATCATACCTGCTAATAATTCCCCCAACACAATTGGAAGCTTTAATCTCAAGAAAAGCTCTGCCATGAGCTTTGCTGCAAAAAGAAGTATTCCTACACCAATGATTGTCTCAATAAACTGTGCCTCTGCAGCCATCTTTCTCTTATAATTCTGGAAAAATGTGTAATATAAGGCGATACTAGGTTGAAAATTATTTTGCTATTGTTAAATTAAGCAATTTTTTGTGAGTTAACAAAAACACCTTTCTTAGAAACAATCTGACCTATCTCTTGACTTGAGATCTTATGTTTTTTGAATATTGATCTGATTCTTGTTGCTTGTTCTTTTGGTGCCACTACGCAGAATCCTACACCCATGTTGAATGTCTTGTACATTTCTTCAGGTTTTACTCCTTGCTCTTCCACTAGTCCCATAATTGGTGGTATTTTTGGCAAAGAGTCTATTTGATAACCTATTTTCTTGAGGCGTAACAATTTGGTAAATGAGCCACCTGTAATGTGAGCAAGACCGTTGATTTTGCATTTCTCCACCATCTCTAAAACTGGTTTTGTATAGATTTCAGTTGGTTTTAGTAATGCGTCTCCTATGGTTCCTACTCCCTTTACTTTGTCTTTAACTGAATATTTTTTCAATAATGCCTTTCGTGCTAATGAATATCCGTTTGAGTGAATTCCTGTACTATTTGCACCAATTATTACATCTCCCGATTTTATTTTGTTTCCAAGCACCAACTGTTTTTTCTCTACCAATCCTACGACCATCCCTGCTAAATCAAATGCAAAACCTTTTCCTTCTATAACATCTGGCATAATTGCTGTTTCTCCTCCCACAATTGGCATTGCAGATTTCTTTGCACCTTTTACCAATCCTTCTACAATCTTTTTAAAAATTGGAACATCATTTTTGTTTGCCGCAATGTAATCTACAAATGATATCGGTGTTGCACCAATACAGATTATATCATTAACATTCATTGCAACACAGTCAATTCCTATTGTGTTGTATTTTTTCATCATGTTTGCAATTACCACTTTTGTTCCAACACCGTCAGTATGCGTTGCTAAAAGTTTTCCACCTGGAATTTCAACAATACCTGCATAATGTCCAAACCCATGTGCTATCTTTGCTTTTTTCTGAAGTTTGTGAGTTGATGAAATTAGTTTCCCAATTGCCATTTGGCTTTGTTTAATTTTAGAAATATCTACACCTGCTTTCTTGTATGTTAGAACCATAATTTGATACCTATTTGTTCTGAATAAAAGAATTTGCTCATTATTTTACTCACATGTACATTCCAGCTATCTCTTCTCTGTGTTCTACATATTTTTGAGATAACTCACTAAATTCTGAGTGAATTCTATCTTTTTCCTCTTGCAAATCCGTTGTATCTATATTCATGTCATAGAATCGATTTAGAGCCTCAATTAATGTGGCAGCTGCACCTGAATCTGTAGTATCTCTACTTGCCTTTGCCAATAATGTTAATCCTTGAATTTCTCTTACCAAACACTCGTTTAGTATTCCACCTGGAATTCCTGTGATGAATCCTTGTGGAATCATACTGATGTCTTTATCTGCCATGGTTCTAACCAAATCTTCTTCTGCTGCACAATATGCTTTATCATCATGTTCGGTGCTTGCAACTCCGTCTAAAATCACAATCTCTTTTGATCCTTTTTTTGTTGCCCAATCCAAAATTGACGCAACTAATGAGTAAAGACCCTCCATTCTTAATGTAATCTCACAAATTATTGCACAAACTGTTCCCTCTTTGTTTGCATAGAATCTGAATGGGTGTCGTAATCTGCCTCTCATAAATACAGTTGAAGGTGGAAGATATTTTGATCTCATCACTGCAATTTCATCCATTTTCAATTTCTCAATTATATGATTAATTGCAACTGGTCCTACAAGACCTGCGCCCACAAATCCTGCAAAAATTACGGGACTTTTCAATTCTGTTTTCTTTATCTCAAATACTTCAGCTTCTGGAAATTCTTCTGTCACTGTTTACGTCGATTTATTCTGTCTAATTACTTTACTGAATAAGTATTTTGTACACTTTTTGTTATACATAATTTAGTAATATTTTTGTAGTAATTAGAACTTAAGACCAAAAACAATTAGTTTCTTGGTGACAGTTCTAATTATGATGTATTTTTGTAAAAACAGTATTTAGCATATTCTGATGATTTGTATGAATCATTTCTACGTGTCTTTTTTATGTAAATTATGTCTATTTGATTTGTACAATTGATGGGAGTCATTCATCAACCGTGTGCCAGACCATAGTGTTTCTGTCAGGTCATTTTTGACCTGACTTTTTCCTTTACTTTGTGCGTAAAAATCAAAATTTTACTGATAATTCATCAGTGTCTGCTAAATATCAAAATCTCAAATTTTTGTGCGTGAGGGGCATTGGTTACATATTTGCAATGAGCATATTTTTTACAATTTTCTTTAATTCGGTATATGCTCAAACCCCAGAGGACCAAATTACTCTGTCAGGTGATCTACAAAACAACCCTGTTGCTCAAGACATTCTTAAAAAAATCGAACAAAGTAAAAAATGGATTGCACAAATAGAACAAAGAAATTTTGAAAACTCTAAAAGACAATTAGAATTAGAACAAAAACGTGCCGAAGTCCTCCAAAGTTTAGAAGATGATTTAAGAAAATGGGAAGAACTTTGGAGTTATTACACATTTGATAATGTACTTGAAAGGGCATTAGAAAATAGTCCTGCAAAAGATACATCTAGCATATATGATCATCCTTTGAAATTCACTGCATCAAAGATTGATGCTGGCAGAGAGGCATTGCAAAAAATCATCTTGGAAGGAGGGAGTCCTGAACAAGCAAGAGATGCATTTACCAAAGCTGCAAAAATAACAAGAGCTGAAATGTTATCTGTAAATGCACTTTACAATGTTCTAAACAATAATGCCTATTACAACCAACAGGTGCTCTTTGAGTCTGATGGTAAATTCAACTATGAACTCTCTGGAGAAGAATTGCGAAAATATTATCAAGATTTTAGAACTAATCCTGAATATCTAGATGCAAATCCCTTTGATGTTACATCTTGGGAGGATCTGAGTAAAACAAATCCTAGTACTGAATGTAGGCCTGGTCATGTTTTAGTTTACAGAAACCATGCAGATGATTATGTTTGCACGACAGAATACACTGCTGAGATGTGGATGCGCCATAACATGGGAAAGATTGTTGATAGTTCCTATGAAGAACCAAATCCTGTGATAACCGAACAGAAATTCAATAAAGATAGGATTTTACAAAAAGTATCTAACTTAAACTCAAAAATTGAATCTATGCAAGCACATTATGAAGAACAACTTTTGGAAATTATCAAAAAATACGATTCTCTCCTAGCCGATATTAAATCTGATAAATATGTTGAAGAAAGACGAATTCTTGAAAACCCTCTCAAATCTAACTATGATTCAAAAAAGATCATGAGTCAGCAAATTATGGATATTCGTGAAAAATTCAACGACTTAGAAAAAAATACTCTTGTTGAAAAAGATGAGGTTTTAAAAATTTTAGAAAATCAGCATATACTCTCAGTAGAGGAATTTATAGACATTTACAAATCTGATGATGAAATTGCAATAGAATGGAATTACAGTTATCCTATATTTTATTCACCTGCCTACAATTTTCCACAATCTGAATCAAGTTCAATAATTAAGACTAGTTTTGATGATGATCTTTTTGGTCTTGTTGTAGATGACACAAGTCTAAAAAATGCATTTGGCAAAAAAATACATTCCCTAAAACTCGGCCAATTAATTCAGATTGCTTCTGATATTACAAATCATGATGACACTTCAAAAAAATTTGTTTATCTAGTTGAAATTAGAGATGAACAAAATCAAATCGTTCAACCATTAAAGTGGATTACGGGACAACTTGATTCAAACCAAACCCTCAACTTGGGATTATCTTGGATTCCAAAAAACACTGGTAATTTTTATGCAGATGTTTTCCTTGGTCCTAACTTGGATTTTGTATCTCACACAGAAACAATTTTGATTTCTGTGGTTTCTCCAGATCAATTATCCTAAATTTGGCATCCAGTTATTTTTTTGCATAAAGAGACTCAGCATTGTATGTCCTTTGTCTGTAATTGTATAGATCATGTTTGATCCAACTGCCTCTTTTTTGACAAAATTGTAATCCACACATAGGTGAAGATAGTTCAAGAATGATTTTTTCATTCTGATCTTTGATTTTGAATACAATTCAGAAAATGTCATTGGACTTCCTCTTAATTGGTACAATAATTTCAACAAAGATAAAGTACTATAATCTCTGGTTCTTGCTTTTACTGCTCCCATGATTTCTTCGTCTCTTTTGATTATGAAATCTTCGAATTGTTCTGCCACTTCTAGTGGCACATATGTTAGTCTTGCTCGCATCATACCGTATGGTACGGTACATTACTTTATTAGTCTTTAACTTGAGCTTTGTTGATCATTCTAGCTGATTTTTTTACACCTTTATTGAATGCCTAAACCACTACCTCATCAAATATGATTTGAACACGATCTACTATTGGGTGTGATAATGGCCTAATCTCATAAATAGGCCCTTTTTTTGAAAATTATTTATGAAAAAGATAGAGGCTGTAATCAAAAGAAAGAATTTTCCTACTATCAAAAGCCACTTACATCTAGTTGGCACATACATTATTGATAAACGAAACTTAGAAGATAACAACATCTATGATGAGTCAAAAGGATCTCGTGTAGGTTCTACTGGTCTCAAATCAATTCCTCTTGCAAAAATCGAAATGGTGGTACCTGACAAAGATGCAAGACGAGTAGTTGAGATGATTTCAAAAAATTCTGGATTAACTGCAAATCATGGAGGAAAAATCTTTGTCTCTGAAATGGAAGAAGTTGTAGACATGGAAACAAACGATGCTACACAAGATCTTGAACTTGTTTTAGATGAAAAACCAGAACCCATAACATTACCAAAACGCAGTAGATTTGTTCCATTACAAAAATTCACCTTACATAAACTCCAAGTAATTTATGAAGAAAACAAAGACACTCTTCGAACTGATTACAGAATAAAATCATTTAGTGATTTTGTAAATCACTGTATTATGAAATACCTTCCAACATTGGAAAAACAATTAAAGAATCCTACAATTGTTTATGAAAACAATTTTGGTGATTTTTAAAAAATATACTCTGAAAACAACCACAACCCCACTAAAGTTAGACCTACTGCAGCCATTATCACTTTTGCAATGGATATTTTCTTAGATGTGTTCATATGAAGAATAATAATATCGGTGGTATAACAATTATTCCAATGATTGCAACTACCTTTGGATAGTCTTTAGGCTTGATTGGCTGCATCTTTTCTCTTTTGAATAATTTGCTTTTACGAACATCCATGCAAAATCACATTAGATTGTGGATTCGCCCTCTTCACCTGTTGCGATATCTACTGCACGCAATACTTGTGAGACAAAAATTTTACCTACTCTACCATTTTCTTTGATGATGTTTACTACCTCATCTTCTTTTGAATCTGGTATGATGGCTTCGATGAAATATTTGTCATTGAATTGGGGTACAAAAATCTCACTTCCTTTTGATGCGTGAATTTCAGGACCTGGTCTTTTTCCTCTGCCTCTTACCTTTGTGACAGTAAGACCTCCTATTCCAATATTCTTTAGTGCTTCACTTATTGCCATGACGTCATTTTCGCCAAGAATAGCTTCTATTTTGAGCATTTGATAATTGTAATTTCAACTTGATAAATATAATTTCTGATTTTGTATACCAAATGATTATCATTTGACAATCAAATTAGGATATTGTTATTAATTAAAAACTAATTTTTTTTTCTAATGGTACTTGATTCTGGAGATACAGCGTGGATGCTTGTAGCTGGAAGTCTTGTATTGCTTATGATCCCTGCACTGGGTCTTTTTGAATCTGGTTTATTAAGAAAGAAAAATGCAGCTTCAATTTTCATGCAGATCTTTTTCGGATTGGCACTTTTGAGTGTCATGTGGTTTGTATTTGGATTTAGTTTATCATTTAGCCCTTCAGAACATGGATTAATAGGAGATATGCACTGGGTTTTCCTAAAGGGTGTACCTTCTGATGATGCACTGCCATTTGCTCCAACTATTCCTGGTGTATTATTTGTAAAGTTCCAATTGATGTTTGCATGTATCACTCCATTGCTTCTTACAGGAACAATTGCTGAAAGAATGAAGTTTAGTTCATTTATTGTATTCATATCTGCATGGTCTATGTTGATTTACTACCCTCTTGTCCACTGGGTATGGGGTGGCGGTTGGTTAGCCCAACTAGGTGTTGTAGACTTTGCTGGTGGTATTGTAATTCACACTAGTGTTGGTATGGCTGCTTTAGCTGCTGCACTGGTATTGGGAAAGAGAAGAAATTACGGTCCTGCCATAATGATTCCTCACAGTATTCCACTTGCAGTTCTTGGTTCATCTTTGCTATGGCTTGGATGGTTTGGATTTAACGCAGGTAGTGCCCTTGCAGCATCAGGTGGTGTTGCAGGTAACACTGTAATTGTAACTCATATGGCTTCTTCTGTTTCTGCTTTAATTTGGGCAGGTCTTTCATGGGTAAGAACAGGAAAACCATCTGTAGTTGCTACAATTAATGGTGCAATTGCTGGTCTTGCTGGTATCACTCCTGCCTCTGGATTTGTCAGTGCTGAACACGCATTTGTTATAGGAATTGCAATAGGTGTAATCTCTTACTCTGGTGTGGTGTTATTCAAAGAAAAATTACACATTGATGATGCACTTGATGTCAGCTCTGTTCACGGCGTTGCCGGTATTGTAGGATCTCTTGCAATTGGTATCTTTGCAAGTACTATGATTAATCCTGGTGGTGTTGACGGACTGTTGTTTGGCAATCCTGATCAATTATGGATTCAAGCCGTAGGTGTAGCTGTTGCAGCCGCAATAGGATTCGGTGGAACATGGATTTTAATGCAGATAATCAAACATCTTATTGGAATTAGGGTTAGTCCTGAAGTTGAAGATGTCGGTCTGGACATCAGTGAACATGCTGAGTCTGCGTACTCTGATGAAGAAGAATTCATGTTGGATATGGATTCTTACACTGATGCATTACAAGAGAACGACGAAATCTTTAGAAAAAAGAAATAACTGTCGTTTCTTACCTTTGTTTTAATAATTACTTGAGTCATTACTAGGACCTGATTTGGTAAATAATGATCAAAAGAATGAAATATTGCAATCTGTGCTAGGTATACAGAGATAAAGATTGACTAACAATTATGATGAACTAGCAAAAAAAATTCTTGATTTAGATTCTCAAGTTAGATTTGCCGGTGTTGCAAATAACAAAGGAGAACTTGTTGCAGGAGGGCAAAAAGATGATGTCGAAAAACTATTGGTTGGAGATGAAGTCAAAATGTCTATTCACTATGCTTTACAAAAAAGAGATCTGTATACTAATTTGGCATACAAAATAGGTAATGAACATTCATCTATCACTGAATATGAAAAAGTTACAATGATTACTATTCCAATAAATTCCAATGAACTATTCCTAATTAGCACTGAACCTCGTGCTGATTATTTGAAAATCATTGATACTGTTCGTTCCGAACTTAATTTATCTGGTAATTAATTTAGTACGAAGAGTTACAGTGGCTATGGTTGATGTGAATTAATAAAAAATTGATACTCTTTAGGCCAAAGAAATCACAAAATCTCAAAAACACATTAGTTTTTAAAATATTATAAATTTGCAACCAAACCGTGCACTGAAAAAGCGTTTCATGCCTCATTTTTTGTTCCTTTTTGTGCCTATTATCATTTAATTTTTACAGTTTAGAAATTAACTCTAATTGCTTGAATTGTAAAATTATAGTAAATGCCTTACTTTAAACCCCTAAAGACTGAAACTTTCTTGTGGAAGTCATAGTTAGTGCAGTTCTAACTGTTGTGGGATTGGTATTGCTTTGTTTTGGTGGTAACTGGTTAGTTAGCGGTGGTGTCGCTATTGCACGAAAATTTCGTATTAGTAATCTTGTAATTGGTATG
This sequence comes from Candidatus Nitrosopumilus sp. SW, assembly GCF_006740685.1. Classification (NCBI taxonomy): domain Archaea; kingdom Thermoproteati; phylum Nitrososphaerota; class Nitrososphaeria; order Nitrosopumilales; family Nitrosopumilaceae; genus Nitrosopumilus; species Candidatus Nitrosopumilus sp. SW. The sequence goes on along the minus strand of NZ_CP035425.1, from coordinate 306,646 downwards.
ACCATTGTAGCTTATGGTACTTCTACTCCTGAACTTGCTGCAAGTGTCGCAGCTGCTGGAGAACACAGCGCAATTATTTTGGGAAATATCATTGGAAGTAACATCGCAAATGTTGGTATGGTAATTGGTATTGCCGCAGTTCTTGTTCCTTTAGCTGTTACAAAAGCTACTTTGAAAAAAGAGATTCCGATAATGATTGGAGTCTCGATACTTTTAGTTCTCATTTCTATTGATGGTGAAATTTCTCAATATGATGGGATTTTGTTACTTGTAGGATTTGGAATTTTTGGATATTATACATTCAAAGATGCTATGAAACAAAGAGAAGCTAACAAGGAAGAAATTGAACAAGGTCAGGGTAACATATTTGTAAAATCAATTGGTTTGATAGGAATTGGAATTGCTTTGTTGTATGTAGGAGCAATTTTGACTGTTGATAATGCTGTAATTTTGGCAAAAGAATTTGGCTTGTCTGAAAAAATTATTGGCTTGACCATTGTAGCTATTGGAACCTCTTTACCTGAATTGATCACATCTATCATGGCAATAAGAAAAGGTGAAACTGACATTGGAATTGGAAATATCATTGGAAGTAACATCTACAATATCTTGTTGATTATGGGTGTGGGTGCTACTCTTGGAGGGGTTGTGATAGCATCTGATGTTTACATTGACTATGCGATAATGATACTTTTCAGTTTATCTTTGTTAATTGCCATAAAAACAAACATCATCAACAAATCTTTGGGGCTTGCATTAGCTATTGGCTACACTGCATATCTTGTTTCTGCATTTTTTCAATAATTTTCCTTGAAATTAGATGGAATTTACTGAAATATTTTCAATTTTGAGAGAGGGGGTAATTGATGGAAGTGATGCCCACTGGATAACATTTTGTTGATTATTTCCAATTTCTGAAATATTTTTGAGCATTGTTGGAAGATTATGGATAATCCTAACTGATTTTCCGGGATTTTTAATTTCACCATTTTCGATAATTCTAATTCCACTTCTTGCAGTACATGAAAAGTCTCCTTTGATTGGATTTACTGCATAAGTATACCATAACCTTCCAACTAACATTCCTCGTTTTGTGTCTTTGATCATATCTTCTTGTGATGATTTGCCTGAATCAATTTTCAGATTGTGTGGGGCTGAAATTGTAATTGGCTCTGAACTTCTACCCATTGGCGAACCGATTCTTGAACCATTTCCTGTTGATTTTTTATTTTCTTTGTAACTGTCATAAAGATTTGAAAACGTACTTTTGAAAACTCCTTTCTCAATTAAATTATTTTTTTGTGTAATGACTCCTTCATCATCAATGGCTTTTGTTCCTACCCCTTCTGCAACATGTGGATCATCTGTTAAATTCAAATCATTTACTGAAATTTCTTCTTCAAAATTATTTGAAAAACAACTTTTCTTTTCTGAAAATGTTTTAAAATTAAAATTTGATGATACAACAAATGCCAATAATTCTCCTACAGAATACGGCTCAAAAATTATATCATAAACATCCGAATCAATTTTTTTTGGATTTATTGATTCAATGCACATTTTCTTTGCATCTTTGCCAATTTGTTCTGCTGTAAAATTTGACAAAGTTCTACCGCTTGCATGGCCTATTCCTGAAACTGGCACAATTCCTTGCTCGGATTCTGCATTGATAATTCCTGAGATGTATGTTGATTTGTCCTCAAAACAAAGTCCATTGGAATTTACAATCTCAAAATCTTCTGAAACAATGTTTAATGAGCCTGTAATCGTATTAATTTTATCAGAATTTGCTGAGTTTATCATGGATTGTGCGATATCCATCATTTTTGACCCTGAAATTCTCTCTAGTTTTTCATCAAATGTGCCTTCTAGATTTCTGTTTGAGATTGTCGTGGGTAACCCTTGCCAAAATTCTCTTGGTTTTAGGCTTGGAATTGTTGAAAATGCTGAATCAATAGATTCCTTGATCCCATCTTTTTTTGTTGTCTGAATTGATGCGATTTTTTTCTGATGAATTATTCTTATCCCAAAACTTTCATCAAAATTTTGTTTGATTTCTGCAATTTCTGAATCAGTAATTCTAATTGTTGTAATATTTTTTTTAACAGAAACTATTTCGCATTCATCAATTTGTTTTTTCTTTGAATACTGTAATGCCTTTTCTAAGGCAGACAATTATTTTCTCCTTGGATTTTCATAATTGAATTTATTTATTTTAATTAATTCTACATATGATCCAAATTGTGATGTATTTGTAACTTTATCTAATTTATCTTCGGGTTCGTTATCTCCTTCAAATTTTTTCAATATTTTGTATTTTGTGTTTCTTTCTGCTGGAATTCTTTTAATTTCTCTTATCATTCTTCTAATCTCTTTTGGTCTTAACAATTGTCCGTGCTCTGATCCTGCAGACGTAGAAATACTTTCGTTAATTAGCGTTCCCCCAAAATCATTAGCTCCCCACATTAGTAACAACTGTGACATTTTTTGTCCTTCTTTAACCCATGACATTTGTATGTTGTTGATGTGATTATTCAACATTATTCTTGCAATTGCATGGGTGAGCAAAACATCATTTCCACTACCTCCTTGTTTGATTCCTTCATGTAATTGGTGTTTGTACATTGGCGCTTCTGTGTGGATAAAGTTTAGTGGAACAAATTCTGTAAATCCTCCAGTTTCTTTTTGAATACTTCTTAATTTTTCAATGTGTTTTACTCTGTCTTCATTTGATTCCAAATGTCCAAACATCATAGTTGATGTGGTGTTTATTCCCATCTTGTGAGCATTTTTGATGACTTCTTCCCAATCTTTTACACTTATTCTTCCCGGTGAAATTTTATCTCTGAGTTCTTGGTCAAGAATTTCCGCTGATGTTCCTGGTAGTGTATCTACACCTGCTTCTTTCATTCTCTTTAGAAATTCTTTAATATCTACTCCTGAACGTGTTGCTCCATACAAAATTTCTTCTGGTGAAAAACCATGAATATGAATATCCGGAACTTCTTTTTTGATTTCTCTACAAATATTCTCATACACATCTCCTTCCATATCTGGTGGAAGACCTGCTTGAACGCAAACCTCTGTTGCTCCTAATTGATGTGCTTCTTTTGCTCTGCGAACAATCTCCTCAGTTGGAAGAAAATACCCTTCTTCTTCTCTAAAGTCTCTACTAAATGCACAAAATCCACATTGTTTTATGCAGACATTTGTAAAATTGATATTTCTATTTACTACATATGATACGATATCTCCTACTCTTCTCCTTCTTAGTTCATCTGCAACTAGTCCTACTAAATGAAAGTCAATACCTGATGTGTCGTACAATTCTAGTCCTTCTTTAACAGTAATCTCTTTTTCTGATAATGCTCTGTTTAGAATCTCTGAAATAACTGGGTCTGCATTTTTGAAAAGTGAGTCTATGTTCATTGTCATCTCCAATACTCCTCTTTAACTAGCCCTTCCTCATTTTGAATCTCTTTCATCCTCTCTTGTAATTCTTTACTAATAAAAGAAAAGAACTCTGGATATATTGGAAATCTGCATTTCAGATTAAATCCTGCGTTTTTTGAATTTTCATCAACTTTGTTTATTTCTGGCCAAGAAAATTCTGGATTTACAAAATCCGGGGTCAAAGGTGAAATCCCTCCCCAATCATTAATCCCGACTGATAAAAAGCTCTGATACGATCTTGGAGAAAGATTTGGAGGAATCTGTATGTTCATCTCTGGCATAATTATTCTAGATAATGCGACAATTGTTTTGAAATATTTTTCATCAGCTGATGGTTCATCTTTCATTCTGGTGTCTTGTTTTGGTTGGAAATTTTGTAAAATTATCTCTTGAATATTTCCATATTTCTGATGTAACTCCTTGATTGCTAATAACGAATCGACAACCTCTTCTATTGTCTCACCTATTCCTACAAGAATCCCTGTAGTCATTGGAATATGTAATTTTCCAGAATTCTCTAATATCTCTAACCTTGCTTTTGGTCTCTTACTTGATGCCAAATAGTGTGGCATTCCTTTTTCTGTTAATCTCTCACTAATGTTTTCAAGCATTAATCCCATTGAAACATTTGTTTTCCTCAGTTCCTTCATCTCTTCAAAACTCAAATTTCCTGCATTAGTGTGTGGAAAAAGTCCCTTCTCTAGTGCAATCTCTGATGCATGAATCAAATATTCTGATGTAGATGTGAATCCATTTTCTTTTAACCAATCTCTTGCTTCCTGATATCTTTGTTCGGGTTGTTCTCCTGTTACAAATAATGCCTCAACACATCTGTATTTTTTTGCAAGTTCTAATAATTCTGTTATTTGTTGTTTTGACATTAATGATAGTTTTTCTTCTCCCGGCTCTGCTTTGTATGTGCAATATGAACAACTATCTTTGCAGAGATTAACAATATTGAAAAATGCTTTTTTTGAAAATGTTACTGCATTTCCTTTGTATTTTTTTCTTAGAATTTGTGCAGTTGAGAAAAGTTCGTTTGGGTCTTTTACTGCATTTTGATAAATTTCAATAATTTCTTGATTTGATACATTTTTTCCTTCTAAAATGTGGTTTAAACTCTCAGAATCAAAGACCAGATTGTTCAACAGATGAATTCAAGATGGGCAGTATTTATGCTTGTGTGATTTATCCTTTTTTTAAATTAATTTCCATTAGGTCTTTCTTGAAGAATAATTGAGATGTTTGTAGTTCTACCATCTCTTAAAACCTCTAAAATCATCTCATCTCCAACTGATTTTGCTCTTTGAAGATGAATCAAGATGTCATCAATTTTTCTTACTTCAATTCCGTCTACTGACAAAATAATGTCTCCTCCCATTGGATAGTTTACCCCCTCCACCTCGATTGTTTTATCTGAACCAATTAATCCTGCTTTTGATGCTGGACTATCTTCTACTACTGTGACTACCAAAAATCCTACTGCATCTGTAAGTTCTAATACTTTGGCCAAATCAGGATCAATATCTCTTCCTGAAATTCCTATCCATGGATGCTTATATTCTCCATCTTCAATTAGAGTTGGAATTATTTTTGCAACTGTTTGTGATGGTATTGCAAATCCTACACCTGTAAATTCTCCTGTTGCTGATTGAATTGCTGTGTTGATCCCAACTACTTCTCCTCTCATATTCAATAATGGCCCTCCAGAGTTCCCTGGGTTAATAGCTGCATCGGTCTGAATGACATCTGGAATTGAATATCCTGAACCTGATGGAAGTAATCTTCCTAACTGGCTAACTATTCCTGATGTCATGGAACCTGATAATCCAAATGGGTTTCCTATTGCTGCAATCTGCTCACCCACTTTGAGATTAGAAGAGTCACCAATTGATAATGGTCGTAATAATGATAAATCTGCATTTACTTTGATTATTGCAAGATCTGTGTATTCATCTGCACCGATAATTTCTGCATTATATGATCTTCCATCAAGAAATGTCACAATAATTTTTTGAGAATCATCAATGACATGTTCATTTGTAATTATGTGTCCGTTTTTATCAAAAACAAAACCTGAACCCACTCCTCCTACTGAATCTGAAGTTTCTCCTCTTTGAACATTAACTCTCACAACTCCTGGTTCTGATTTTTCAAATATCTCAATTAATGATAATTTTTTTGTGTATGTTGGGGTAGTTTCCCCTACTGTATTTGGACCGTGACCATTACTGACTATAATATCTGGTTTCATTGGTTCAGGGGGTGATACAAACAATACTGCAAAAATTACTATTACAACTGCAGCTCCTATGGCTCCTCCTACAAATACCCCTGATTTGTCCATGAGATTTTTAATTTCTTATTTTGCATCTAAAAGGATTACTATACGCTAATCGAACTTTGAGTATGATCTTTCATAGAATAACTTCTCCCTCTCCAAGTAACTGATGATGTTTTTTTTGCTTGAAGTAATCCACTCAAAAATCCTAAAACAACTACAAAACTTCCTAGTGGAGCAAATAGTGCGTGAACAAATCTTAACTCTAGTCCTACTTTGGCTTCAATTATTGCACCAATGTAAATCAAAAGTGATGCTGCAAATGATGTGATGCAAAGAATTTGTGAAGATATTGTTTCTGATGGAAATGAAACTGATGCTGCCAAAACTGGAAATGGTACAAAAAGCAAAAACAAAACTGCAAAGAAAATTCCTATTGCAATTTTTCCACTTTGGAGATACAAAGGAACCATTAATCTTTTTAGAGCATTCCATAGTGTAACTTTATCTCGTGCCCATACTGCATCAATGAGATGTTCCCCTCTTACCATTTTCATTTTATGGCCTGATTCTTTTACTTTTTTTCCAAGTGCACCATCTTCAATGATTTCATGTTTTACTCCTTCATGCATTCCAACTTGTTCGTAAGTCTTTTTCTTTAAAATGAAGAAACTTCCAAAAAAATAACCTGTTTTTTTTGAAGGATTGTTAACATTAAGTGCAGAAAACCGTGTATGTAAAAATGTTGATATCATCGGCAGTGTAATTTTTGTCCAAAAATCAAATGTTAGCATCTTTGGAATGGTTGACAATGCATCCAAGTCAAATGAAAGAAGATGTGCAACTGCAAGTGATATTACATTTTTTGTGTGTGTTGTATCTGCATCTGTAAATAGTAAAAGTTCTCCAGTTGCATTTCTGTATCCTTCCATACATGCCCAATTTTTCCCCATCCATCCTTCTGGTTTTGGTTTTGCAGACACATGAATAACTTTGGAGTTTTTTTTAGCATATTCTGAAATTATTTTTCCTGTAGAATCCTCTGATGAATCATCAATTACAACGATTTCATAATTTTCATAATCTTGATCAATTAATGAATCCAAACATTTACCTAAGAACTCTTCTTCATTTCTTGCTGGAAGGATTATTGATACTTTGGGCGATGTTTTTGAAGTATTTTCAAATCTGTCCAGATACGGTGTAAGTCTAAAGGAATCAATCATTGTTTTTATGAGAAATATCCATGCACCACAAATACCAATTAGTATTGCTGATAATGAATAATTAAAAACATCAAATACTATTTCCATACTCTACATCTCAATTTCTTTTTTGATGCTTTGCATGGCTTGTTCTGTGCCACTTTTGATGTGCTTTTTTATCATACCTGTAAACATTCCCATCATCCCTGTCATTTTAATATCCCATACTGTCTGAAGGACGGTTCCGTTTTCTTCTGGAATTAGAGATACTATTTTTTCACCATTAAGAATACCTTTGGTGAATTTTGCATGAATTCTTTTTTTTGGCTCTATTGTAACTTCTTGCATGCATTTTTGATCACGAAATGCTATTGTTATTTCTCTATTAATGATATTTCCATTCTTTGAGATATTTTTCACTTCTTTCGTTCCTTTCCAAAATTTTGGCTCATTGTCAATATCTGATACTACATCCCAAACTTTGTCAATTGGGGCGTTAATCTGGACTTTGACTTCAATTGTAGCCATGCGATGCAATTACTTGTTCCGCATTAAATATATTAGATTCCTACTCTATTGCAAATAGACTGTGATGGGCAACATGCCTAAAATCCAGAACAGTAACTCCAGTTCTAATGGCATTTGCCATTCTTCCGTCACAGTCAATTAATCTTTGAAAGAAAATGAAACCCTCAAAATACATGCCAAAAATAGGAACCTTTGATGGTGTAGGCTTTTGGAAAAATGCCTATGCTCATCAACGTGGAAAGTTATTGAAAAAAGTTAACGTACCTGAGGATCAAATAATTGAACTAGTCAACAAAAAGTACATGGAACTTCCTGCTGCACTTCGATATGAAATTGAAACTAGTGGAATTGATAAAAAAGATTTACAGTAATTCGAAATTCATTTAACAGGTAAAATTGGTGTTATTTCATGTCTCATGTGTCATATGATGATTTTGCAAAACTCGATATCAGAGTAGCAAAAATTATTGCAACAGAACCTATTGAAGGAAAATCTCGAATTATCAAAGGTAGGATTGATTTGGGAAATGATGATCAACGTGATGTAATTATTGGCGGTGCACAATATTTCCAACCTGAAGATATTGTTGGAAAGATTGTAATTGTCCTTGCAAATTTGGAACCAAAAAAAATGGCTGGAGTCGAATCAAATGCAATGCTTTTGGCTGCAGATGTTGATGATAAACCATTTTGGTTAACTGTTGAAGAAGACATTCCACTTGGAAGTCCTATAAAATAATTTTAGAAAGGGAGCCAAGCCTTCTCCCCTTCATCCGTTTTTTTCAAGTAGATTCTTTGGGAACCATATTTTTCTGAATTGGATGAGTATAATTACAAAATTTGTATAAAAATCTGATTGTCTTTATAACTAAAAATTTAGAAAATTAATGAAAATATGTTTGATTTATGACTAGTCATAAATCATTAGATCTTTTTCTTCTAGTAATGCATGTAAGTTATTTACAGATCTGTAAACATCTGGTTCTTTCTTTGCTCCTGTGCAGACAAGTTTTCCTGAGGAAAATAACAAAATGACTGTTTTAGGATCTAGCATTCTATGAATAAGTCCTGGAAATTGTTCTGGTTCGTACATACTTCTTGGCAATGTTCTTGCAGCTTGTTCTAAGTGAATTTTTCCACCAAGATTAATTGATGCAACAATATTTTGAATTTCTACAACTGCATCTTTCTTAACTTTGATTCCACCTTTACGAAGTTTTTGCACAACTGTTTTTACAGCTTTTCTTGCCATCTCTTCTGATTTAGAACCAGTACACACCATTTTACCTGAAGTGAAAATTAATGTTGCAGTTTTTGGACTCTTTAATCTGAAAACTAATCCTGGAAATTGATCAGGATGATATTCTACATCTGGAAATGTTCTTGTAATTTCATTCAAGTCCATCTTTTGGTCTACAGATGCTGAAGCTACAACATTTTCAACACTTACAATAGGTTTGGTTTGTGGCATATTCGATTTTTTTGTATTTTAACTATAATAAAAGCACTCGCCATATTTTTTCGCATCCGTAGGCATTTTGTGCAATTTTTTGACATATTTTGTTATGGACGAATGGTTTAATTGAGATCTGGCGATCGTGGAATTTAGTGGATTTTACAAATTTTGACATTGATCAGTTGTTTGGGATGAAAGACGATACCAATCCTCTGATGATGCTAATTTGGATTTTACCAATTATAATTTTCATTTTTTATGGACAACGTATTCAACTGTATGTAACATCAGGTGAAATCAAAAAAGGAATTAAAAAACTAGATGAGTTTAGAGAAGAATCTAGAACAGAACTACTTGCATACATTAACAAACATTTGACTCCAAAAAATAATCCTGAAAAAAGAATTGATCAATTCTTAGATTATTTTACAATTATGCCAGTTGATATGGATCCTAATGGAATTGTTGAAAAAGTACAACATACTGTAAGGTCAAGAGAAGATTATACTAGAGAACATGTAAAATCTCTTTTTTCAGAAATTGATGACGTTGAATTATCCAAAGTCCAAACTTTACTTGAAATTGCATCTTCATTACAAATGATTCATAAAATTATCAATCACATGTTCTTAACTGCAAAAAAACAAAACAATTACCCTTTAATTTTACCACTACAAATGATTCTTCCTTTTATAATGGAGCAAGCAGAAGCAATGAAAGAAGCAATTCCTGTATTTAAGACAGGACAGCCTGTAGGTGATGGAATTGGACCTATGGTTGTTGGAAAAATGATGTTAAATAGTCCTAAAGAAGAAATTTCATTTCAAACATCCCTCGCAAAAACTACATTTGAAAACAGAAATTTGTTTTTATTAAAAGCAGAGGGTCCTGGCTCAACAGTTGGTAGACCTGCTGATGCACTAGAATCAATTATTTCTGAAAACAAAATTGATGCAGTAATCATGATAGATGCTGCATTAAAAATGGAAGGTGAGGATTCTGCTTCTATTGCACGAGGATTTGGTGCTGCCATTGGGGGAATTGGAACTGAAAAATTCCACATTGAGGCAGTCGCAACTGAAAAACAAATTCCAATCTTTTCTATTGTAATAAAGCAATCTGTAAAAGAAGCCATAACTTTAATGACAAAAGAAATTGCAGACCAAGCTGATAATGTACGTTCACAAGTCTATGAAATGATTAAAGAAAATACTAAGGAAGGTCAATCTATAGTTATTATCGGTGTTGGAAATACTGTGGGGGTACCTCAATAATGTTTTCAAAAGAAAAGATCACTGTTGCTTACACTTTAGAAAAATGTGAAAAATGTGGTATGCAAAAGAAAAGAAAATTCTCTGAAGGTGATGTCTTGTTTGCAGAAATATCAAAATGTCCTTCTTGTGATGGAATGACTGTAATTGATAAAATCTTTGGTGAAACTATAGAACAGTGACCTATGCTTTAGTAGTTACTGTGACTCCATTTTCTGTTGGAATAAACGTATGTTCTGCTTGAGCCACTCTTTGTTCGTTCACTTCAATCAAAACTGGATATGCCTGTACTGCTTTTTTCTTTATTAAAATATTCAATAACTCTCTTGCTTCTTTCTCCTCTCTTTCTTTTGTAATCCATCTTAATGCAAATGGTAACATGTTAAAATTCTCCCAAATAAAATCAAGTAATTTATCTGCTTCTGGATCTTTTGTTTTCTTTCTAGAGTTTATTGCAAAAATATTTTTTATTTGTCCATTTCTGACAAATCCTCCTCCATCTGATGTTGTGACAAATGGTTCACATGCATATGCTGAATTTTCGGATAATGAAAATCCTCCAATTGACCAAATATTTGGAATTGATTTTCCTGCATGAATTGTGTATTGTTCCAAAGAATGACCGCTAAGATTTGCAATTGGTTTGTATCCCATTTGTTTTATTGTGGTTTCAATTGTTCTGCCAATGTCGCTTGCTTTGACTCCTGCCTTTATCATTGACATTGCATTTGCTAATCCTTCTTCAGCTGCTTGGACTAGTCCATCATATTGTGGATCATAACATACTGTTACTGCTGTATCTGCAATGTACCCATTAATTTGTGCACCAAGATCAATTTTTACCAAATCTGTATCTTTGATTGTAATTGGATCATTTGGTTCTGCAGTATAGTGAGCTGCAACTTCATTGATACTTGCATTGACTGGAAATGCACACTTTGCTCCTCGTTTTCTAATTTCATCTTCTACCCATTCACAAATTTCATAGACTGTTTTTCCTACCCAGTCTTTTACTCTGACCATCTCTCTTACTTCTGATGCAATTTTTCCTGCTTTGATGTACTCTTCTATCTGCACGTTTTAGCTCCCTTGTGTGCCTTTAAAATGATTATCTGTGAAGCTTAAATTGGGCGACTTTTAGGATTTACTGGGATCGTGGTCTAGCTTGGTATGATTCTGCGTTTGGGACGCAGAGGTCGCGCGTTCAAATCTCGCCGATCCCACCATTATCTTATTATCAAATTAACTCATACTAATATCGCCGAGCAATGAGGAAGAGTTAGAGTAATGACTTTGATATGAAGTAAACTAATGGCTCTGAGCTCCGGCATGTTTTTATGAATTCTCTGAGGTCTTGTTTTATTGAAATTTGAGAGAAGAGATATTATTTTGATTGTTGGACTATTGCTTTTCATGATTGGGTTGATCCCATTCATGAGCCCTGCATATGCTGCAATAATTGTAATTCTCATGTATTTTGGCATAAAGTTCTATGTTGCAAAGAGACGTCAATTAATCGAGCGAGATGTGGGTGAAGGCATATGCCTAGAATGTGGGGCTAAAATCCATGAGAAAAAATGTCCTAATTGTGACTATTCTAAGGTATGATTCCTACGTATGCCTTAAAACTGAAAAATTGATAAAATTTTTGATGGTTTTAAGATATATGACTTTAACAACTAGCTCAACTTTTCCTCAATTTCATTCTAAAATGACCCTTCCAGTCAGAAAAAATAGGAAATAACAATGAATCAGAAACTATCTTTAGTATTTTCACTCTTCTTACTTGCAGGAATTATCACACCTGCATATGCTCAAACATCTGACGGTGTTGTAATTAATGAAGTTGATATTAATCCTCCTGGGGATGATTCTAAATCTATCTCTGAATGGGTTGAACTCTATAATCCTACTGATTCTGAAATTGATTTGAGTGGGTGGCAGATTGCCTCAACTACTGTTCTAAAGAAAACTATGACAATTGGTCCTGGAACTACTATTGAACCAGGACAATTTTTAACATTTTCTTATCAAAGTGTTTGGTTCACTGATATCAATGAGTCAGTTGAATTACGTAATGCCAATGGAATTGTAATTGACAAGACTCCGATACTTTCAGATATTCAAAATGATTTTACATCCTGGCAGAGAATTTACGATGGATATGATTTAGATAATTCTAATGATTGGAAGTTTGTCACATCTACTTCTGGTTCTACTAATGGAAAACTAATACAAGAACAACAGCAAGATGAAATCTCTGTTACTCTCTCTTCTGATAAATCATCCTATTTGTTTGGAGAAACTGCTGTGATAACAGGAAGTGTTTCTGAAGCGGTGTTTGTTGAAAAACCATTCTTTCAACCTGAAGTGATCACTGTAAAAATCACTGGACCAAATTTTGATAGAACATTAACCTTGTATCCTGATTTGAATTTAAATTTCAAAACAACTTTGGGGTTGCAAAAAGTCTTGGGAATTAATGAAGGCGATTATAACATTACTGCATCTTATGCTGGCTCAACTGCAAACACCTCGTTTTCTGTAGGATATGAAATCTTTGAACAAGAACAACAACAACAAGATGGCTCTCTCCGTTTGACTACTGATAAATCTCAATACATTCCAGGACAAATGGTAACTATTACTGGTACTGCTACTGATATTATAGAATTTCAAGGAATGAAATTCACTGTAACTGATTCTTCAGGAAATACGGTTTACAATGGAAATTTGTTTCCTGTAAATGGTCAATTCAAAACTAGTATTTTCCTATCTACTGTAAATCCTGTTTATGGCACTTATGAAATAATTGGTGAATACTTTGACAAATCTGCAATTACAACATTTGAAGTTGTTAAGGATGTAAAAGAAACAGTCCCAATATCCTTGTGGACTGATAAGGATGTTTATGGAACTGGTGAAGTTGTAACTATTACTGGAAGACTAAATGATGTTTGGGTTGCATCACTTGATTTGGAAATAATTCAAACAAAGAGTCTCTCTTTGGGAACTGGTAGCCAACTTGGTGGCGGTAATGTTTTAAAAATTTTAGATGTGGTTAGAATGGATGGTGATGGTAAATTCAAATATTCATTTACTATTCCTGACGCTGATACTAGATTAGGTGATTATACAATCAAAGTTTCAAAAGATCTTGGTTCTGCCAAAAAGACTATTGTGGTAGTAGAAGATCCTGAAAATTATATCCCCTTAACTGATCCTCTCATTGTCACTACAAACAAACTTGTTTATGATTTTACATTAGATAATGAACTTGTAATTCGTGGTCAAATAAAAAACCCTGTAGAAAGAACAAGTTTTGAGACTCCTGTTGTTTTAATTTCATTTAAAGATGCAGATGGAAAATCTCTTTCCATAATTGGTGTTCCTGGTGGTATTAATCAAGGGGCTGCAGGTGGAGAAGGATCTGTCACTGCAAATTATGAATTTACAGCAATTCCTGAATCTGGTGGAACCTTTTCAGTTACTGCTGATATTAGTAGAGGAATATTTTCCGAAGGAACCTATTTCATTAATGCTCAATATCTTGACCTTTCAGCAACTACTTCATTTGATATTGTAGATGATTTGAATAGTGGTGCAGGTATTTCTCTTGATAAGGATGTTTATGGTTTAGGTGAAAAAGTCACTGTTAGTGGTATTTTCCCAACTGCTGAAAGTTCTGTAACTATTTCTGTCACTAGGCCTGATGGCACAAAGACCACATATGGAACATCTGTTGATAACCAAAGATTTTCTTGGTCTTGGACAACCCCTGTATCTGAACGATATCAAACTTTGAAGATTGATGATGGACGAGATGTCACTAAATCTAATTTTGGAATTTATAAGATCAAAGTGTCTGGTGATTCTTATAGTAAAGATCTGTTGTTCAAAGTATCTGCTGACCCTGAAAATGATTCCATATCAACCACTCCTATTTTTGTAACTACTGACAAATCTCTCTATCAGGCAGGAGATAAACTCAAAGTAATTGGAAATGTTATCCCTCGTGAACAAGGAGATGAAGGTCTAAATGTTCCTGACCGTGTAACTATCAAAGTTTTAGATGGAAAATTCCCATACGAGCAAATCCATGAAGCATCTGTTTATCCAAAACAAGGTGGAGAGTTTTCCAGTTTGTTTGAATTACCTCCAACTATATTTGGTGAGGGTCTTTACACTGTAAAGGCCATTTATTCTACTACTCAAACAACTTCTACATTTAGTGTTGCAAATGATTTTGTTTTTGGTCTTGATGAACCTGTGTCCCTGTTAGCATCTACTGATAAATCTGAATACTATCCTGGTGACACAGTTATCATTTCTGGAAAACCAAACAAATTGATTTACTTGGAAGCATATGATGTAAGTATTATCAAAAAATCTGACACCGAAATCACTTGTGGGTCTTTTATTTGTGGAATCCATGTTGGTCAAGTAACATCTATTCGTCCTAGTCCTTCTGGCTCATTTATCCATGAATTTCCAATTAAAAATATACTAACTTCTATTGGAACCTATGAGGTAACAATTGATGCTGATTTTGAAACAAAGCATATTAAATTCAAAGTTGTTGAAGAACTCCCTGCACCTAAATTAGAAACGGTAATTGAAAAAGAAAATAGAATTCCTGACACAACAATTTCTGTTTCTACACAAGGAAAAACTGTAGGTGATGTATCATTATCTCCAAGAGTTGTTTCAGGTTCCTTACTAACTCCAATTAGAGATGATGCTTCAGATGTAAATCTCAAAGTTTCCTCTCAAAGTGGTGTTTGTATAATTGGACCTGATACCGATTGCCTTGTCAGTGAATCCACTAGAAAACCTGGACAAATCTATGATGTTGTTGAAGTTGATGGAATGAGCCTAAATGTTAGATATAGTGGTCCTGACGTACGCCTAGAAAAATTCAGTATTTTACCTGAATCCTCTGACTTATTCTTGCCTGATTCGAATTGGAATGTAGAAGTACTCAAAGATGAGCAAGTTTCTAGATTCTACTATAAGGTAACTTACAGAGCCTTAGAGTAAGTTCAAAATACTATTTATTTGAAAATTATTTGAAATGAAACTTCAAGTTTTGATGTTTTATCAAGACGATCCCAAAAAATGCACAGCTGCAAAAATGGTAAAATTTGGTCTTGCTCAAAATATTAAAAAAATTGGTACAAAGGGGCTAGTCCTGGATCCTTTTTCAGATAAAACTTTGATGCCAAAAGACAAATCATCAATCAACTCTATTGTTGGCATTGACTGTTCTTGGAATTTAGCTGATCAGGCATTTTCAAAAAAATTTAATGGAATAAAGCGAAAACTTCCTCCATTACTTGCAGGAAATCCTGTAAACTATGCAAAATTAAATAAATTAACAACCGTTGAAGCTTTAGCTGCCTCTCTGTTCATTTTAGGTCAAAAGGAACAAGGTTTAGAATTACTTGAAAAATTCAAGTGGGGTCATACGTTCTATGAATTGAATAAAAATCTATTTGATGAATACTTGAAATTAGAAAATGAAGAACAGATTGAATTAATTCTAAAAGATTATGGCTTACTGTAACGTTTCCTTAGAAAAATAACAACTCCAATAATTATTATTATTGGAACTATCCAAACCTCATAACTTGATTTGTTATCTAAAAACTCTATGTCATCCGCAGAGCTGCTTGGTAACTTTGTTTTCATTTCAGTTACAATGAAACTTGTTTCATAAAAATCTGGTTTGAGAACTGAATCTGATACTGCAAAAATCTTTACATTACCTGCACCTACTTGCAACTTCTCTGAATCTACCGAATCTATTATGATGCTAATTTTGCCTTCCACAACATCCATTGATTGTGATGAAATCATATCTCCTTGACTGTTTGTTAGAAAATACAAAATTGAATCCGTATTTTTGGCCTCAACTTGTATTGAAAATTCTGATCCTTTCTCAATTACATTCTCTAATTCTATTTTTGTAATTGTTGGGAATTTTGGATTTTCAAATTCAGACCAACTTCCGATTTTAAATGGATATGAATCATCATCAAATGAATTGACTTTGATTGTTCGTGATTCTGGTGAATATGACTCTAGATAAAATGGTCCATTGCTAATTACGGCGTGATTGTTTTCTTCAATCCATTTTATGGAAGAGTCAAATCTTTCTTGAAAATATTTTGATTCTAAATTATTATTCTCTAATGAAATGGGTATGTATTTTGAATCTCTAAATTCTTCTAAATACTCTCTGATTAGATTTGCATCATTTGGAATAATTAATGATAACCAGTTTACGTTCTTACTTGTTGCACCTGATCTAGAAAATGATACTTTGCCATCAAGCACTGCTTTTTCCATTGCTGCAGAAATTTCCCAAGGCATTGTATTCCAAATAACTGCCCAATCTGCAATCTCTCCCTCATCAAAATGCCAATAATCCACATAAACTTCGATAGTATCCTCATCAATTTGATTTACTCCGATTATTGTTTGAATACTTTGAGCTGCTCTTGGAGTGAATTCTGTGTCAAATGTCCTATCATTTTCATCTGTTTGTGTTCCCCATTCTATTGTAAAATACAACGAGTGCATAATGTCATTCATGTCTATTTTTTGACCGTTATGCCAATTTCCAAAATTAAAATCAAAAATTACTTTGCTTTTAGATACTGTATTTGGTTTGATGTTTTCCCATTTTTGTAATTCTGGGTTCCACATCACTGCTTTTGTTGGAACTATGAGACTTCCATTTGGACCTGCAGTTTCAACTTGCCAATTTGTTCTGACTGGAAATGTTTCTCCAGTAAAAGGATGTTTGAATGTTCCCGGGTCAGATAATATTCCCCAAATATGCCTGCTATAACTATCAGTTAAACCCATAATTGGATTCCATGCTCCTTGATAGATTTGTTTGACCCCAATCACCAGTTCATCATTTTGACTTTGTGCATTAATTGGAGTAAATCTGCTTGGCACTCCTGCACCAAAATCATTCACAACTCCGCTTACTTTTTCATTTACAACATACTGATCAATCTTACTTGCAAGAAAAATTCTTACAGATTCATTAATTCCCTCAACAACTGCTTCTTGAATTAACTCTGATCTGTTTTTAGCAGTTTCAAAATCTCCTGTGTAGATTTTTTGTGTAATTTCATCCAGTTTTGTATTCTCATAGTTCCAATATGATGGGTCATTAAATCCTGGCATATTTGAAAACCATGGAGAATACATTTGACCTAATCCAACTGAATCATATTTTACAAATGCTGAACGTCCCCACCCCTCTGTATACAAATTCCATTTCAAATCCGATGGGTTTGAACCATATACAACAACAAATGCCTTATTCAAATCGCCAAAATCTTTCTTAACTGAAAACCCAATTCTCTCTAATTCAATTGCCAAAATTTCTCCAATTGATTTTCTAACTGGATCATCACTTCTAATGAAGATTCTAATCTCTATTGGTGTTTGATCTACTTGCCATTTCTCATCAATTTTTACTGCTCCTCTTTCTTTTAACGCATTTGTGATAATTTCTTCTGCAAGTGCAGGATTGTATTTGAAATTGAATCTCTCTAACTCTTCTAATATTGTAAGGTATTCTGGGTCTGATGGTCCATAGTAAGAAATTATTGGTGCCCCATACCCTCCCATCAATTCATTTACAATTAATTTTCTATCTACCAAATAATTCAAAGCAAATCTTATTTCTTTAATTGAAAATGGGTTGAAATTTTCTGATTCTGCTGGATTGACTAGAATACTATATGATCCTCCAGTTGAATCAAACACTTGTAATCCCTCTCTTGCTTGATTGTTTTCTAATCTGTCTGATGAAATTCTGTAATAATACATGTCCAGATTGCCATTTCGAACCTCTTCTAATGCTGTGTTCTCATCTAGATACTGAATAAATTTTACAGAATCAAAAAACACATTTTTTTCTGCAAACACTTGATTCTGTCCGATAATTACAATTGAAAGAGCTAGTATGATAACTAGCAATTTTTTCATATCCATAATTTAAGAGGCTCATAATAAAACCTATATCATAATACCCTGTTCTTTTATTTCTTAAAACCTAAATTCCTTTCATGATTCATGAAATTCAATTGAAAACAAATCCCAAAATGATTGTTGGTCTAAAAGGAATTATCCCTGGCGGTGTATCTGCTAAAGATTTTTCTGCTGTAACTAAAATGACTGAAGATGAATCAAAAATAATTTTAGATGAATTTACCCAAAATCAAATTGGAACTAAACAAGATGATTTTTACTACTTTGAAGAAGGTGACAAATTAAAGATAGCAATATCTTTACTTGAAAAAGGACTCCCTATTGATGAAATCTCTATTGCATTAGATTGGAAAGACTTTGAGGGATTAACTGCCGAAATACTGTCTTCAAAAAATTTTGCTGTTATGAAAAACATGATGCTCACAAAACCTCGAATGGAGATTGATGTTGTAGGAATTAGGTTGGGTGTTGCAATACTAATTGATTGTAAACACTGGAAGCGTTACAGTATGTCGTCTCTTTCATCTGTTGTTAAAAAACAGATAGAAAGAACAAAGCAATATGTTGCAAAAACAGAAGGGGCAATTGCAGTGCCTGTTATAGTTACATTATATCAGGATAAAGTAGATTTTATTGAAAACGTACCTATTGTTCCAATATTTCAATTCTCTTCATTTGTTGATGAGTTTTATGGGAATATCGATCAGATGAAAACTATAGAAAAAGACTAGTTATGAAGAATATTACTCCTCCAATCACGAATCCTTTGGTGATTTTTAATGAATTATCTAATGCTTTTGAATAATCTTCATAGATCCCCTGTCCCATAACTTTGACCTTGGTTTCATTTTCTAAAATCTCAAACTTTGCGCTAACAGTACTTGATTCTGCATTACTTGCAATTTCTAAGAACCACTTTGCAAGTTTGTCTGCACTTGTGATTAGTCCTAGTTGGTAGTATCCATTTCTATTTCTGGCTTTGACTGGTGCATAATGAGTATCTGATGTACAAATCTCAAGTAATTGAAGGCCTTTTTTTGTAAACAAGTCTATGATTTTCTCTCTTACTCCGTTTTCCATGTTGTTTGCATCTGCCCAACCAAGAAAGTATTTCTTTTCATTAATTTTGAGGCAAACAATTCCTAATCCGCCCATTCCCAAATCTTCTGTCCACACATCCATGTCATCTGAATTTGCATATCCAAATTCAATTGGGAAACTATCTTTTGTAATTAGTGTGTCTAAACAAGACTTTGCAGCTTTTAGCATGTCTTCGCCATCTTCATTTGAAATTTCATCTCCCATTGCATTGTGACAATCAACGATTAGTGGTTTTGAGTAATTTCTGTTTTTGGCATACTGTTCGATATCATTTTTCATGTAATTTGGTATGTCTTCCATTCCGTGTGGTGATAATGATAAGAATAGTAGAGGGTTCTTTCCAAATAATAATCCAATTACTCTTGCTTTGTTAATTTGTACAGTTACAGGTTCTGTACATTGCAATCCTTCTTCTTTGACCTTGCTGTTTTCTAAATTCTTTAGATAATTCTCAACTTCGTTTTTTGATGGAAGATTTAGTGCATGATCTGATATGCTGTGCATTACCATGGCTGAAGATGACAAATTTTTGTAAATTAGATATGGTATGTTACTGCCTCCAACTGGGTGATATGGGCCTGGATGAATTTCAGGCAAAACCATTCTAAATTCCTTATCTCCATTATTTGCGTATAATCTAATTTGTGAAGTTGCTACTCTAGTTTCACTAGAACGCTCTTCCATAATTTCTTCTGCTTCTGTATGATCATTTTTTTGTGATGCAAGGTATGCTTGAATTGTTTTGTGAGTGCTTTCCATTCCAGGTCTTCCTGCTCTATCTGTAAGTACTGACCACACACTTGCAATTATCATAAATGAAATTCCATAAAATAATGATATTGGGTCACTTAGCATTGGAATCCACAAATCTTGTGGAATTAGAACTGCAAACATTGCTAGTGGTTGAACAAAACAAATAGCCCATGCTTTTTTGAGGCTTGCCCCTAATGTGGTAGTGTAAATTCCAATTCTAAAGCTTGCAAACAAGAACATTCCAAAAGTTACAAAGAACAATGATGTCTCTTTGCCTAATACAAAACTAGCAAGTAATCCTAACAATACCGTTGCAGCCCACAACATATTTGCAAATAACGATGAATGTAGCGACTTTGAGTATTCTTTTTTCTTTGTGAATCTTGTATCTAGTAATTGTGTTAAGAAAAGAACAACGATTACTGAGGGAACAACATACCATGATTCTTCAATACTTGCTCCCAAATATCCTAAAATGGTTGCAAATGAAATTATTGCTGCGACTCCTAATGATACGAATAATGAAAAGTAATGTGATGAAGGATTAACTAAAGTAAGGGAGAACCTGTTGTGGATATTTGAAACATCATCTGGTGCGTTTTCCATTGTTTATTCAGGGAGCTAAAAAGATATCGATAACCCATGATATTGAAATTAAACTAATTGGAATTGATACTACAATTCTTGGATCTAATTTGAATCCCTTTGTCTCATCTTCAAAGAACCTCATGAGACCTCCACTTGATGCTGGAAGTGGTGCTGATTTCTTATCTGCCATTCTAATTCGAAAACAAGGATTTTGACATAAATACTTTATTGTCTACTTTTTTGTCTTTTCTATTGTCTCTAACAGTGAATTAATCGATTTTAGTATGTCTTGTTGTTTTGTGTGATCTTTTTCATCTTCAAGTTCTTTTGATAAGGCTGCAAGTTTCTTCTCTAGTGTTTCAATTAGCGGTGATTGGGTTTCCTTTTCTTTGATTTTTGGGATCTCTTTTTTCTCAGGTTCTCTGCCACAGCTTATGCATAATGCATGCCCTTCTTTCATCACTCTTACTCCTTTACAATATGGGCATGGTTCACTAAGTAACGTTGCTCCTTGCAGCAACATCTCTGCTGCTTTTTTTGTAAGATCTTTTGACACTATTTTTCTTAAATTTTCTATCTAAAAAATCTCATTATTTTCTAAAATGGAGTGTTCCAAACAAGGCTTAATAGTGCGTATAATTGAATTCATTTCGAACGAATGGCAGTAATTTGTAATACTTGTGGTCTTCCAGAAGACTTGTGTGCATGCGGTGAACTTGCCAAAGATAGCACCAAAATTATAATTCGATTAGAAACAAGACGATTTAAGAAAAAAGGTACTATGATCGAAGGCTTGGATCCTAAACTAAATAATTTAGAGACTGTTGCAAAAGAACTCAAAAGCAAATATGCTTGTGGTGGAACTGCTAAAGAAGGTTACATTTTCTTACAAGGTGATCATCGCGATACCATCAAAGAAACTTTAACTAATCTTGGTTTTGCTGAAGAAACCATAGAATTACATTAAAATAAATTGCAAAATCAAAACAAACTACTCCAAGCTGTTGGAATTCCTTTTACTGCATTACTTTCAGTAATCTTTGGATTACTTTTAGTCTCTTTTCCAATCGGAATTTTTGTTATTTTTGAAAGTGAAATTGGTAGCGATATCAATTATGATTTTCCTGTAACTCATTTAGAATTATTTGAAGGCACTTCTGTTTATCAAACTGTATCTGATGTTAGTATCGGTGATGTCTTTGTTGGTTTGTGGATTTTTTATGTGGTGCTATTTGTAATTGCTATTTTAGGTCCTAAAACAGGATTTTTAAAATCATTTACCTCGATAATCTCTTTTGGAAAATATGATCCTACCTCAAACTATATGCTTGCTATAACCAAGTGGCTTTCTATTCTGGTATTGGTTTCTGCATTGATTAATTTTGTTCAGGAGCAATTTGGAATTGTTACCGTTCCTCCACTTGATGAAAATGATCTGATACAATTCTTCTATGTCTCACTTGCCCCTTTAATTGAAGAGATTGGATTTCGATTAATTCTAGTTGGAATTCCATTGTTTGCACTTTATTCTCATAGGTCATCTGCAAAATACTTCTTCAAATGTCTATGGTATCCTAGAAATCTTGACATTCATGATTCTAAAAAAGCAATTTTTTTGATTGTTTTTGTTGGAATATTGTTTGGATTTGCACATATTGCATTTGCAGAATCTTGGACTGAAGGAAAATTTGCTCAAGCAACGGCTGGTGGGATTATTCTAGGATGGGTGTATCTTAGGTTTGGATTTGTTGCATCTTTACTGATTCATTGGGCTACAAATTACTTCATATTCTCTTATGCAAATTTCTTATCTCAGATTAATTCTATATCTATTGAAAATGCATTTTCCCATTCGTTAATGTCTACTTTGGAATTACTTCTTTTGGCATCAGGTATATTGTCTATAGGGATGTTATTTTTGAATAGATATTATTCTAAAAAAGAGTCTGCACTAGAGATTTAAGGCTACTTTCAAGCCTTTGTATCTATTTCTAATTGTCACTTCTGTAACTCCTGCAGCTTCTGCTACATCTCTCTGTGTTTTGTTTTCACCATTTGTTACACATGCAACATATAATGCTGCAGCAGCTAATCCCATTGGATCTTTACCTGCTGAAATTTTATTTTCTTCTGCAGTTTGTAAAATCTTTGTTGCCTTTCTTTTTGTTTTTTCTGATAGACCTGCTTTACTTGCAATTCTTGAAATACATTTGATTGGATCTACTACTGGCATTTTCAAATTTAATTCTCTTAACAATAATCTGTAACATCTTGCAATGTCTTTTCTTTTGATGTTGCTTGCTTGTCCAATGTCTTTTAATGTTCTTGGTGTTTCAGTATCACGACATGCTGCATATAATGCTGATGCAATCAAAGCTGAAATGGAACGTCCTCTGACTAATCCTTTCTCTAATGCTTTTCTGTAAATGTAAGCTGCTTTTTCAATAACTGCATCTCCTACTGCAAGTTTGTCTTTTAGCCTATCTAACTCACTAAATGCTTGTCTAAAGTTTCTATCAACTGGTTCATGAACTTGACTTCTACTATCCCATGTTCTTAATCTCTCAATTGTGCTTTTCATAGAAGCTGTTAGTGGTTTACCTGTTGCATCTCTATTTTGAGGATTGATTACAGTTGCCAATCCCATGTCGTGCATGGCAAGTGATGTTGGAACTCCTGCTCTACTTTTGTTTTCACCTTCATTTGAAAATGATCTCCATTCTGGACCTGACTCTTCTACTTTGTCTGTAATTACAAATCCACATTTGCCACAAAAATTTTCACCAGTATTTGCATCTGTTACTAGTGTACCTTTTCCACATCTTGGACATCTGTCCTTTGGATTTACTGTTTTAACCATCTTTATATCTCCCAAAACCTTTTATGATAATATTTAACATTTTCTGAATCATTACTTATAAGTCTGCTGATGATCGTACCTAAAAAACGGCCGTTTTTGGGTATTTTTTTGATTTTTTTTATGTTGATTCCAAAATCTGTTTGATTTTTTCTGCAACGTGTGGCTTTTCTTTTTGTTCTAAAAGGAATTTCAAGTCTTCAGAATTATCTACATCCCACATGATTCTTTTTACAAACACCATTGCAACATTTAGTGTGTGTTCTTTTGCAGTGTTCATATGTATTTTGTAACTGTCTTCATCATAATGTGTCTCCATCAAATCAATTGGCATTCGTACAAGTGCGTTAGTGCCATCAAATCTTCTTGATGGGACAATTATTGCAAAATTCGGTGGTGCTTTGTAGTTTAACATAAAATCAATATCTTGTGTTTTGATGTATGGTATGTCTTGAGGAAAAACAATTGATGCATCAAAATTATTTTCTAGTAGGTACTTGTCTGCAAGTGCAACTGCACCATTGACGCTTTCTTCTTTTTCATCAACTATTGTATGGACATTGAATTTTTCTCCAATCTCAATTGCTTTTTTCTCTTTTGTGACTATCACTACTTTATCAATTTGAGGTGAGATTGAAACTGTATGTAGAATTTCTTCTAACATCACTTTGCACAAATCTTCTATTTTCTGCGGAGGTAAATCTAAACGTGTTTTTGCATTAGAGAAAGTCTTTACAGGAATTATTGCAGCTATTTTCAAATTATACGTGTACTTGTTTTAGAATGAAATTTGCTAATGCATCTTCAGCTAATTTATTTTTCATAGTAATTTTTGTTTCAAAGACTTTCATGTCTAAACTTTGAATTTTCTTTGAGAGCATTCTATCTTTAGTATCTACAATTATGTTAGAACATACATCTGAATACATTTTTGCTAATCCATAAGCATTTGATTCTATACCTGCAGCCTGCATGTATTTTGCGGCAGGACCGCTAATTGCATTATCTCCAATTAATGGGCTTATTGCGACTACTTTTTTCTTAATTTTTGATAATTCTTTTCTAATTCCTTTGATTTGAAGCATTGGGCCAATTGATGTTAGTGGATTTCCGGGAGCTAAAATTACCATGTCTGCATCATGTATTGCATTTACTGCTTCTGGATTTGGACGAGCTTTATCTGCGCCGATATATTGAATTCCTTCAACAGGATCTTTGCCTCTGTGTTTGACCCAATATTCTTGTAAGTGTAATTCTCCTTTGTCAGTGATTATTCTTGTTTCAATACTGTTGTCAGTTACTGGGATAATGTTTGCACTAACTGCAAATTTCTCACACATCCATTTTGTAATGTCGCTTAGATTTTTTCCGTTCTTTAACATGTTTGTTCTAATCAAATGGGTTGCAGCATCTCTGTCTCCAACTCTAAACCATGTCTCTTCTCCAAATACTTCCATTTGACGCAAAAAGTTGAATGTGTCTTTCTTGATTCCCCATCCTTTTTCTGAATCTAACAAATCTGCTAATCCATATACGATTGTATCTATATCTGGACATACGTAGAGTCCGTATAACCAATAATTGTCTCCAACATTACTTATGACATTGACTTTGGATTCTTGAGACACTAATCCTCGAACCAGTTTTACTGAACCTGTTCCTCCTGCTAAAACCGTAATCATACCATTTTCTCCTAAAACTGCAGAGTCTGCAACGCTTACTCCATATTACTTTTTCAAAAAATTGCGATCATTGTGTCGGATAAGTTTATTACTGTAAATAATTGCTTTCTAGATCGTGTCTAGGGTAGCCGTTTTAACCGTTTTACTCGCTAGTCTTATCGTAATTAGTTCAACTGGTTCTGTTTTTGGTGCCCAAATGGATGCAAGAATAAACCCAAACAATGAGACTTCTCCATTTAAGATGAATTACCAAAAAACTGTATTCATTGAGTATCCAAATGGTGGACAATTATTTGATGTCTTGAGAGGTCAAGAATGGACAGTTGAAGGAACTGCTGATTCATCAGATCCTGGTGTTAGAAACTTGATGAAACAACTTAATGATAAAATTAAAGCTGATGGTAGTCAGGCACATATTTCTGACTTGAATGTCTCTTATGATATTCACCTTAAAGCAAGAAACATCAACACTTCTGTTGATTATAGGGTAATTCTTGAAGGAACTCTCTCAAACTATGTAATTACTAAAGATTCTCAAAAAACATTGATTGATTTAGGATGGAGAGGATTAACTGCAACTGATGAAGTTGTAATTGATGGACATGAACTCAATTTCCCAATTAACATTTTACTTGAAATGGAACCTGAAGCAGCAGACTTCTTTGTAGGAACTGAAGCTGAAGACGTTTTACATAGAAATCTTATTGATGCTAACTTTATCTTAGAACAACCATTAACAAACTGGCACTTCTTGTTTGACCCAACTGGCATTAATGTTGATGCAGGAACATTTGGTCTAAGTGAAGAGATTTCCGGATATGTTGTCTCTAGTTGGACTATGGGTGAAAGTAGTCTTAGAGAAGGAAGACAAGTAGAAAGAGTCTTTGAAGCAGAAGTTATGGCTGACCAACTTTATGTTGTTAGAAGTGTTCAATCCTCAGATCAAGGAAACTTGTATGCAATTGGATTTGGCGCTTTAGATGTTTTTGATGGTGTTGAGATTGCAGGTGTAACTCCAACTCCTCCTGAGGATTATGCTACTACATCTACAGGTGATTTCCCTGTAATGATTATCTATGGAATGGCAGCAATTGCAGCCATTGCCGGTGGTGC
This sequence comes from Candidatus Nitrosopumilus sp. SW, assembly GCF_006740685.1. Classification (NCBI taxonomy): domain Archaea; kingdom Thermoproteati; phylum Nitrososphaerota; class Nitrososphaeria; order Nitrosopumilales; family Nitrosopumilaceae; genus Nitrosopumilus; species Candidatus Nitrosopumilus sp. SW. The sequence continues at coordinate 280,342 of NZ_CP035425.1, read as the reverse complement.
ATTCTTTATGTTTAGTAATCGTGCTCTTAAAAATACAAAAGAAGGTCAACAAGGAATTGATCCAAGTAGACTAGTCGGTTATCAAACCAGTTCCTCATCTGGTGGTTATCAAACCAATAGAGGTGAAGCACAATTAGCAGATGAATCTAACTATCAGCAAACAAGAAGTGTTTATGATGACTCTTCAAATTCAACCCCTCCACCACAAGCAGCAACTCCTACAACTGAGGAAGAAGCAGCATGTGGATGTGCAGCATCAGCTGAAATGGGTTCTGAATGTGATTGTGCAATGCAGGGTGCATGTTTGTGTGATGCAACATGCCATTGTAGTGCTGATATTTGTAAAGAACAAGTCAACTCTATGAGTTAGATTTTTAGAAAAATCTTTTCTAATTTTACTATGGGCTTTTTATCTAATTTTAGAAAAGAACTAAAATCTGCTAAAACAAAAAAGGCTGCACAAACTAATGGCAAAACTCTCAAAGGACTACTCAAGACATTCAAAGAAGAAAGAGATAGAATAGAAAAAGAAACTGGAACTCGTCCTGAGATTGATGACACAACTGTAATGTATATGCAAAAAGTCCTAAACGTTTGGATTTCTGAAGGGAAAAAAATTGATGAAGAGAAATTTTGGAGAGAAGTTGATTACAATAGACAGTTTTCTCATCCTGTTGAGTATTACGAAATTAAAAATTAAAAAATGTGTGCTGGGAGTAACCCTCCTTCTGTTTTCACGATATTTCGCTTTGCAGCCTACCTGAACTTAGTACAGGAACTTGCAGTTCTGTTTGGCTTTGCTCCATGTGGGTCGGCTTTTTCATTCCTTTTATGGAAATCTCAGGTTTTCACCATCACAGTGCGCCATATTGGATTTTTTTCTGCTCCGTTGCCAATCATCTCTGATTATCTATCTCCAGATCACATATCCTGTATGGAGGGAGGAGTTTCCTCTGCCGTAGCAGCGTGTCGTGCTCCAGCTCACATAACTATACTTTTGATTTATCGAATTTGAATATTGCCTTAGATTTTTGTGCCTATGATGAACAAAGTCCCAAATTCTCTTTTCCATTTTTTACTACTTTTCAAATCTTTGATGTGTTTTGTTTTGACTTGAAACCCTGCATTCTTAAAAAATTCTCTCCATTCTTTTTTTGAATGCAGATGCATTTGGATTTTCATAATATTTGCCCATTTTGCAGTTGCTTTGTTATCTGTGTAAAAATCAGTACCACAAAAAAACTCTCCTCCTGGTTTTAACAATTTGTATATTTTTTTGAGTGCTTCTTCTATGGAATCTGAATAATAAATCGCCTCCATTGAGAAAATAAAATCAAATTTTCCTCTATATTCCCATGATTCTATGTCTGTGTGGAAAAATTCTTCTTTTTTACTATCTATTTTCTTTTTTGCTTGAGTAATCATCTTTTTGCTTTTGTCAATTCCTATTGCTTTTTTACAATTCTTTTCTCTAGCAATTTTTCTTACAACCCAACCATTTCCACATCCTACATCAAGAAATGTGAAGGGCGCATCAAATGATATTTTATTCAAAAACTTTGAGACATTTTTTCCATGTTCCACTTCCATTAATTCTGCTTTGCCGTTTTGAGCCCATTCATCAAATGTTTTTCTGACTCCATCCATGTGCTTTATCATTTTATTTTACATTATAATCTTCGTCTTACTGATCATTGATATGAATAATTTCTACGTGTGCCTTATATTCAATTTTCACAAATATTGTTTGAATAGAAATGCCTGATGAATCATGTAGAAACTGTGGTGGAAAACTAACAGAGCATACAAAATGTGCTCATTGCATGAAACCAAACAGTATGATTTGTCAAGATTGTGCCCTTAGCACAACTGAGCAATTTCATTCAATTTGTATGTCTGCTGAGACAAACCAGACCAATACCGTGCCCTTTTTCAAGTCTGGCAACTACTCTAGGGTAGTTGCCATGGCTTGATTATTCCAACTTTTACAAATTGAAAATTACTTGCAGATCTAACAAATTCCATGGTTATCATTTCTAACTAAAATTCAAATACTGATATTTGCTAGTTTTGATGTGACCAAATTTTTCATCGTTTTTCTTCTAAGTGCTGTTTTGTTAGCTAGTTCATTTAGTAATGGATTGGCACATGCTCATTGGGATACACCTCCTCAGGGAAGTGCATATCACACTACTGTTACTTTGGAGCAAATTCAATTCAATGAAGGTTCTACTACTTGGAATGATCTTCTAACTGCAGATCTGGTGATTGGCTGGAATGTGGAACTTACGGGACACTCTGATTCTGTATCTGGAGATGTGATGGCATTTACAGATGTTTCAATTTCTGAGAACACATACTTGGAAATTGGGAAAGAGGTGATTAGTCATGATGAATGTTCTCCTCTGGGGGATATCAAGATAAAATTATGGGCTGCAGAATCTGATCAAGACAACCTATCTGATACTGCAAAACACATCAATCAAAGGGTTCATTCAGATGATTCATCATCTTATGCAGACATTACCTTACAAGATATCTTGTCTGAACAAGGTGATGAATGGATTGGAACCTCTTCTAGAACCATTCCTGGCTCTCATGCAGAAGGATTTGCAATTTATGAATATGAACTCAATGCAAAAATTGGTTCTGATGAAAGTATCTCTGGTGTCTTTGTGATAAAGAGAACTCAGACATATGAAAATAATGACAATTGTCTGGTTCAAGAAGATGAAACTGTTTCTTTAATTCCTGCCTGGTTCAAAAACAATGCAAGATGGTGGCAAGAAGGAATAATTTCCGATACTGAAATTGTTAATGCTTTGGAAAGTCTGTTAATTCAAGATGTCATACCCCTTGACAAATTCATCGAGTCTCATCCTGGACTAGAACATGAAGCAGGTGTTGAAAAAGGTGGAACATTTGAGATAACTCCTGAATTTCCTTCTCACCCTGGATTAGAACATGAAGCTGGAGTGCAACCTGGCGGAACCTTTGTCACAATTCCTGAATATCAAAAAACTGTATTTGGTTATTGGAGTGAAGGATTAGTTTCTGATGGGGAGATTGTCAATTCAATTGGACATCTGATGAGCACTGGAATCATCAGCTCTGAAAAAATTAAAGAAAAAGTTCAGGAAAAAGTCGAAGAAAAAACACGTGATGAATTTGGAAGGCCTGAAAGCGGTCCTGCACGTGATAGTAATGCAGGTACATTTCACATATCTGATTCGGGAGTTATTTTTAGCATTTATGAAACTCAAAAACTCAATGAACTCTCTTTTAATCTATTGTTGGATGTAAAAAATGCAGAATCTGCTCTTCTCAAAAAAGCATCTGTGATTGCTTGGGATGATTATGCTGATGAACAAACCTCTGAAAAGGCAACTAGGGCCCAATCTATAGAAAAACTCTCTGGCAAGACCACTAATGATGCACTATTTGTCACAAAACAATTATCCAAACTAAAAAATGAAATGGAACAAACAAAAACATATGCAAAAACTTTGAATTTTAATCTTGAACAATTTGATCAAATTGATTATGAAATTGATGCTAGAATAGACAATCTACCAAAAATGTCCTCTATAGAATCGATTCAATCTGGTGCAAAAGAACTACAGAAAATTCAAAAGGAAACCAATTCCAGTATGCGTGAATCATTATCATTGTTATTCACAGACACTCTTTCAAAATATTTGAAAAACTCTGAAGATACAAACAAGTTAGAAAATTCTTTGAATGCATCTCTCTCTGACGTCACATTTTCAAAAATTGGTGATGTGGATATGTTAAGTGATATCATTGGACCTTCTACTGGTGAATTGAATTTTGAAGATGATTTTGATTTTGTTTTAATTCATCCTACGGATAATGATGAAGAACTTCCTAACTCTGCTGGATTTTTATCTTCTGTAATTTTCTTTGAAACGATTTTCGGAATTAATGATTTGAGTTTTCTTGATGTAGAATCTGAACAACAAATCAACATTCTTGAAAAAGAAGATGATCCTTCATATGTTAACATCCATGAACAAATAGATGAAATTGTAGATGAGGTTGATAGTGTTGCAGAACAAATTCAACCTATTGTTGTTCTAATTGGTGATGGTTTTGCCAACGAATATTCTGTTTTTAGTGCTCCGGAAGTATCTGAGTCTGAAGAACATGAAAGTACTGAACCAAATGATTCTGACACTCCAGAAGAATCTGAACCTGTAGATGATTCACAAACATCTGACAACACTGGTGACATCTCAATCAAAGTTTTGATTGTACAAGGAGTCTATGCTCCAATTGTACAATTCTCAATACAACCTGCAGGATATTGTCCTGAATCATATTCTCCTTACTTTGGAGCAATTCTAGATGTAAATGGTGATTTTGTTGATCTTGATGCTAGCCAACATACTGGTGCAACACCAATTTGCCAAACAATCTCTACATCTTATCATTCAATAAGTAACTTCTATGTGACACAAGAACAAATTGATAATTTTATTTCTGAAACCAACTATTACGGAATCCCTATGGACCCCCGTGATGGCCAATTTTATGGTCAATGATTACTCTTTCTTACCTGGTTTTTTTATCATGGAAAATAACTGTCTGACTGCTAGTTTTGGATGGCTAGTTGCAAGTTTTAGCATATTGGATAATCCAAAATCTGCTTTGATGAAGTCTAAAAATTCTTCAGGCTTTAATTCACTGATAATGTCTAACTCTTTGTCCCAATCTTCATCTGTTAATCCAATCCATCTGTCCTGCACCTTTCCTGCAGATTTTATTTTAGATTCAATTGCTTTCTTCCAATTGTCCTCATACTCTGATAGTTTTTTCTCTGAAGTGTCATTTGCTTTGATTGCTTTGGCAGCTACTTCACCTGCTATTCTCCCAAATTTTATTGCATAACGAATTCCTTCCAAAACTAGTGGATTAGCTTGCCCTGCAGAATCTCCAACTAGAATCAAATTATCATAAACAGTTTTTCTTGAAAGACCATCATTTGGAATTAATCCATAGTGAAACTCTATTGGTTCGATTTTACCCAAATCTGCAATTGGGCCTTCTTTATTTTTGATCAATTCTTTTAATCTGGCTATTGGGTCAACTGGAGAGTCTGGTTTTCCAATTCCTACTCCTATTCTTGCAATATTGTCTCCTAATGGAAAAATCCATGCGTACCCTGCAGGGGAATACTTCTGTCCTACCATTAACCACCATGTATCTGCTTGAACGTGTTCTACTTTTGCTTCATATTCTGCACCTGCGCCAAATCTTTCCCATTGTTCTACAAAACCCATTGATTTTGCAACTGCTGATTGAAAACCACTTGCATCAATGATTACTTTACCATAAAATTCAATTTCTTTTTCATATCTTATTGCCTTTACTCCGATAATTTTTCCTGATTCGTCTTTGATTGCGTCTTTTACAAAAGTATCCACAAAAGTTTCAGTACCTTCTGTTTCTGCTTGAGATGCTAACCATCGATACGTCTTTCTGACATCTAGTACTGCAGAACGAGCAACAGTGTCTCCAATACTTACTTTGTTGTTTGGTGAGTAAAATACAAAATTCTTTACTGGATTGTAACAATCATCTGGAATTCCAAACTCTTTGATATTTTGAATCCATGTAACGCCACTGGTTCTAACTGATTCTGCAATTGATTCTTCTTTTTCAATTAATGCCACTTTCAATCCATTCTTTGATGCAGCATATGCAGCTGATGACCCTGCCGGCCCTCCTCCTACAACAACTACATCATAAGTATGTGACAATTGGTTTGAATCAATAGCACCTAGGATATAATTTTGAGGTCTGGAGAAAAATTATTTTTTTAATACAGGCACACCATTTGAATCATTTTCTCTTTCAGGATCAAATGTACTCATATGTGCTGGATCTCTATGCATGTAACTGTGAGTTTCACCTTCTGCTTTTCTACAGAATTTTGAATGAATTGTTTCTTCTACTTTTAGTGTAGTTTCATTCTCATGAAATAGTCGTTTTCCACATTCTGGACATGTGAATTCAGGCATAATTTTAGACAATATCAAATCTATTTAGATGTTTCAGGGATACTATCGTCTTCCTGATCCGAAACTTTAGATGTTTAAAAATCCCTTATTTTTTATGGATGAATCTGAAATTACATCTTTTGTTATGTGGTCTGCAGTTACTGGAATCATAATGCTTGTCACCGGCTTGAGTTATCGTGCATATATGAGGAAAAACAACCATGAGATCTCTTCATCTTGAAAAAAAAGGCCTACGTGGATTGGCAATTGCTGAGAGCTTTAAACAAAATTCTGTAAAATCCGTTTTTTCTGGAGTTGTAATGAGACGAGACTTTGTAATAGATGGATTCGTCTTTGGCAGTGCTACTTTGGAAGGAAATGATGCAACGGATACGATATTGAAAATGTATGGTGATTTAAACAGGCCTGATATTAGCTATGTTTTGATTTCTGGATTAATTGTTTCGATGTATAACATCATTGACATCAAAAAACTATTTGACACATTACAAATTCCCATTATTGGTGTTTCATATCATGATTCTTCAGGAATTGAAGATTCACTAAAACACCATTTTCCAAAATCTTTTGAATCCAAGATAAATGAATATGAAAAATTAGGTAAACGTGAAAAAATCACTCTAAATACTTCCCATGATGTTTACATTAGAAAAGAAGGGTGCACATTAAATGAAGTAAAACATCTTCTTAATGATTTGACATTACATGGTTCTGTTCCTGAACCAATTAGGGTCTCTCAACTTTTGGCAAAAACACTACTTGAGAAAGATCTATCCTTCTGAAGCTGTCTTTCCACCATCAACATTTAGAATTGTTCCGGTAACCCAACTTGCTTCATCTGAAGCCAAGTATGTTACTGCGTTTGCAACATCTTCTGGTTCTCCGACCCTTGCAAGTGGTAATCTTTCTTCAAGTACTTTTCTTGCTTGTGGATCATCAAGATATGGTTTGATTGAACCTGAGTTGATTATTCCTGGATTAACACAATTGCATCTGATATTTTTTCTTGCATACTCTACTGCAATTGATTTTGTAAACATGGGTATTGCTGCTTTTGTGGCTGAATACACTGCTAAATGAACTCGTGGAATTGCCCTCTCACTTGAGATAGAACCTATGTTTATGATTGAACCACTTTTTACATCTGACATTTTTGTCAAAACAGCTTTTGTCATATTGAAAACTCCCATCAGGTTTACATTGATGAGTTTTTGAATTTCTGAGTTTGGCATTTCATGAAAATGAACTGGGTCATTAATTGCACCTGCATTATTTACAAGAATGTCTATTTTCCCATATGTGTCCATGATCTGATTAACAACTTGTAATGTTTGAGACTCATCTGTTAAATCACAAGTAATGGGGACTGTAGAATCCTCATTTCCTATATCTTTTCTTGCACTTTCTAATTTTTCTAAATTCCTTGCAACAAGAACCACTTTTGCTCCTTCTTCAACAAATTTCTTGGCAATCCCTTTTCCAATGTCACTTGATGCTCCTGTGACAATTGCAACTTTCTCATTTAACCTCATAATGTTATTTTTTTGCTACTGACTTAATAGATTTTTGTTTAATTTCATTCATGAATTTTATTTATTTTCATTAATTCTTTTGATATATTCAATAATTCCTGTATAATCGATCCCACCTAATCCTTCATTTACTGCATTTTCATAAACCTCTTCAGCTTTTTTTATCATAGGTAATTCGATTCCTAGATCTTTTGCAGCATTTGTCATTGTTGTAATGTCTTTTTTGAGATTTTCAAGTGTAAATGTTGGTTCGTATTTTCCATCTATCATTTTGAAAGCCTTATTTTCACTCATTCCTGTTTTGAAATAAGTAGAATTTAAAATCTCAAGAAAAATTCTAGGATCTACATTTGCTTTTTTGACTAGTAAAATTCCTTCAGACAATGCAAGTGCAAGCATGGTGATTTGTAGATTCATGGCTAACTTGATAGAATGTGCAACTCCCTTTTCTCCCAAGAAAAAGACTTTGTTTGCAATCTTTTCAAAGACCTCCTTGCATTCTTCAAAACTTTCTTTATCTCCTGATGCCATCATGACTAAATTTCCTGTAATTGCTACATTGGGACCTCCCATGACTGGAATGTCTAATTTGTTTATCTTAAATTCCTCAAACTTTTCTGAAATATTTTTAGATTCTGAGGGGTCTATTGTACTCATATCTGCAACAATTAGTCTTTCGTTATCTCCTTTGACAATTCCATTCTCTCCAAATGATACTTGTTTTACTGCTTCTGCATCTTTAACTACTATTATTACTAAATCTGATTTTTCTGCAACTTCTTTAGGCGAATTTACAACTATTGCACCTTTTTCTTTTGCATGAATTGTTTTGTCTTTGTTTCTATTGAACACTGTAACTTCAAATCCTGAATCTAACAAATGTAGTGCTACAGCATTTCCTAGCATTCCCAATCCTACAATTCCTATTTTTTTCATATTCTAATGACGCTCCTCCTCTTCAATTTCCCAATGAGCATTTCCAAATCTTGTTGCTGCAAATTTTAATTGCCCAACTGTTTTGTCTCCTTTTTTGACTTTGGCAAAATCAAATTTTTTCATACTGAATACTTTTTCTTTTGGTTTGTATCCTCCTTCGATAACTTTGACTTTGAATCTCTTACTTACTTTGATTATCATTTTTCTAGCCACTTGAACATCTCCTATCCATGAAAACATTTCAAACTCTCCAAAATTCTTTGTAGATACAGTATATCCATACAGTCTTGCCTCAAGTTTTATTTTTTGAGATTTTGCATGTTCGTTTAACCATGCAACTACTTCTTCACCGTGACCTTTTTCAACTCCAAAAGTTTCTGAATCACTCATCTACAAAAACCACCATATTGAACCATAATAATCATTTTCGATAATTGTTAAACTAAAATATCGATTTGACTCAAAATATTCATGCTTACTGTTGATTGTAAAGATGTGATCTCAATCAAACATGAACTTGTAGTGTATGTATCAGATCAAGTAGCAGCTATTCCAACTCTAAAAAATAATCAATTTACTTTATCTACTTTAGAAGATGATGAGGTAATTGATACTAACACTGTAATTACTGCAATCAAGGAATTTTTAGATTCCATTGGCGAGGGTAGAAATTTTGCTGTTATTGGAAATCATAACATGATAAGTATTACTTCTGTATCTGGAAAAGTAATTGAAAGACAAGCTCCTCCACAACAAGAGATGTTCTCATGCTCTCATTGCGGATTTGTAACTCAGTATCAGGTTGAACTAGAAACTCATATGAGAATTCATTATCTCTGAATCTTCTTAAAAATTCTAGGTATTGTATTTTTTCTAATTTCTGGAACTTCTATTGCCATTGCAAAATTGTAATGTGGAAATCTTTTTTTATATTCTGAAATGTAACTTTGTGCTACATTATGTGTTTTAAAATCAACTCTCACTCCATCTAGTTTGACTTCTTTACCAAAAATATCATAGACAACTATTGAATGATTATCTGGTTTGATGTAAAATTTTGTACTACAATACCATACAACTCCTAATATTACTACAAAAAATCCGGTTACAAATTTGTCCAGAATTTTTTTCATATGTTGATTTTCAACAGGATCTTTATAAGCACTAATTCCTGTAATTTGTTATGGATAAACCATCAAGAAATAATGTTTCAAAGGTTTATTGTGAAAAATGTGATCTTGTGTTTGAATCTAGAGAACGATTTGAAAAACATCTAGACAGCCACTCATCTGGTGTTCAATGTGAAGTTTGTCCAATTGATACTGCAATTGCAAAATTCACTAATCTGTTTAAACGAAAATCTTCTCATAATTTGGAATAAGTTTTTTTAACTCATCTAATTTCTTTTGAACATGAACAAAAAAGGCGTGATTATAGGCGTCGTTGTTATTGCAATTATTGCTGGAGTGGCTGCATCTTTGTCTTCTACTCCTAATGAAACTGTAAATCTTGACATGACTAGAAGTCATGGAACTATTTCTACTGCAATGGGCTCTCCTATACTAGGTGACCCTTCTGCACCTGTAACTATTGTTGAATTTGGCGATTACCAATGCCATCAATGCTACAATTGGTTCCACAATACAAAACCTGCTATAACCCGTGATTATATTGACACTGGAAAAGCTAACTTGGTTTTTGTTGATATGGCATTCTTGGGAAGAGATTCAAGTCCTGCAGCTCAAGCAACTTACTGTGCTGAAGATCAAGGAAAGTATTGGGAGTATCATGACATGTTGTATAATGCACAAGAAGATAAAATCGATGGTGGTTGGGCCAACACTGAAAGACTAAAGGCATTTGCATTTTCAATGGGGTTGGATATGGAATTGTTTGAGAGTTGTCTTGATTCTGGAAAATATTCTAAACGTGTTCAATATAACACTCAACAAGCAAGAGATCATGGTGTAAGAGGAACTCCTGGATTCTTTATTGTAAGTCCAGATGGACAACAACAGATTGGTGGGGCACAACCATTCTCTGTCTTTAAACAAGTTCTGGATCCACTGGTATAGATGGCAAGTACAATAAAATTTGTTTTTTCAAATCCTAAATACATCGTTCTTTCTTTTGCAATATTCGTTCCAATGCTTATTGGATTACTGATAATATCTGAGTATATTTTCTTAGAACCTTATGTTGTAAGTCATCTCCCTGTTGGGACTGAATTGGGGTTTGCACTAATTGTGATTCTTTCTGGATTGTCTGCATTAGTTCTTCCAATGAATATTTTTAGAATTAGTGTGCTAAAAAGCTCAACAAAAAAAATGGGTGGTGGTGTTATTGGTTCTTTTGTTGGTGCAGCAGCTGGAGCATGTAGTTGTGGTCCAATTGGATTTGCAGTGATCTCAACATTTGGTTCTGTTGGTGCAACTGCAACTGCATTTTTGACTAATTATGAAATTCCTCTTCGGATAATTGCTATTGGGGTTTTAGTAATTACCTATTTTACAACTGTAAAATCCCTTAAAACTGAATGTAAATTTGATCTTTGATTTGATTCATTAGAAATCACCATTTAGGCAAACGTTTTCAACCTTTGGACGTATCTTAAAGTCTGATGAATTACTTGTGTGACATTCATTTATGTTCCAATTAGGCCAAGTAGGCGAGATCCAGACGCCGATGAAATCGAAGATGCTGAAGATTAGCATCTTTTCCCATTTGATTATGAATAAATGAATTTAGGAAATTTTCAAAGTCGAGCTATTTATTTGCCTTTTTCAAGTTTAACATAATGCAAAATTGGAATTTGATTGCTGGAATTTTGATAATTGCCAGTCCGATTCTATTTTCAATGATCGCATACCCTGATTCTGTAGCTTGGAGTTGGAATGAGGGTCGAGGTGGATATCTCTTTGCACTTGTTTTTGTTGTAGCTGAACTAATTGGTCTCAAGATTGTAATTTCAAAAAAACGCTTACTTGCAGTAATTCCTATTGCATTACTGACAATCTCTTATCTGATTTCATTAGAATATGGTTTAAGGGACTACATTGTTACATCTGCAGAACAGTTTGATGTTCAACTAATCTATTCTTGGACATGGATGTGGGACTTTATCGTCATGGCAATATTTATTGTTGTTACATTGTCTATATTCTTTGGAAAGAGATGGATTAGGATTGCTCCTGCTGGACCTATTTTCTTAACTGGTACTGCAATTATTTTATCTCTTGATGCATTTTTCCCATATGATACATTAGGTCCTTTACAATACATCGTTCCATATTTTGTACAAGCTAATGTTTGGGTGATTACCGTACTTGAACTTGGTACTGCTGTTGCAAGAGACAATGTCATGTTCTTACGTGGAGATCATGGTTCAATGGCCTTGCAAGTATTTTGGCCATCAGCTGGCGTTCATAGTATTATCATCTTCTCATTAGTTATTGGTGCATTTATGCTCAAGATGAATATCCCTAGAGCAAGAAAATCAATGTATTTTGTTTTGGGTATTATTGGAACAATTACTGTAAACTTGATTCGTATTTTCTCTTTATCTTGGTATGCACTAAAAGTAACAACTGACCCTGTGGCTTGGGAGGAATATCACAAAATTGCAGGCGAAATAATGTTCCTGCCTTGGTTATTTGCATTCATTCTAGTCGTCATATTGATAGAATCTAGACGTCTCAAAAAACAAGAAGAACGAGATGGTATTTCTAAAAATAACTCGTAATGTCTCTTTGTCCCTGATTCTCTGAAAGTTCCGAAACTTTGACTCCTAATCGTCTGATGGTGATTGTTTGATTTTCTAGTGCTTCTTTTAGTAATTGTTCTGCTGTTTTTTCTAATTCTTCTAAACTCATAGTAGAATTTCTGAGCATTTTTGATTTTGATTTGTTTGATAAATCTGATTGAACAAAACTTATTCCAACTGATTTGAACATTTGATTCTTTTTTTGAATTATCTCATGTACTTCTTTGCATAATTCTGACAAATTCTCTAAAAGAAATTTGTAATCTTTTGAATCTTTTTTTAGAGTAACAATTTTTCCGTGTTGAATACTAGGTTCTCTTCTTTTTACTGGCTCATCATCGATTCCTCTTACTGCATTGTAGATGTAAGTTCCACTTTTTCTTCCAAACTCTTTATTCAAAGTAAAAACATCCAGTTTTTTTACATCTCCAATTGTTTCTAAATTCATTTCAACAAATCTTTCTTCTGTTTTTTTACCAATACCTGGAATGTCTCTTATTTTTAATGATTCTAAAAATTCCTCGATTTTTTCTGGTGAAACTATTGTTAGTCCGTCTGGTTTTTGAAAATCTGATGCAATCTTTGAAATTAATTTATTTGGGGAAATCCCAATTGAACAACTAAGTTTTGTCTTCTCTCTTATGGAATTTTTAATTTGCTGTGCCAGATGACTAGCTTTATGAAAATCACCTTCTGTTCTTTTTGTCACATCCAAATATGCTTCATCCCTTCCTACATATTCAAAAACATCTGAAAATCCTTCTATGATCTTCATTGCTTTTTCAGACATTTCTGAATAGTAATCAAAATCTACGGGTAAAAACACAGCATCTTTTCTTTCTCCCAATCTTTTTTTAGCAAAGACTATTGGTATTCCAGATTTTGCACCGTACTTTCTTGCAGTATAATTTGCAGTTGCAATTGCTCCACTATCTCCCCCTCTGTCTGAAAAGACACATACGCAAACTGGTTTTGATTTTAATTCTGGTGATCTTATCTCTTCACACTGAGCATAAAAATAATCAAAATCTATGTGGAAAACGATTCTTGTTTCCAATACTATGAGATGAACTTTAGATTATTACTATATTGTGTATTCATCTAAATACTCAATTTGCTTACATCTTTTATGGATTATCCTGTTTCTGTTGATGAAAATGGATTAAAAATAAAACCTGAAAAAATGGAAAAAGAGAAACTCTATCATTGTATTTTCAAGGAAAAGGCAATGTTAGTTTTCAAAGATTCTCAAGATGTTATGAATTGTTATGAGATTGAAGAAAAAGATCTTGTTGAAAAAATCAAGCAAATTACTAATGATGACGATCTAGAAAAATTATTTGATGACTATCTCAAGGGGCAAGACCTGAAAAATTAAATAAAAGCGAGAGAGAATTTTGTTATTAAAGGAATAAAGAATTGAGTGACAAAAAATCCAAAGATGCAGAAGATATTTTATCTGAATTTGACTCTAGAACTAAATCGGAACCTGAACCAACACCAGAACCTGAACCAACACCAGAACCTGAACCAACACCAGAACCTGAACCAACACCAGAACCTGAACCAACACCAGAACCTGAACCAACACCAGAACCTGAACCAACACCAGAACCTGAACCAACACCAGAACCTGAACCAACACCAGAACCTGAACCAACACCAGAACCTGAACCAACACCAGAACCTGAACCAACACCAGAACCTGAACCAACACCAGAACCTGAACCAACACCAGAACCTGAACCAACACCAGAACCTGAACCAACACCAGAACCTGAACCAACACCAGAACCTGAACCAACACCAGAACACTCTAAATCCTCAGAAGAACGTGATGTGATTTTTGTTGGTACAAAACCAATCATGACTTATGTTTCTGCAACTTTAACTCAACTTTCGACAAGACCAACTGTTACCATAAAAGCTAGGGGAAAAAGAATTACTCAAGCTGTTGATGTATCTCAAATGATTGTAAAACGAATGGACTCTGTTGGTTATGTAATAAGCGATGTAAGAATTTCATCTGATTCACTAACTTCTCAAGATGGTAAGCAACGTAATGTCTCTACCATGGAAATTGACATTTCAAAAGAATAATTTTAAAATCCCTCTCATAATTCTAAGTGGAATTTTAATTTCAATACTTGTAATACTGTTTTCTAATTCTTCTTGTGGCGTACAACATGTGATGATTTTAAATGAAATTAACTCTTATGAAGAAACACTTGATCCAGAACTTTGTGAAGTGATTGTTGAAAAGATTGACTTGTTTAATGATATTTGTGAACCTCAAATAGAAATCCTTGATTGTGGTTAATATTGTACTTCTTGCAAAAATGTAATTCCAAAATAAATCAGAATACCACTTAATCCTATCATCAATATTTTGTAATTTTTATTGGAAATGATTTTTGAACTCTTTGATGCCAAAAATGAAATTGCTCCTAACCATGCAAAATCCATCCAAATATGTAATCCAAACATGATTAGCATGCCTGAAAATGCCCAAATCAACATCGCATCTGAAATTAATTTGAATCCTATAGTTAACCACCAAATAATAAAAAATGGATTTAAACCACTTAGTAAAACCCCTGTAATTAACGCCCCTTGTTTTTGATTTTTAATTGAAAACTCTTTCTTTCTAAGAACTGTTCTGATTTGTAACGTCGCAAAAACAAAAAGTGTTATTGCTCCTAAAATAGAAATAATTATTCTAAATTCTGGAAAGTTTTCTAACGAAAAAACACCAATTCCCAACAAAATTACTAAAGGTAATTCTACTACTGCGTGACCTGTGGCCATTTTGATGCCTGATTTTGTACCCTCTTTCAATCCATATGATATGTTTGCTGCAAAAAGTGGTCCTGGGGCCATGACTCCTGATGCTGAGATAACTATCACTAAAACTGCAAATTCTAAAAACTGTTCCATCTATCAAATTTTTATTATTTTGATAATGAAATAAACATAGTCAAAAGAACTTACATGTACATAGAATCTTTCATGTGCTTTGATTCTTCTTCTGCTTCTTTGATAACAGTTTCAGCTTTTTCTGCCTCTTGCTGCAAAGCAAGAATATCGCATGAAGTTCCTGGAATAAGTTTTGACATTGCCATACATAATTGTGCACTTGATTTGAAATCTGGTCCCTGCCCATTTGTATGAAAAATAATTACAATGACATCTTGTCCTGTTATACTTGCCTGATTTAATAATGCACCTGGAATTCCTGGAATTGTTCCGTGTTCTAAAACTTTTAATCCTGCATTCTTGATTTTTTCTCTTGCTGAATCAGTACTTCCAATTCCAATCAATTCTTCATTCTCATTAGGGGATTTTACAGCAATACTACTTACAATCAATCCAATTTTGTGTTTCTGTGCCCACTTGAGCATTGTTTTGGCTGTAACTTTGTGTAGTGATTGATCAAGTGTGAGATATGATAAAAATACGCTGACTTTCAATTCTTCGTTAACAAAAATTCTTGATGGATAGTTTGGTTTTCCATCTTTGATTATGCTAATTGGGGGAAATGTATCTGAATCAATAATTCCTTTTAATTCAAAATTCGATGTATGTACCATTGATTCTGTTGCAATTGCACTGCTAAAACCTGCTGACGGAAAACCATCGATGAGATAACCTCCTTCTAAATTAAGTGGCTCAAATTCTTTAATTTTAATTTTGGTAAACATGATTACTTTTTGTTTTTATTAGATAATAGGTTTTGTCTATTTTTGTAATTTTGATACTAGTGCTGCATAAATAAATGGTAAAATTGTTGTAACTTCTGCATGAAGTGTTGCTTGTTTAGCTTTTTGTGTAACTTTTCCCCATGAGATTGCTTCTCTAACTAATGCCCCACTAAGACTTCCATCAAATTCTTGTGCAGTTGTAATATACAATGCATAATCTAATCCTTCCCTATACTGATTCCACCATAATGTATGATGTTTTGAAATTCCTCCTCCAATCATAAAAGCTCCTGATTTTTCAGCTTTGAAAATAAATCCTGAAAGTAAATTTGCATCTCCTACCATGTTTAACTTAAAATCATTATGTTTTTGTGTGAATAGCCAAATTTGGCTTCCTACTGCTCCGTCCATAATTCCTGGAACTACAACACTAATGTCATTTTTGTATGCCCAATAAAGAAATGAATCTTCTCCTAAATGCTTTCCAATCATTTTACAAATTTCTGCTGTCGTCATTTCTTTTACCCCGTTTTGATATTCTTCTTCTAAGAATGCCTGCATTTTTTCTTCAATTAGTGGTCCATAACTATCCATAGGCACCAAAACATTACCTAATCTGTGAATATCTTGATCTGCTAACTCTCTATCATCCATTGTGAATGAACCTTCTTTGTAATGTGAAAAATGTCTGGCAATGTCATGATCTAATGCACCACATGTTGTAATTGCTACATCAAACCATTTGTTTTTGATCATATCTTTGATGATTCCTCTTAGACCTGTTGAAATTACAGCACCTACAAATGAAACAAATTTGAGACATTGTTTGTCTGAAATCATTTCTGTTAGAATTTCTAAACCGTCTGAAAGATTCACTGATTCAAATCCTCCTGATTGAGATAACTCTTCAAAAATTTTCTCTATTGGCATGTTTGGACTAATTTCTATGTCTTTAACAGGACGACCTGGTTCTAACATGATCTTAATCGTCGATGTCAAGTATAAAATCCTGCCTTAATTTTGTTGCTTTTTTAATTTCTCTAAGAAAACTTTAAACCCGCCCAATAACACCAATTTTCGAATGGCAGGTAGAATTAAGGTAGGATTAGTAGGAATTGGTAATTGTTTTTCAGGTTTAATTCAAGGTATTGAGTATTATAGACAAAATCCTGATCAAGAAGTTACTGGAATTATTCATGATAAATTAGCTGGTTATGGTATTCATGATATTGATTTTGTTTGTGGATTTGATGTTGGTGAAAATAAAGTAGGAAAACCTCTCCATGAGGCAATCTATGCATATCCCAACATGGTTGATTGGATTCCAAAAGATGAATTGCCAAAAACTGATGCTAAAATTTACGAAAGCCCCATTTTGGATGGTGTTGGTTTATGGGTGGAAAATAGAATCAAACCTGTTGAAAATCCAAAATCTGTTGAAGAAATCACTAAAGAAGTAAAACAAGTAATCAAGGACACTGGTGTTGAAATAATCGTATCTTACTTACCTGTGGGCTCTGATAAAGTAACTGAATATTGGGCACAAATTTGCCTTGACACCAACACTGCATTTGTAAACTGTATACCTTCATTCATTGCATCAGATGAGACCTGGGCAAAAAAATTCGCTGAAAAAAATATTCCTTGTATTGGTGATGACATCAAAGGACAAGTTGGTGCAACAATTGTTCACAGAACATTAGCAAAATTATGTAATGATAGAGGTACAAAAATTGAAAAGACTTACCAAATCAATGTAGGTGGTAATACTGATTTCTTAAACATGAAAGAACAAGATAGACTTGTTTCAAAGAAAATTTCTAAAACTGAAAGTGTTCAAAGCCAACTCGATGAAAGATTGGATGATGATCAAATTTATGTTGGCCCTTCTGACTTTATTCCCTTTTTAGGTAACACAAAACTCATGTTTATGAGAATTGAAGGACGTCAATGGGCAAACATTCCTTACAACATGGAAGTTCGTTTAGAAGTAGATGACAAAGCAAATTCTGCAGGAATTGTAATTGATGCAATTAGACTTGCAAAAATTGCTCTTGATAGAGGAGTTGGTGGTCCAATTAAACCTGCAAGTGCATATTTAATGAAACATCCAATTGAACAAACTTCAGATGTTAAAGCAAAGGCTGCATGTGAAAAGTTTGTTGCAGGCGACTAATTATTGAAATTCATTAGAATCTGAAAATCTTTTCTTCCTTATTGATTCATATTTTTTAAGGTCAAATTCATGTGATCTTCCTTGTTCGCCATTTAGTTTTGTGATTTTTGTCGTGACTACTTTGTTATTTTGATTTAAATCTACTATCATACTATTGCCTCCAAATTTCTGATTCTCAACATTTGCTGCAAGAATTGGGATTCTGTTCTCTAATGCTCTTACTTGAACATACATTTGCCATGGTTCTATGCCTCGCTTGACGATTCTACTTGGAGATAACAACACTTGGGCTCCTTTTGTGGCTAATGTGTTTGCTACTTTGGGAAATACCATATCATAGCAGATAATCACTCCAAACTTACAGGCAGTTTTGAAAATTTTGGCCTCTTTTCCAGGCGTGATCCTGTCTTTCTCATAGTCAAATGGATGTATTTTTTCTTGTTTTCCTATGAATTCACCTTTTGGTCCAATAATTGGTGATACTATGGATGATTGACCTCTTTTTGTTTCATAAAATGCACCTGGAATTATTGTCATCTGAAAGTCTTTGGCAATTTCTTTAAACTCTCTAAATTGTAAATCCCAGTCTGAAATTTGATTATTTTTTAACCATTGTTCAGGTAGGCACACGATCTCAGTTTCATTCTTACCTAATTTTTTTAGAATTTTGGAAACCTCTGAAATTGCTTTTTGATCTGTATCATGTGCGATAGTTTGAATCAATCCTAGTTTTGTCATATCTGTAAACCCTACTATTTGGTAATTATAAGTAGGCACAAGAGGGTTATTGTAAAATATTTTGTCTTTACCGTTACGAAAAATATCATACTAAAACAAGAAAAATTATGCAATAGTGTCAACTAAACTTGTTAAACATCGATTATCTCACCATTTGAGTGAATAATGATATTGGTTCATGTAAAAAAAGTTGAGATCTTTGGTTTCAAGTCATTTGGTTTTAAGAACACGACTGTTCATTTTGAACCAGGACTTGTATCGATCTCAGGTCCAAACGGTTCTGGTAAAAGCAACATTTTAGATGCCATAATTTTTGCAATGGGTGAAAACAAACCCAAAGTTATGAGAGTTGACAAATTAAGATCACTGATTCACGATATTGAGGGAAATAGACGTGGACCAAAAATGGCAAGATCTAGTGTTCATTTTGATAACTCTGATCGAAAAATTCCTGTTGATACTGATACTGTTGAGATTACAAGAGAAATGGATGCTAATGGTGAAAATACATACTATCTGAACAAAAAGAAAACTAATCGAAGTCATATTCTTGATTTGCTTGATATGGCAAATGCTGGATTGGGACAACTCAATGCAGTCCAACAAGGAACCGTTACAAGAATCTCTGAATTCACATCTGAAGAAAAAAGAAAAACAATTGAAGATTTAATCGGGCTGTCATATTTTGACGAAAAAAAGGCTGAATCTGTTAAACAACTTGATGAGGCAGACAGAAGGCTGGAAATTGCTCTTGCAAAAATGGGTGAAATCAAGAAACGTATCGATGAACTTGAAGAAGAGCGTAATCAGAAACTACGTCATGATATTCTTGAGCGTGAACTAAATAGGTACAAGGCAATAGCAGCTGCCAATAAACTCAAAGTAATCTCTAGCCAAAAAGAGTCTAAAGAATCTACTTTGCACTCGGTCACCACTGAAATCACTACCTTTGATGATGAAAGAAGTGTCTTGAGAAATGAAATTGGAGCACTGGAAACTGAAAAATCAAAATTGATGACTGAAGCAAATGATTACACTCAAGCAAAATCTGCCCTTGACACTGAAATTGCCACTGCCATGGAACAATATGAAATTGATAACAGTGCAATTTCTGCATCAAAGAAGAGAATAGAACAAATTGAATCTAGAATTCCAGAAATAAAACAAGAACTTGAAGAAGTTGAAAATGCCCGAAGTGACATTGATACTCAAATTTTAAAAATTAAAGAATCAATTGAAGAAACTAATGTAAAGAAAAACAAAATAAATTCTGATTTAGAAGTTGTTGACTCCCAAAGAAATAAAATTTTAGATGAACAATCACAAGCAGCTGCTAAAAAATCTGAAATTGATGAAAAAATTAGGACGTTGACTTCTGAATTAAATGATACAAAACTTAAACTCTCTAAACTTCAACACGAAAAAGAAGAATCAAAAATTAAGGTTGAATCAAACACTGTAAAACTTCAAGGACTTGAACAAGGAATTGAAGAACTCACTTCATCAAAATTGAAATTAGAATCTATGATAAAAAATCACAATGCAACAATTACTGAACTAAAATCTAGAATTCAAAAATTACAATCAAAAAAATCTAAAATTGTTTCTGATATGGATGAGTGGGGTGAAATTCTTGAAAAATCTAACCAAGCTGCAACACGTTATGAATCAAAAATTAAAACTGTAAAGGGATTCATGCATGAAGACTACACTGTTGCAAAATTAAAAGAAGATGCAGAACAACTAGGAATTGAAGGTCTTGTTTATGAAATGATTTCTTGGGATAAACAGTATGAGCGTTCTGTATTAGCTGTAAGTTCTGATTGGATTAAAGCAATAGTTGTGAAAGACTTTGCAACTCTTCTTGGAATTGCAGAATTTGCAAGATCTAGAAAATTGTCTAAACTCAAGATAATCCCTATGGATTCAATTCCTAAATTCAATCTGAAACTACCTACTGAATCTGGTGTGATAGGTGTACTTTCAGACTTTGTTCGTTGTAAACCTGCTTATTCTGAACTCAAAACCTTCCTATTTGGCAATATTGTCCTCACAAAAACTCGGGAATCTGCTTACAATGTTTCCCAATCTGGATACAAGGCAGTTACTATGGATGGTGAATACTTTGAGGCAAAAGGTGGTACGGTTGTTATTGATATTGACTCAAAGATATCAAAACTTACAAAATTAATTTCAATGAGCAGTGATGTTGATGGATTATTCCAATCAATCAATGCTGTAAAGAAATACCTTCTGTTGAAAAAGAATGCAATTAAAAAATTAGATGATTCTATCCAATTAAATTCAGAACGTCTTTCAATCTCTGAACAATCCTTGGCATCCACTAATGAACACTACTCTACTCTTACCCCTAGAATAGAATCTGCATTGAATATGAAAAAACAACTTACAGATAGAATTGCTGATTTAACTTCACGTGATCAAAATATTGAGTCTGAAGTTCTTACAAATGAATCTCATGTAGAATCTTTGCTAGAGCGTATTTCTATCGTGGAAGACAACTATGCAAGTGGTGAACAAACACGTATTGCAAATGAATTATCAAGAATTAACCTTAAGAAAGCAGAAGTTGAAAAATTATACACAACAATCACAAATGAATATCGTGACAAAGCTTCACAACTAACAACATTAGAAACTCAAGATAACCGTGAAAAATCTCAATCTAATAGACTCCATGATGAAGAACTTTCACTAAATTCAGAAAAAGAGGAATTACAAACAAAAATCAATGAACTAGAAATACAAAAAGAATCTAAAAATCAAATTCTTGTAAAATTAAGAGAAAAAGAACAAGAACTTATTGAAACATCAGGATCATCCATTGGTCAACTTAAAGAATTTGATGATAAATTAAAAGTTCTATCTGAAAAAGATCGAGAATTAACTAAACAAATCAATACTTTGGAGAGACAATCTGATTCTTTGAATAGAGATTTACGAGATTTGGTGGAAAATGAGGTAAAATTACAGCAAATTCTCTCTGCGTTTGGCTTTGATAAGGATATGGAAACATTTGATGTCGAGTCAATTGTTCAAGGATTATCTGCAGAACTGGCTTCACTTAATGCACTAAATGCAAAGGCTCCTGAAACATATCTGGAAGTATCTTATGGTTATCGTTCCATGTCTACTAGAAAGAATTCTCTTGAGGAAGAAAGAAACTCTATTGTCAAATTCATTGAAAATATTGAAAAAGATAAACGTCAAACATTCTTGGATGCATTTGACAAGGTCGATAAAGAAATTAAATTAATTTTCAATAAAATGACTGGTGGAAATGCTTGGTTAGAATTACAAAATGAAGATGATATATTTAATTCTGGAATCTCTTACCTGATCCAATTTCCAAATAAACCTAAAAGAGAATCTACTTCCATTAGTGGTGGTGAGAAAACATTAGCTGCAATTGTATTTGTACTTGCTTTACAAAAACTCAAACCCTCTCCATTCTACTTGTTTGATGAAGTAGATGCTCACCTTGATGCTCCAAACTCTGAACGCTTATCAAACATTTTAGAAGAAAGATCAAAAGAAAGTCAATTCATTATGGTCTCACTAAAAGACTCTGTAGTTCAAAAAGCAAAATTGATCTATGGGGTTTTCCCCAAAAATGGTGTTTCAAATGTTGTTACTTACAAAGATAAACGCATGCCTTCTGTTAGAACAACTTAGTTAATTTTTACATGGCAAGCTGAAAAGTGTTCTACTCCTATTTTCTCTAAATTTGGCTCTAATTCGCATTTATCTATGATGTATGGACATCTGTTTCTGAATCTACAGCCTTGAAGAATACCTATGTTTGTTGGTTCATTAATTCTAATTTTTTTTTCTTTGTGTAAATTATCTGGGTTTGGCTCTGATATTGCATCAATTAATGCCTGTGTGTATGGATGTTTTGGGCTTAGTAGAACTTGATCAATAGGTCCTATCTCGACGATTTTACCTAAATACAAAATTCCTATTCTTTGACCGAAATACCTTGCAGTTGCCAAATCATGAGTGATGTAGATAAATGAAATATTGTATTTTTTTTGAAGTTCCTGCAATAATTCTAGCATTTCAGCTCTTATTGACACGTCAAGCATTGAAACTGGCTCATCAGCTAAGATGACTTTGGGTTTTAATGATAATGCTCTTGCTAAAACTACTCTTTGTCTTTGTCCTCCAGACAACATATGTGGATATTTTTTAATAATTTCTTCAGCTGGCTCTAGTTTTACTTCCTGAAGAACTTCAATTACTCTCTTCTTTCTTTCATTTTTATCCCCTATGTTGTGAATTTCTAATGGTTCTGAAACTATATCTCCGATTTTCATTCTTGGATTAATCGAATCATACGGATCTTGATGAATCATTTGACATCCCATTCTAATTTTCTGCAAATTTTCAGGATTATTATCAATTTCATTATTTTCAAAAAATATTTTTCCGGAATCTGGTTGTATTGATCTTAAAATTAATTTTGCAATTGTAGATTTTCCTGAACCTGATTCTCCTGCTAAAACAAACACTTCTCCTTTCTTTACAGAAAATGAAATATCGTCTGTTGCTCTTACAACATCTGATTGTTTTCCAAACATTCCTTTTTTGATGAAATGTTTTTTCAAATGCTCTATTCTAAGAATCTCATCCAACAAATATAGTTGAATTTAGAAGTATATCAAGAGATATAGTTTATGCGTAATTAATTGGGTTAAAACTTTTAAGTCTACTAAACGAGATTCTAATACTTGAACGACACATTACAGAAAAATAAAGAGTACAAAAAATTTGTTGTTGATTCTAGATTACAATATTTCAAACCTCATGCTACAAAAATTGAAAAAACATTTGCTGAAGAAATTTCTACGAGTTTAGGCACAAATTCAAAATCTATTCATCCAAAGTTCTTTTATGACAAAAAAGGCTCTGCCCTATTTGAAAAAATCTGTTCTGTTTCAGAATATTACCCTACTAGAACTGAAATTTCCATTTTAGAAAAATTACAAACTGAATTATCTTCATTTCTAGATGATGAATATCGATTAGTTGAACTAGGGAGTGGTTCATCCACAAAAACACGACTAATCTTAGATTTTTTGACAACTTCTCAAAGTTCTACTGAATATTTTCCCATAGATATCTCTGAAATTCTTACTGAAAGCTCTGAAGAACTTCTAAATGATTACAAGAATCTTACCATTACTGGCATTATTGATACTTATGAAGGTGGTTTAGAATTTTTAAAAACATATGATGATAAACACAATCTTATAGTTTTTCTAGGTTCTAGTTTTGGTAATTTTTCACCTGTTGATGGCTACAAATTTTTAGAGAAAATATATTCTACAATGAAACCTGGTGACTTATTTTTGATTGGACTTGACCTTGTAAAAGACAAATCTGTTCTCGAATCAGCTTATAACGACTCTGAATGTGTGACTGCTAAATTCAACCTTAATGTTTTATCTAGAATCAATGATGAGCTTGATGCTGATTTTAATCTCAAAAACTTTTCACATCATGCAATTTACAATGAAAAGGATCAACGAATTGAAATGTATTTGAAATCATTATCTGATCAATCTATTGTTATATCGAAATCTGATTTGGAATTAAAATTAAAAAAAGATGAATTAATCCATACTGAGTATTCTCATAAATACCGTATGTCTCAAATTCATGATCTTCTTGATGATGTAGGATTTGACTTAAAACATACATGGCTTGATGACAAAAAATATTTTTCATTAACTTTAGTTTCTAAAAATTAATCAATATTGCACTTGATTGATTCAAATTTTTATGGATGTCATCCCACAATTTCTCTTGCAATTCTTCCATGGCATGAACATTTACAAAATCTGTAAAAATCACCGTCATGTTCTTTCTCACAAATGTTACAACCTTTCCCTGTAGCCATTTTTTTCCATATTGCCCCTTTCAATATTTTTATTTTTTGTTGATTTTATCTTGATTCGATAAAGATCACATCAACAAGATCATTATTGCTTCTCTTAGTTACGGTATCTCTACTTGCATTATGGAAATTTTGTAGATGTGCTTTTCTTGTTTTAATTCCATACTCTCTACATAATCTGCAAAAGTAACTTACCTGTCTTTGAGATCTTGGCATTGCCTGATTTTCATATTCTAAAATTGTACTTTGCATGAGATGAGAATACCATTTGGATATTTTAATATTGTCATGTATATGACATTATGTCAGTTATGAATAATTTATGCAAAATCTTTATATTTTGTCATCACTATTACACTAATTCGGTGATTAAAAGATGTTTGATGACCACTTTGAAAGAACATTTCGAAGATTATCGAGCCCCTTTTTTTCAATGGGAGATGTTTTCGAAAATCCAAATAAAACAGTCCAAACCTTTGGACCATACTACTATGGTTACGTAAAGACTGTAGGTGAAGATGGCATTCCTCATGTAACTGAATGGGGAAATACAAAACCAACTGACTCTCTTGCAGATTCAACAGTGAGAGATCCATATGTTGACGTTTCAGTCAATGACAAAGAACGTACTCTCAAAATTGTCTCAGAGATGCCAGGAATTGAAAAGTCTGACATCAAACTAAATGTGTCAGATAAACTAGTACTGCTTTCAGCCGAGCATGGAGAAAGAAAATACGAAAAGAAGATTCCTCTACCATCAAAAGTAGATGAAAATTCTGCAAAAGCCAGATACACAAACGGAGTCTTGGAACTGACAATTTCACTTGCCAAGGAAAAACCTCAAGGCAAGCTAGTGTCAGTTGAATAAACTGGAGGAAGAACAATGAACTGTAATTCATCCCTAAAACAAGTCAGAGACTCTCTCAAATCTTCAGTGGAAAGAGTTTCTTCAGAATGCGAGGAAGTTTTTTCCAAATGGAAGTTTGGTAGGAGAAACTTCCCCTGAGGTGAACAAAAATGCCAGACACTTTGTGTAGACAATGTGGTGGAGAACTGGATATAGAAAAGCAATGCTTGCATTGCCATCAACCAGTTCAGCTAGTTTGTACGAAATGTTTGCAACCAACTGAAGTAAGATTTCACAGCCAATGCATGTACAATGAGGAGATGCTATGTCACACAGTCGCAGCACTTGCATAAGTCATAGAACACCTAGTTCAAACATATGGGGAGCCAATTCCTCCCTATATGTTCCAACTTTTGTTGGTCTATGCCATCGTTGCTGGTCAAGCAATGTCCAAGTAACATTGAATGATTCTTGTGAAGTCTTGTGCAGCAAATGTTTTGGAGGTAATTCTGAATGCTAAAACAGATTACCAAACCAAGCATTGGCTGCAAACACTCTATTTTATTGAAAAACTACCAATCTAAGAAATATCACTGCATGAAATGTGATGTAACATTCAATCTAAAAGAGGGAAAACAATGAATGCCAAAATCCCAAAGATTGTTTATGGCATACCTCTAGTTATTCTATCTGCCATAATCATCAATCTTGTATTAGATGATTCTGCAATTGAAACTTCTTTATCTGTACCTTTGAACTCCAATCTTGAGGCTGTTTCTGAGGATTTTGGTTATCCAAATAACCTCTATTCAGGACCATTTGCCATTTTGGATGGCACCTATGATGTCAATGATACAGTATTTTTGATTGGAGATGAGATTCCACTTGATTCCAAAGGAATGATTGACTTTATTCGTCCTGATGGTGTAATCCATCATTCACTACAATATGATGGATCAAAGAATGCAGTAAATCACTACTTTACTCCTGTATCTTCAAGTGATTTAGAAGAGTGTGGTGAGTGTGAATTCTTTGGAACTTGGAAAATATCTTTTAGAAGTAATCAGGGAATGACATATCTTCCAATTACTTTTGAAGTGATCACTCAACAAGATTAATTGAAATATCTTTTTCAAAAAATGGCTCTAGTCTTTACGAAGAATATCATTATTTGCTTGTGAATAACTAGATATCTTCAACACATCTGAAACCTGAAAATAACCATCTTTCATCTAATCTAAAGAAATTCCTGTAACTTCCACGAATTGACATTTTTGGTGTTCCAAATGAACCTCCTCTCAAAACTTTTTGATTTGTAAACCATTTGTCATTGTATTCATCAAATCCTGTTTTGAATCCTGGATATCCTGTGAATTCTGATGATGTCCACTCCCATACGTCTCCAATCATTTGTTGGCAGCCTGAAGGACTTTTTCCTTCTGGATATGTTCCTATTTCTGTACATCCCCAATGATATGACTCAAGTAAATTGCATTTTCTCTCTGTTGCTTGTTCATTTCCCCATGGGAAAATTGTTTTCTCTTGTTTGTTCTCGTCCCAACAAGCAGCTTTTTCCCACTCTGCTTCAGTTGGTAATCTTTTTCCTGCCCATTTACAATATGCATCAGCTTCATAGAAACTAACGTGACATACTGGTTCGTTTGGATTTATCTCTCTGATTCCTAAAAAGTCTCTGACATGCCATTTACCGTCAATTTTCTCCCAATACATTGGAGATTTCCATTTGTTAGCTTTTACTTTTTCCCATCCATCTGATAACCAATACTTGTATGTCTCATATCCTCCATCCTCAACAAATTCTAAATACTGTTGGTTTGTAACTGGAAAAACATCTATTTTGTAATCATTAAGGTAAACTTTGTGCTCTGGAAGCTCAATGTCATAACAGAATCCCTTTCCATTAAATCCCATTGTGTATAAACCGCCTTTTATTTCGACAGTTTGTTTTTCAACATTGTTTTGTTTTTGAATTTGGTTTTTTCTTACTGGTCTGTATTGTTCTGCAAGAAGATGCTGTAAATCATACACTAACAATTCTTGATGTTGACATTCATGATGGAATCCCATTGTGATTAATTTGACTCCTTCATCATTCAAAGATTGGGTTTCAATAAATTTCTCTACTCTTTGATTGATTGTATTGAAATATTGAAAAATCTGATCAACTGTGGGTCTTGAAATTACTCCTCGCAATCCTTTATCGTGTGGAACTCCAAATTGTTGATAGTACGAATTAAGATATTCTGAAAATTCTTTTGAATAAAATTCGTAATTTTTGTCCAATTTACTCATAATTGCTTCATAAATCCAACTAACATGACCTATGTGCCATTTTGGCGGACTCATGAAAAATGCAGTTTGAACCACAAAATCATCCTTTTCTAAAGTTTTTACTAATTCTAGAGTTCTACTTCTGGTCTCTCTGAATTGCTCTAAGAGTGGCTTTCTTTCCTCTAACTGTGGATTGCTAGTCACAATTGCTAATCAGTTTTTTCCACTATTATATCTGATCCTGTGTTCCTTACTGAAAATTTGAAAATTCTTTTATTCCTATTTTCTTTTTATAAATTCGTGTCAGATGATTCTTTATCTTCCAAATGTGAACTTTTGCTCAAAGAACCTGAAATTCGTTTTGCAGGATTTTTAGATATGATGGGAAATTTAGTTGCAGGATCATTTCGTGACAATGTAAAACCTCTAAAAAATGAAGAAGAACGTAAAAAAATGTTCATTGAAGCTGTATTGAGAATTAGAACTAGACAAGATTTTGATGAGAATTTAGGACCCGTAAGTTATGCTGCTGCAAGAAGAAAAAATGTTGTTACATTCACTTTTGCATTGGGTGATTATGTTCTCTTTGTATCTGCTGAACCGACTGTGGATATTGACAAAACTGCACAGAAAATAATGAATATTTGTTCTATTGAAAATAACTAATATCCTCTAGCAAAAATCGGCACTGATTTACTTTCTTCTCCACAATACATGCATTTCAAATCAGTATTTTTACTGTCAAATGGGATTACCCGTATATCTGCACCTGTTTCTTCTTTTATTTTTTCTTCACATTCTAATTTTCCACACCAAGGTGCATTGAAAAATCCCCCCACCTCAATTTGTGATTTAAATTCTGTATAATTTGAAATATCTTTTGTATTTTCTTTTGATTGCACTCGTGCATTTTCAAGCATGGCTTTTTGTATCTCGTCTAGAACTGAAAGAATTTTCTCTATCTCTTCTAGTCCCAAGTTAATTTTTTCACGATTGTATCTTTTTGCAACAACAAAACTCTGTTTTTCAATATCTTTTGGTCCAATCTCTATGCGTATTGGAACTCCTTTCATTTCCCAATCGTTGAATTTGTAACCTGGAGATAATCCTTCTCGGTCATCTACCTGAATACGAATATCTTTTGCTTCTAATTTTTCTTGTATTTCTTTTACTTTTGGCAATACTTTGTCTTTACCTTCATCATTTCTGTAAATTGGAACAATTACTACTTGTATTGGTGCAACTTTAGGTGGTAACACAAGGCCTTGATCATCGCCGTGTGTCATTATCATTGCCCCAATTAATCTCCATGAAACTCCCCATGATGTTTGCCATGCAAAATGCTCCACATTGTCTTTGTCTGCAAATTTTACTTCAAATGGTTTTGAAAAATTCTGTCCTAAGAAATGTGATGTACCCATTTGTAGTGCTTTACCATCTGGCATTATGGATTCCATTGTTGTTGTATATACTGCTCCCACAAACTTTTCTTTCTCACTTTTCTTTCCCGTTGTGACTGGAATTGCTAATTCTTCTTCAACAGTATTTTTGTAAATTTCTAAAATTTTCATTACTTCTTCTTCTGCTTCTTCTTGTGTTGTGTGTACTGTGTGTCCTTCTTGCCACAAAAATTCTGATGTTCTTAGAAATGGTTTTGTTGCTTTAATTTCTGCACGTAAAGCAGTATTCCAAAAATTAATTTTTAATGGCAAATCTCTCCAACTTTGAATCCATTTTGAATACAAAGTATATGCTAATGTTTCAGATGTTGGTCTTAATGCTAATCTGTCCCCAATTTCATTTGTCCCTGAATGTGTTACCCAAAAAACTTCAGGATTAAAACCTGCAAAGTGTTTTTGTTCTTTTCCCAACAGTGACTCAGGAATCAACACTGGAAGAAATCCATTTCTAATTCCGTTTTTTGCAAATTTTTTATCAAATGTATTTTTTAACGACTCCCAAATAGAATACCCATCTGGTCTGAGCACTATTAGTCCTTTTACTGGTGCATAATCTGCTAATTTGGCTTTTAGTACAACTTGAGTGTACCATTCACTGAAATCATCTTTTTTTGAAACTGTAATTCCTACATCTTCTTTACTCAAACTAAAATTCTCAGAATAAATTAACTAATGAGCCTTTCGTGAGAAATTTTTGATTATAATTTATCGCCTTTGCAGAGTACTTGTCCTGTAACCCTACTTTGGAAATTTGGACATACGAAACATTGGATAAAGTGTATGTCGTCTTTTAGAACTGGACATTCTACAAATTCTTGTTTCATTCTTTTGAGCATTTTTGGACTCACACCTTTTAATTTCAATTTTCCTTTATCGTCCATCATACCTGATACTTTTAATTCTGCTTTTACGTCATCTGGCAGTTTTTGTCGTCCTTCTCTTTCTTTGATATCTACTTCGTATTTGTGTTCTAATTCGCCCATGACTATACCATTAACTCCGGTGATTTATTACTAGCGTTTTTTGGATCTCAAAAAAGTTTAAACTTTAATATAATTAGCAAATTTTTGCAAAACAGAAATCAATTGTTAGTAATTTTTGATGTTGAAGGTGTATTGTATGATGAAGAATATCTTCCTATTCTTGCAGAAAAACTGAATAAACAAGATGAAATTTGGGCAATCACAAAACAAGGAATTCAGGGAAAAATTAACTGGGAAGAAGGACTTCGAACCCGCGTTGCTGCTCTAAAAGGTCTTGATGAAAAAACATGTCAAGAAGTGTCAGATGAATTGCCTATCATGACTGGTGCAAAGGAAGCATGTAGAGCATTAAAGGCTGCTGGTTGGAAGTTGATGGCTGTTTCAGGTGGATTCACCTTGATGATGGACAGATTAAAAGAAGAATTAGGATTGGATTATGTTTATTCAAACGAGTTAATTTTCAAAGATGGTAAACTTGATGGAGTAAAAATCAATGTTGATTCAGATAAATCAAAATCTGCCCGAATCAAAATTGAAGAATGGGGTGAAAAGAAAGAAAATATTGTCTGTGTTGTAGATGGGGCAAATGATGTTAAATTATTTGATATTTGTGGATTGGGAATTGCATACCGTGCACAAGATTTGGTAAAAGATTTGGCAACTACTACTTTGGAAGAAAAAGATCTTTCAAAAATTTTGGATATTATTAACAAACATTACAAATTAGAACTAGAAGCTCCAACCCCTGCATAAACAATTTTTTAGTCCTAATCACGACATATTATAATTGGAAATTATACCTGTTCATATCGAAAAAGAGATTGAACCTTCAGATGATATTTCGGAATTAATTACTTCTTCAAATCAACTTCAGGATGGCGATATCTTGGTTATTGCTCAAAAAATAATTTCAAAACAAGAAGGACGCATGATTGATTTATCCACCGTAAAGCCCTCATTACTTTCTGAAGGAATTAGTTCCCAATACCAAAAAGATCCTAGGATCATTGAATTAATCTTATCTGAATCAAAACGAATCATCCGTATGAAGAATGGAATTTTGATTGTTGAAACAAACGATGGTGCAATTTGTGCTAATGCTGGTATTGATGAAAGTAATGTAAAAGAAGGGTATGCAACATTATTGCCTCTGAATTCCGATATATCTGCTAAAACCATACGTGAAAAAATTTTTGGACTTACAAAAAAAGATGTTGCTGTTATAATATCTGATACTTTTGGTCGTCCATTTAGAATGGGACAAACAAATTGTGCTATAGGTATTTCTGGATTGTCTCCAATAACTGACTATGAGGGAACTCGAGATACATTCGGAAAAACTTTGCGAGTTACGGCAATTGCAATTGCAGATGAACTTTCTGCTGCATCTGAATTAGTTATGGGTAAAACATTGAAAACACCTGTAGCAATAATTCGTAATTATTCCTTTCAGAAAGGTGAACATGAAATTAATGAATTAATTCGTCCTGAGGATGAAGATCTTTTTAGATAATTCACCATTGTAATTCCATAAGATTATTACCTAAAGATGAAAAATTTTATTTGAAAATGCCAATAAATGCTGAATTACATTGTCATAACTCTTTTTCAAATTTTCATGTAGGTGATGATGAACCTCCATATGATTGCGATATTTCTATACGAGATCAACTTGAGCGATCATATCATTTAGGATTAGATGCAATTTTTGTTACCAATCACAACACATTAGATGGCTATCGCCAATTATTGGAATACAAAAATAATCACTCAAAATTCAAAAACATTGATGTTTTTCCTGCTGAAGAAATCACTACTGATACCGGTGCACATGTTTTAGCTTATGGAATTCATGATGCGATATCTCCTGGTCTCTCTCTTGAGGAAGTCATAGATGAAGTTCAAAAACAAGGTGGTGTCTCATCTGCTCCTCACCCCTTTAGTTTACTTGATGCGTTACGTGATGGTGCTAAAAAATGTGATATGATTGAGGTCTTTAACAGCAATAATGTAGATATTTTATCTAATGCCCGTGCAACTGAATTTGCTTTAGATAATAACATGATTCAAGTTGCAGGTAGTGATTCTCATGTTTTGTCTACACTTGGACGATGTGTTAATGTGATTGACTCTGAAAATAATCTTGATGATATTTTATCTGCCATGAAACATGG
The DNA here is from genome assembly GCF_006740685.1 of Candidatus Nitrosopumilus sp. SW. NCBI lineage: Archaea > Thermoproteati > Nitrososphaerota > Nitrososphaeria > Nitrosopumilales > Nitrosopumilaceae > Nitrosopumilus > Candidatus Nitrosopumilus sp. SW. Next base: position 247,773 of record NZ_CP035425.1, on the reverse strand, counting down.
GAAAATAGAAATCTCTCAAACAGGCTATGCTCATCAAACTGAAACTCTTGATCATTTACGATACAAAATTAATAATTCAAAAGAATACTTGATTGATTATATTTCTGAACATTATCCAAATGCAAAATGGCTTTTGACATTATTACTGAGAATTTATGATTCAAATCAAAATAGCCATATGTGGTCACTTTTTTACAAAATTGCAATTTATTTAATGAAGAGAATTTCACAAAAAATCAATTTCCAGAATCAAGATCCTAGTTTTATGAAAGATAGGAATCTTACAACTATGTTTAAAATGGCATTATGAGTAATAATTAATCTGAATAACTCAAATAGATTTTAATATGACAAAACGTCCTTTTTTAATTAGATAAGATGTCTGAATCAACAGAAAAAAAATTAGATGCTACTGGATTATTTTGCCCAGAACCTGTTTTTAGGACCAAAATTGAAATTGAAAGAATGCAGGTAGGTGAAACATTAACTGTTTCTGCAGATGATCCTGCAGCTGAAGATGATATCTCTAGATGGGTAACAAGACAAGGTCATGAATTACTAGATATGTCTAAAGATGGAAATGTAATTACATTTCAAATTAAAAAGGTGAAATAACCAAAATTATGACTACTGTAACTGACACAGATGTTTTGAATCGTGTAGGTAACACTCCTCTTGTAAAATTAAATTCTCTTTCACATGATAATGTGAATTATTTTGCAAAACTAGAAGGACACAATCCATTTGGTTCTGTAAAAGATAGAGCTGCATATTGGATGATAAAAGATGGAGAAGAAAAAGGAATTCTTACAAAAGGTAAGAGCATTATCATCGAACCTACTTCTGGAAACACTGGAATCGCTTTAACTGGAATTGCAAATTTGTTGGGATATAAAGTTGAGATAGTTATTCCTGAAAAGGCAAGTAATGAAACTAAAGATATTATTCGAAATTTAGGTGCCAAAGTCTTTGAAACGAGTGATGATTTGTGTCCAAAAGTTGGTGCAGGAACTGATCAAAGTATTGCCCTTGCAACATCTATTGCATCTTCGAGACCTGATACCTATTACTCTCCTAATCAATATGCTAATGAGGCAAATTTCAAGGGTCATTACATTGGAACTGGACCTGAAATTTGGAGACAAACTGAAGGTAAAGTAACTCACTTCTTCACTGGCGTGGGTACTGGCGGAACAATTACTGGCATTGGCACATTTCTTAAAGAAAAAAATCCTAACGTGAAAATCATTGGATGCCAACCACAACAAAACCATCTCATTCAGGGATGGAGAAATTTTGAAGAATCTGCAAAACCTGATTTATTTTTGAAACGAGAGAATGTGGTTGATGATTGGATATCTGTTGATAACGAAGAAGCATTTTCTGTTGTAAAGGATGTTTTTGAAAAAGATCAACTCTTGATCAGTCCTTCTTCTGCTGCAGTTTATGCTTGTATGAAAAAATATCCTGTTGAAGGGGATGCATGTGTTGTTGGAATTTTTGCTGATGATGGACGAAAATTCAAGAGTGTATATGCTAAACAAAACGTAATGTCTGAAGAACATTTTGAAAACTGCCTTAAAGATGCAAAACATCTATCTGAATTGGCATACTAATTATTCTAAAATATCTTTCAAATGTTTTTCATAAAAATCCCTAAAGTATGAATTCATGTCTCTTTCATGATGTAAACATTTGTTACTTTGTTCTGTAATGTTGTTTTTGATTTCTCTACTCCATTGACTTTGTTGTCTGTCTTTAGAATTGATAATTGATGGGTTTTCCTTGATTTTTTCCATGATCTCCATTAATGATGATCCTAACTGTCGAAATTTACTAATCTGTAAAAGGAATCTTTCTGATTCTTCTTTGTTGGTAACTTTGATTAAAGAAAATACTTGATTATAGTATTCTAAAGCTTTATTGTTATATTCTTCAAAACTTTCAATTCTTTTTTGCCAATATTCTTTTGATGTCTTTTCTTCTACTTTGTAACTAAATTGAATCTTACTCAAATCCATTCCTAATTTTGCCAGTTTATCACTGTACTCTTTCATGATTTTTTTCTTATTTTCTGTTTCTTCAGTCATAAAACTTAGTATATTTTGTACCAAAAAAGAGTTTAGATTTGTGATTTCTTCCAAGACTCCGAGGATTCTTTGGAATATTCTAGCAAGCACTTTTCACAAAATGAATCCCATTCATCAATTCCAATTTTTTTAAAATATTCTAATGACCATTTGTATGGTGGCTCTTCTCTATATTGGAATTGTTGAATTGTGTAGATTTCTTTTTCAAAAAATTTGTTTAAGCATTTTTTGCATTGTGCATTTTTCATTCTTGTTTGTCTGCACTTTCTGTTAGATATTTGTCCACATCAATTGCTGCCATGCAACCAAATGCTGCAGCTGTAATTGCTTGTCTGTAGTTTCTGTCATGCACATCACCTGCGGCAAAAACACCTTCGACATTAGTATGCGTTTTATTTTTTAATACAACATAACCTTCCTCATCCAATTCAATTTGATTTTTGAATAATTTTGTATTTGGTTCATGTCCAATTGCAACAAAGAGTCCTCCCACATCTAACGTTGATTCTTCATTTGTTTTGAGATTTTTCAATACTGCTTGTTGCATTTTCTGATCTCCTTTGATATCTATTACAGCTGAATCCCAATGGAATTTTATCTTTTCATTACTTAATGCTCTTTCTTGCATAACTTTACTTGCACGTAATTCATTTCTTCTATGAACCACATGAACAGTTGTTGCAAATTTTGTTAGAAAAGTTGCTTCTTCTATGGCCGAATCCCCTCCGCCAACTACAATTAATTCTTGATTTCTAAAGAATGGACCATCACATGTTGCACAATATGAAACCCCTTTTCCACCAAAAGTTTCTTCTCCTTCCAATCCTAGTTTTCTAGGATTAGCTCCTGTTGCAATTATGACTGCACGGCCTTCATATTCTTCTGATGCTGTTAACACTTTGAGTGGTTTACGTCTAAAATCTACATCTACTGCTTCATCATCAATTATGGTAGTACCCATTCTTTGAGATTGTTTTCGCATATCTATCATCAAATCTGGACCCATAATTCCGTTCTCAAATCCTGGATAATTTTCAACCTCTGTTGTGTTTACTAGTTGCCCTCCTGGTAATATTCCTGATAAAATTAATGTGTCATAACCTGCTCGGGAACAATAAATTCCTGCAGTATATCCTGATGGACCTGCTCCAATTATTATGACATCAAATTTTGTTTTCTTTTTATCTGGCATTTTTGGATTATCATCATTTGTTTCAAGTACTGTTGCACCTGAATCTGCTGCCATCATAGTAATTCGTCTTTTAATTTCAATAATTTAAGTGAATATCCTTTTTTGATTAATCATCTTTCATTCTCATAAGAATCTGATCACATATTTTACGCATTTGAGAATCAGAACCAACACTGGAAATTCTAACAATGTCTGATGTTGTTATAATTCCTACAATTCGTTCTTTTTCCATAACTGGTAGTTTGTGAATTAATTTTTCTTTCATAATTTCTGATGCTTCCCAAATTGTTTCTTCAGGTTCTATGGTTATCAGAGGTGATGACATCACTTCTGAAATTTCAGTAAATAATGGTCTTCCTTCGGCTGCAACTTTTGTTACAAAATCTCTTTCAGTAACAATCCCGATTGGGTTGGATTCGTCCATAACAATAACACAACCGACATTGAGTCGATTCATTTCTTGTGCTGCATCTTGTAATGATGTTGATTTTTCCGCTGTTAGTACATTTTTACTCATTACTTGATTGACAAATGTGTTGTCCATGACTTTTTGACCTTTTTCAATTATATCATATAAATTCTAAATTATCATAATTGAAAATCATCCCAGATAATTACTAAAGCCTTTTAATGTTCAATTATATCATTTTAGAACATGGTCATTAAAACTAAGAAAATCTTGGTGCCTCTTGATGGTTCAAAGAATTCTATTCGAGGTTTAGATATGGCTATTCACATAGCAAGACAATCTCATGGAGTAATTGTTGCTTTAAGCGTAAAATCTGTTCCTGGAATTTATGCTATTCATCCACTAGGATTTTTAGATTTTAACTCTTCAAAAGAATTGAAAAAAACTCTTGATGATGCAAAACTACGAGCTGCAAAAAAAGGGATTAAGTTAATTTCAAAGGCATTGTCTGGTGATCCTGGATATGATATTGCACGATTTGCAAATAATAAAAAAAATGGAATTGATTTAGTTGTAATTGGGGCTCGTGGAAGAAGTTCTGCAAAAGAATTGTTCTTGGGTAGTGTTTCAAATTATGTCTTGCATAAGTCCAAAAAACCAGTCCTTGTTGTGAAATGACTAACAATTTTAAAACAATTCTTGTTCCCCTTGATGGTTCAAAATATTCTAAAAAAGCATTACAACGTGCAAGCGAAATTACTCATGCATTTAACTCTAAGATCATTTTACTTTATGTTGCAGAAAAATCATCAATCAATTTACTAGATCGTAAAGAGTACCTAACAATGCTTAGAAAATTTGGAAAAAAAACTCTTGATGATGCGAACAAAACACTTTCAAAAAAAGGAATTTCTGCAAAATCTCTTCTTAAAGAAGGAAATATTGTCTCTGAAATTGAAAAAATTGTAAAATCTGAAAAATGTGATTTGATAATTGTTGGTAATAAGGGCCTTGGAGCCGTTACAAGATTTTTGTTAGGTAGTGTTTCTAACAAACTTGCTCAACATTCAAACTGTTCTATATTGATTGTAAAGTAATTCAACTAGCTAATACACTTACAATATCTGATTTTGTTATAATTCCAACCAATTTTGAATTCTTAACAACTGGTAATCCACTGATGTCGTGTTTGATCATAAGTGTTATTGCTGCTCTGATTTCTTTATCTGCCTCAATTGTGATTGGTTTTGAAGCCATAATGTCTGTGGCATGGAATGGAAAAAGGTAACTCATTTGATTGGCGTGACCTTCTTCTAATCCTTTTTTGAATTTGTACTCTTCTACTTCCTTCGGATCTGCTGATTCTGCTATCCATTGTGGTATTTTTGCAGGTACAAAATCTCTGAATGTTATGATTCCAACGGGTTTTTCATTTCTTTTAATCACCACTCTGGATATTCCGTATTTTAACAACAAACTTTCGACATGTAGTATGGGGTCACTTGGAGATGCAGTTATCAAATCCTTCTTCATTACTTGAGAGACTTTGAGTGATTCAGAACCTTTTGTCAAGAATATTTTGACTAGATCTGTTTTGGTGACAATTCCTCCAAGTGTTTTATCTTCATTTAAAATTATAACAACACTGATTCTGTGTTTTTTCATCATTTTTGCACATTCACTAACTGTGTTTTCTCTAGTTAGCGTGAATAGTTTTTTTGGTTTGAAATTTTTTGCAAGTACTGATTTGATTGGTTTGTTTCCTAACTCATAAATTTTCTTTGCAATGTCTTTTTCTGTAATTACTGCAATGGGCTTTTTTTTATCTACCACCACCAATCTTTTGACTTTATTCTTAAGTAATGACTCTCGCACTTTAACGAGTGTTGAATTAGGTCCTACTGTGATTGGTTTTGTTAAGATTTTTGTTAAATTTGATTTTTTTATGTTCATGAGGTTAACTCTTGATTACTCATTAAATATATCATTTCTAATATCATGGATGAAAATCGCACTTAATAATTATTATAACCGTTTAAAGTTGATATTTTAAGAGATATTCATGACTGAAAAAATTCCCTTATACGTAATTGGATTGTCTAAAGATGAACCTGCTACTGAAGTTCTGTATTCCAAGTTTGGTGCTGCCCTAGAGAAAGTTCAACCTGTATTGCCTGACATTATTGAGGCCAAAATTGATGTAAAATCTCAGAATCCTGAGGGCTCTCGAACTCATTATGATGTTACTGCAACAATAAAAACATCCAAAAATCAATTAATCTATACTGAATCTGATTGGGATATTCTAAAAATTTGCGATCTACTAATTAAAAAATTAGAAAGAGAAATGCCAAAACATGATGATAAACGTCAAAGAGATAGTATTCGTAAAAGAGAGCCATAGAAAAATTGTTTAAGAATATTTTGATTCCTTTTGATTTATCTGCTCATTCTACTCGAGCTTTTAAGGTTGCAGTTGATCTTGCAAAAAAATATGATTCAAAACTTACGCTACTAACTTGTCTTGAAGGTGATGCTTGGCATCACAAATATTATGATTCTAGAGCTGATTCAGAATTAATTAAAAAACAAAAAAAAGTTTCTCAAAAACATCTTGAAAAACTAGAAGAGATTGCTGAAAAAAATAATGTCTCTGTAAAATCCCATATTTTAAAATCAAAATCTGTTGTAAATGATATTGTTGTATTTGCAAAATCTAGAAAATATGATCTTATTGTAATTGGTTCTCATGGGAGAACTGGATTAGATAAGGTTCTTTTAGGCAGTGTTGCAAATGGTGTTTCTCAAAAAGCAAAGTGTCCAGTTCTTATAGTAAAATAACTGGTGATACGGTTGATTTCAATTGTTGGCAGTGGTAGAGTCGGTGCATCTATTGCATTTCTTTGTGTTGCAAATGGCCTAGATGATGTATTGCTTGTAAATAAAACAAAAGAAAAAGCAATTGGAGAATCTCTTGATGTTGCAAGTGCAATTCCTGCTGACTCAAAATTCTCTATTCGTGGAACGGATGATTATTCTGAATTAGTGGGTTCTGATATTGTTGTTATTGCTGCAAGTGTTGGTGTTTACACAAAGGACAGATCTGAAAATATAGATTTCCAAGTTGAAATGATAAAAGAAATTGCAGAAAAAATAAAACAATATTGTCCTTCTGCAATTGTTTTACTGGTTTCTAACCCTCTTGATGTTTTAACTTATTATTTTCAAAAGATTAGTGGATTTTCCAGGTTCAAAGTAATTGGTATTGCATCTAGTCTTGATACTAGTAGGTTTCGTTATTATATTTCTGAAACATTGTCTGTTCCCCAATCGTCTATTTCCAATGCACTAGTTTTGGGCGAACATGGTGATTCTATGGTTCCTATTTTTTCTGGTGTCTCTGTTGGTGGTAACCCTCTTTTTTCTATGATTGATAGCCGAGATATTATCACTGAAAATGTGAGAAACTATTGGAGGACTCTTCGTAATTTTAAGAGTAGATCTCAGTTTGGTATTGCCAAAAATACCTTTGACGTAATTGATGCCATTTCAAAGAAAAAAGAAATCAGTATTCCTGCTTCTATCGTTCTTGATGGTGAGTATGGAGAATATGATGTTGCAATGGGTGTTCCTGTAAAAATCGATCAAAACGGGGTATCTAAAATACAACAAATTAAACTTGATGATACTGAATCCTCTTCTCTAAAAAAATCCTCTGAAAAAATTCGTAATGATATAAAATCTGTTCATGAATGATCAATAATTTTTCTAAAACTTTTTTCGTGTTTACTGCAGAATTTTTTATTTTTTAATTGTGAATTAAACAAATCTTTTTGCCAATGTGCATTATACAACCTACATTCTTTGTCTTCACAGAATGCATCACCTGTTTCATAATACATAATGGCCTGCAAGAGATACCCTTCTGTAATTTCTGATATTCTTGGATCATTATATTCTAAAAATTCTCCTTTGTATTTCTCGTTAATTTTGTCTATACTCCCTTCTGAAAAATTTGTCATTAATTCTAGATAGTATTCTTTAGGTTTTGCAGGGGCTTCTATTATTCCCGTGGTTGAAATTATTGAAGGATTTGTTCCAATTAATGCCCTTGCATGGTATCTGAAATCGCTTTCGTCAAACGTACATGGTAGTTTATTTGTTAAAATTATGTGTAAGATCTCTTGATGTTGTTCTTCTGTTGGAATGAATTTTGATACTGCTTTTTGAAATTCAAATCCATCATAAAGAATTTTTTCTTTACTTTGTGAATTGTCTATATTTTCTCTTTCTGTTTGTATCTCTGATTCTATTGGAATGTGTTTTGAAAACGGTTTTTTTAATTCAAAAATTCTTGTGGCGGCGATTTCTTGAAACAACTCATCATTAGCATCCTCAAAAAAATTCCTCCTTACTTCTGTGTCTACATGAAATGTGTCTTTGAGAAATTTTTCTAATTTATTTATCTGAATTTCTGGAACTGTAGGTTCGTCATAAATGATAATTTTGCTTGTTTTCAATAAAGAAAGAAAATGTCTGATTGCTTATCTTTCTAACTCTTTGATTTTTTCAGCAGCAATTTCTGCTGCTCTTTTTCCAGAATAAAGCATTGAACCAAACGTAGGTCCCATTCTTGCTAATCCGTGAGTTTCTGTGACTGACATTCCTGCTGCAATTAGTCCTGGATATATTTCGCCTGTTTTGTGAACTACGTGTTCTTCACCATCGTTTACAAACATTGGTTCCATACCTTTCCATTCAGCTAAGCCTCTATCTACTAGTCTTTTTACTGCAACAGAATCGTGACCTGATGCATCAATAATCACCTTAGCTTCAAATGCAACTGGATCCACACATGTAATGTTACGTGGTAATGCTGAAACTGGCATCCAGTTAACAACAATTCCTGCAACTCTGCCATTCTTTAGAACTAAATCATCGAACTTTGTTAATTGTAAGAATTTTACTCCTGCATCACATGCTCCTGCAATTAATTTTGATACTGCATGTGGACCTGGTGTCAAATACAATCCATCTTTCACTTTCTTGTATGGAATACCTAATTCATCCCAAATTTTTTGTGCTGGCTCTCTGACTGTAACTGGATTCATCATGTAACCTCCTAACCAATATCCTCCTCCCAGGTAGTTGTTTTGTTCAATAACTAGAACTTTGAAACCCAAGTTTGAAAGTTCTCTACTTGCAGTAAGTCCTGCTGGACCTGCACCAATAATGATTACATCTGACTCTGCTCTATCGATTAGAACTTCGTGGAATTCATTTGCGATAGCTTGTGTGATTTCGACTTCACGTACGTCAGTAAATATTTTTGTTGATTGCTCTGCTACAGTTGCCTCTTGCATGAAAAATTTCCAGTCGAGAACCCATTAATACTTTGCCACATCTCTAAAATTAGGAGTTACTAATTATTCTATATCTGTAAAATGATTTTTTCTTAAAATTATAGGAAATATTCTGCCAGCCTTGAAAGTTTGAGTCCTAAAACCCCCCTTTCTCAAAAATTTATATCACAACCAAAAGAAATTCCTTTGTATTGACAGTATCTGATCTTAAACAATCTACAGCTGATTCTCCAAAGCCTAAAATTAATTGGGCAAGAATAGAAGAGGCTGATAATTTTGCAAAAACTGTAAAATTATTCCGTCAAGGAAAATACGACGAAGATAGTTTTAGACGATTCCGACTTCAACATGGTGCATATGGTACTAGAATGACTGGTGATTATGCAATGGTTAGAATTAAACTTCCTGCAGGTGAGATTTATCCTCATCAATTTGAAAAGATATCTCAACTCAGCGAACGATATTCAATTGGCAGTGCTCATTTTTCAACAAGAGAAAATATTCAATTACACTGGGTAATTCTTGAAGATGTTTCAGAAATTTTTAGAGAATTAGCTGAGGTTGGACTTACGTCAAGAGAGGCATGTGGAAATAGTGTAAGAAACGTAATGTGTAGTCCAATGTCTGGTGTTTGTCCTGCTGAAGAATTTGATGCAACTCCATATGCACTTGCAACTGCAAAATTCTTTTTAAGAAATCCTATGGCTCAAAATCTCCCTCGTAAATTCAAGTTCACTTTCACATGTTGTGAGAAACACGGAATGGTAAGAATGGTTGATGTTGGATTAATTCCTCAAATAAAAGAAGTAGATGGAACTCCGCAAAAAGGGTTCAAGATATTTCTTGGTGGTGGATTAGGAAATAGATCATTTGTTGGACATCAATTAGAAGACTTTACTCCTGAAGAAGATTTACTCTATACTTCAATTGCTGTAATGAGAATCTTTGATAGATTAGGTGATAGAAAAAATCTTGCAAGAAATCGAATGCGTTATCTTGTTAATGATATGGGTTGGGAAAAATTCCAAAACCTTGTACTAAAAGAAAGAGCTGTAGTAAGAGCTACTCAATCTGTAATCACACAACTTGATGTTGATCATACTCCTGATGAAATCAAACGACCAATTAGAATTAGTGATGAGAGTGGAAGTGGAACTCCTGATGGATATGCAAGATGGCTAAAAACTAACACTGAAACACAAAAACAATCTGATTACAGAACTGTCTACATAACTCTTGAAGCAGGAGACATCACTTCAAATCAATTACATGCATTGGCTGACATTATACGTGACTTTTCATCTGAAGGTAAGGCCCGTGCCGGCTTTGTACAAAATGTTGCGTTACGTTATGTCCATGAGGATGATTTACCACGTCTGTACTCTAAACTGCTTGAAGTTGGATTGGCAAAATCTGGTGCTCTTACCATGACTGCCCCTATAGGCTGTTCTGGCACAACCTCGTGTAATCTCGCATTGACAAATTCTCATAGATTAGCTAAAGAAATCCAAAGAAAATTCTTAGAACTAAAACTTGATGAAGATGATGATTTACGTGACGCTTCTATCAAAATTAGCGGTTGTCCAAACTCTTGTGGCCAACATGGAATTGCAACAATAGGATTCTTTGGTGGCGGTGCACGTGTAGGAAAAGACATGTATGCAAATTATCAAATGTTGTTAGGTGGACGTTCTGATGGTGATACTATGTTGGGGCAGATTTGTCACAGGGTTCCTGCAAAAAGAGTGATTCCTGTAATTTTGAAAATCATTGAGTTGTTTAAGGAACATAAAAAACCTGATGACACACTAAAATCCTGGATTCACAGAATTGCAACTAACAGTGAAGATTCTGAAATTAAAACTCTCAATGATATTAGAAAAGCAATTGATCCATTAACAATTCCTCCAACAAAAGAAGAGGATCCTGATTTCTATCTTGATTATGGAAGCGACACTAGTTACCATACTAAAACTGGAAAAGGTGAATGTGCTGCTTGACAGAATCTGGTAATGTCACAACTGATGTGGACTCTTTACGTTCAGAAATTAGAGACAAAAGCGTTCGAGTAATTGATGTAAGACGAGAAGATGACTACAAAAAAGATCATATCTCTACTGCTGTGAATTTACCTTTGGCAAATCTTTTGTCAGATGATAGTCCTGAACGTGTTGTTAAACTGGTAAACTCAATGGGAATTGATGATGAAACTCGTGTTGTAGTTTACGATGATACATTTGGAGCCTTGGCATCAAGAGTTGCATGGACTTTGGAATATCTTGGACATTCTGATGTAAGCTTACTTGAAACAACTTATAGTAATTGGAAATCTCTTGGTCTTGAAAGCGACTCACAGACTCCTGAGGTACAAAGTAAAGAACACTCTGTGAAATTACAACCTGATATTTTAGCTACATCTGATTATCTAGAAACTGCAAAACAACGTGATGATGTTATTTTGATTGATAATAGAGAGAGATTAAACTTCCTTGAACAACACATCCCTGGTGCGATCAGTTTACCTTATAGAACACTTGCATCAAATGACAAAATTTTACGTCCAAAAGAGGATATGAAACGTTTACTTGATAATCGTGGAGTGACAGGCGACTCTGAAATTATTACTTATTGTGGCAGTGTGGGCACACTTTCTGGATTGGCATACTATGCATTAAAGACTGCAGGTCTTCCAAATGCTAAACTATATGTCCGTTCTTTCAAAGAATGGAAAAGTCTTCAAAAACCTACTGTAAAACAAGAAGATGCAAATTATTGGGATCTTTCTGCTGAATAATTAAGAAATTTCATTTCTGAGTTTTTTGGTAATTGTAACTTCTACGTTATCAAACAATATCAACATCTTTTCTTTGTTTTCTACAATGTAATCATTACCTCTATCTTTTAGTCTGATTTTCCATAATCTAATCTCTCTATGTTCATCAAAGAAATTTTCAATCATCTGTTCTCCTGATTTCTTTGGATCAATAAACTCATCAAACACTTCTATTGCTCTTTCTGCATTCTCTTCTTCTATTGCCTCTTTAGCATCTTGAATTGCTTGACTTAATTCTTTTAGATTCTTTACAGGTTTTGGTAATTTCTTTTTTGTAATTCCAAACAATCCTTTCTTTTCTTTACCCATTTTTTCTGCAACGTTTGGTGCAAGATCATATACTGGAATTCTGCTTAACCCATCTCTCTTTTCATTTTGGACAATCAATCCTTTCTCTAATAATTTTCTTAATGCATCTTCTGCATCTTTCTTATCTAGAAATGTCGTCCAAACGATTGAACCAATTGTGTGATAACCTTGTCTGATTGATTCTAAAACTACCACTTCTTGAATTCTTTTGAATCCTTCTTCGATTCTGACATTAACAAAATCTTTGTCTCTAATTGATTTTCTAGCATTCTTTACATCAATTTCGATTGAACGTTTCAATGCCTCTAATGATTCTGGAACTTGATTCAATAATGATAAGAAACATGCTTTGTTGTACCATGCCATTCCATATGTTGGGTCTGTTTCAATTGCTTTTTCAACTGAATCAAGAGCTTTAGAATAATTTTTTTGTTCATAATGAACTAATCCTTTTAGATTCCAAGCTTCAGGATTTGTAACGTCAATATCTAAAATTCTATCATAAACTCTTAATGCTTCATGATGATCATCGATATGAAATCTTGCATATCCTAATTTCAATAATGTCTCGACATTATCTGGATCAATTCTTAATGCTTGTTCAAATACTGTGATGGCCTCTTCAAGTTTTTCATCTGCCATCAAATTGATTCCTTTCTTAAACAGTCTCTTACGATTATAGTCGATATCAACTAACGCTGTCTCTTCTGTCTTTTTTTCTACTTTGTACTCTTCTTTTTCCTTTGATTTTTTTCCGAAAGGTTTCTTCACTAGCTCAAAATGCCCTTTTATCTAGATAAATACTATCCTGCGTGAGCCTGGAAATTATTTGATTTAGAACCTAATTATGCGATCTAAATACAGAAATACTTGAAGTATAAACAAACGATTGTGTCATCTCAGTCTAAATTAGAAATCCAAGGCCAGGCACCATTTAAACAGTCAGGTGTGTATGAAGCCCAAATAGCAATTGTTGGTAGTAGGCCTTCAGATGAACAAATTAAATCTAAACAATTTACTTCTCTTTGGCGGGGTAATTTCCATCTTAGAGTTAAAGATGGAATTTTTTCTGAAACTATTGGTTCTCCTGAAAATCCAATCCCCTCATCAGTATTAGAATTAGAAACAATTTGGATAGTCGTTACAGATCTATTTTCCTCATTACATTCTGTTTTTGATGTTCCATTATCAAGACCAAAACCTCAATCAACTACACAAACATCAACTGAAACTAGAACAATTTCTGAAACTCCAAAACAAAAACGTACAACTAAAACAAGTACTGGTTATCCAGGTCCACAAGGTGCTCCAGGTGACAAAGGTGCTACTGGTCCACAAGGTCCAGAAGGTGACAAAGGTCCACAAGGTCCGCCTGGACAAGTAGGTCCTCCGGGTGACAAAGGTCCCGAAGGTCCACAAGGTCCTCCGGGTGACAAAGGTCCAACTGGAGATAAAGGTCCATCTGGTGACAAAGGAATTGCTGGAGACAAAGGACTAACTGGAGACAAAGGAGTCACTGGTGACAAAGGTGACAAAGGTGACAAAGGTGTTCCTGGTCCACCTGGCGAAAAAGGTGACAAAGGTGTAACTGGTCCAATTGGTGACAAAGGTCCAACTGGACTAAAAGGTCCAACTGGCGATAAAGGAGAAAAAGGTCCAACAGGACCTCCTGGCGATAAAGGATTATCTGGATTAAGAGGTGCCCCTGGCGATAAAGGAGAAAAAGGTCCACAAGGTCCTCCAGGAGAAAAAGGATTAACAGGTCCTATTGGAACTCCGGGAGAAAAAGGCCCAACAGGACAAGCAGGTGTTCAAGGAGAAAAAGGAATTCAAGGTGGTCCGGGTCCTATCGGCGAAAAAGGTCCAATAGGTCCTATCGGCGAAAAAGGCCCAATAGGTCCACCAGGCCCACTTGGTGACAAAGGATTAACAGGTCCAGCAGGTCCTCCAGGTGACAAAGGTCCAATAGGTCCTCCGGGTCCTATCGGCGAAAAAGGTGTTAGAGGAACTGAAGGTCCTATCGGTGACAAAGGTCCACAAGGTCCACAAGGTCCAGCTGGTGCAAAAGGATTAACAGGCGTTCCTGGTCCTCAAGGAGAAAAAGGTGACAAAGGTCCGTTAGGTCCTCAAGGAGAAAAAGGACAAACAGGCGCAACAGGTCCTCCAGGTGACAAAGGTCCACAAGGTCCACAAGGTTCACAAGGTGAAAGAGGAACAACAGGTCCCTCTGGAGAAAAAGGTCCACAAGGTCCACAAGGAATTCAAGGCCCACAAGGTGAAAGAGGCCCAACAGGTCCAATAGGTTCTATCGGAGAACAAGGTCCACGTGGAGAACAAGGTCCGTTAGGTCCAGCAGGTCCAAGAGGTCCTCCAGGTCCTCCAGGAGAAAAAGGTCCATCAGGTGGAATGTCATCTGAACAAAAAGCATTGTTCAAAGAATTGTTAGAAATACTAACAGAGAAAAATGTCATTAGTACTGAAGAACAAATTAAACTAATGAGTTATCTTTACTAGTTTTCTAAAAATTAAGTTTCAAAAAAAAAAAATCACAATTTTTTAATGAAAAATATTTTTTTGAACAGTTTACACTAACTGTTTTTAGAAAAATGGAAAACAATTCGCCTTGTGACGATTGTTAATTTATTGACGAGTTTACTTTCGTCTTTTAGCTGCAGTTTTTCTCTTTGGAGCTGCCTTTCTTTTTGCGGCTTTTCTCTTTGGAGCTGCTTTCTTAGCTGCAGTTTTTCTCTTTGGAGCTGCCTTTCTTTTTGCGGCTTTTCTCTTTGGAGCTGCTTTCTTAGCTGCAGTTTTTCTCTTTGGAGCTGCCTTTCTTTTTGCGGCTTTTCTCTTTGGAGCTGCTTTCTTAGCTGCAGTTTTTCTCTTTGGAGCTGCCTTTCTTTTTGCGGCTTTTCTCTTTGGAGCTGCTTTAGCTGCAGTTTTTCTTTTAGCTGCCTTTCTCTTTGGAGCTGCTTTTCTCTTTGGAGCGGCTTTTCGTTTAGCTGCCATGTTTTGATCGACATTTTCATTGTTTTTCAGTGGTTAAACTAAAGAAATTTACACAATTTGATTACAATTTCTCAAGTAATTTTTTTTCAAAAAATTATTTGTGATCGTACATTTTCAATAAACGCCTTCAGCTGATGGTCTTCTACCTTGCAACCAACTTGTTTTTCCACAAATTGTGCATTTGTATTTCCTTCTACGCTTGTAAGTTGCCATTTCTGGAAGAAAAACTAGTTCTTGTTTTGTTTTTGTCATGCAAAATTTACACCAACGATGTTCAAATTCTTGATCCATGTTAAACTTTTTTTTAAAATTATGTTCCTCGTGTTTTGATAATTGTCAACACGTCTTCATCTTGTAGAATATGACTCAAACCTACTCTTTGTCCTCCAAACTTTACACTCTTTCCCCAAACCATTCCGTATCTGAATTCTCTTTTCATTCTTCGATGTAATTTGTTACAAATATCTTCTACTGTATCTCCTTCTCTTGCAATTAATGGTTCTTTGAAATCTGTTTCACCCCCTTTTGGACGCATGTATATTCGAATGAATTTTAATTTCTCATAGATTTTTTCTTTTAATATTTCGATATTGATATCTGAATTTGCTGACACTTCAATCACATCTGATTTGATTTTTGTTTTCAAATCTTTCAAAAATTTCTCATCCACTAAATCGATTTTATTCAAAACTGTGAGTGCTTTTGAATAACTAATGTTTCCTGCAATATGATCAGATAACTGTTCTGATGTTATGTCTTCTCTAACAACAACACGTGCACTGACAATTCCATAAAGGTGCAAAATATCTTTCAAATGTTTTTCTGTGATTTTTGTAAGTTTAACTTGTTGGGCAATTGCAATTCCTCCCATTGCTGCTTTTTCAATTGTAATGTTTGGGGGTAGTTGGTTTAGCCTGATTCCTATATTTCCTAACTCGTTAACTAAAACATCCTCATGATATGGCTGAAATACGTCTAAAACCAATAACACAAGATCTGCTGTTCTTGCCACGGATAAGATCCTCTTTCCTAATCCTTTTCCTGTAGATGCACCTTTGATAATTCCAGGTAAATCTAATACCTGAATTTTTGCTCCTCTATATTCCATCATTCCTGGTACTACTGTTAATGTTGTGAATTGGAATGCTCCTACTGCTGATTTTGCTCCAGTTAATTTATTGAGCAATGTTGATTTTCCAACACTTGGTAATCCAATGAATACGACTGTTGCATCTCCTGTTCTCCTAACATCAAATCCATCAGATTTCATTCCAGATTTTTTTGCAGCGTTATCTTCTTGCTCTCTTTTGAGTTTTGCAATCTTTGCTTTTAGTAATCCAAGATGATGTTCTGTTGCTTTGTTAATTTGTGTTCTAGCCATTTCATCTTGAATGGCCTTGATTTTTTCAGGAATTCCCAATACTATTCACTACCTGCTGATTTCTTTTCAAATAAAACCGTATTATTTTTTTTAATTTTCTTTATTCTGCTTATTGGTATGGTTTGCAGATTTTCTGATTGAACCAAAAATTCTGGCAAAGTGGTTTCAACTATTCTTTCAAAATTTCTGTAGAAAATTTTGTATGATTTAGACTCATCTGCAAATTTTGCTTTACTAAAAATCTCTTCAATAATTCCTTTTTTTGCCATATTTTGAGTAAAATCATTGCATTAATGAACAATACGTATTTCTTTTTTGTTTCATACGCAGCAAATATTATTCGGTAAAAAAAACATCTGATGTGAAAAAAAGAACTTTTGCAGTAGATATTGATGGTACTATAACTGAAAATGGAGGCGGCCGAATTCATTTGGATGCTTTAGAAGCATTAAGACGTCTCGTCAATATGGGACACGATGTAATTTTTGTAACTGGTCGATCTTCTGTTGAAGGATTTTTACTTTCAGTATTTGGTGGCACAACAAAAGTTGCTGTGGGTGAAAACGGGGGATGTATCACACTTGATTCAAACGATCATATTTTACTTGGTAATCTTAATGAATGCAAAAATGCCCTTAATATCTTAAAAAATAACATGGAAAATGTAGAAGAAAAGTACGTTTTTCCTAGAATGACAGAGGTTGTTTTACAAAGAACCTTTGATCTGGATCAGGCTAGAAAGATACTACTTGAAAATGATGTTGATGTAGTACTGTCTGATAGTCAGTATGCATACCATATCAATTCACCAGGAATTGACAAGGGAACTGGATTTACTGAAATCATGAAGCGATTTTCCATTTCAAAAGATGATGTTATTGCAATTGGTGATAGCGCAACTGATATTCCGTTATTCAAAGTAGCAAAAACCAGTATTGCACTAGGTAATGCATTTGATGATGTAAAATCAGAAGCCACAATGACTGTTTCTGCACATGCAGGAGATGGAGTGCTTGAAGCATTAGATAAATTAGCACCTATATTATCTGAGATATAATATGACTTTCAAATCTATTATTGATGAAATTGAAAATAACATCAACAAGATTTTAAATGATCTTTCTATTTCTGACGTAAAGTTTTCTGTTGAACCTGCAAAACCGGGATTTGGTGATGTTAGCTCTAATGTGTCTTTTTTGCTTGCAAAACAACTCAAAAAAAGTCCAAAAGAAATTTCTGAAATGTTATCTGAAAAATATTCTCAATGTGTAAACACACTTGTATCAAAATCTGAACCTCATCCTTCTGGCTACCTAAATTTTTATGCTGATTGGCCAAAACTAAATCAACTGATTTTATCTGAATCTAATTTGCCTGAATTTGGTGACGTAGATATTGGAAAAAACTCTACAATTGTTGTAGAACATACCAGCGTAAATCCAAACAAAGCTCTTCACATTGGTCACATACGCAACATCATCATTGGTGATACTGTTTCTAGAATATTACAAAAAGCAAACTACAAAGTTAATGTCTTAAACTATGTTGATGATTCTGGTCTTCAAGTTGCAGACATTATTGTTGGATTCAAACATTTTGGATTTGATGTTGAACCTCCAAAAGGGAAAAAATTTGATCATTATTGTGGGGATGACGTTTATGTCAAAACTACTGAAAAGTATGAACAAGATTCTAGCTTGGAAGAAATCAGAAAAAATGTTCTCAAGGAATTAGAAGATGGGAATTCTGAAACTGCACAATTTGCTGATAAAATAACTCGTCGTGTATTATCAAATCAGCTCGAAACATGCTGGAATCTATCCGTCTCTTATGATTGCTTGAATTTTGAATCTCAAATAATTCGCTCTGGATTATGGGATGGAATATTTGAAAAACTCAAAGAAATGAAACTAGTAGAATTTGAAAATGATGGGAAAAATGCTGGATGCTGGGTTATTCGTGGTGATGGTAAAGAAGAAGACAAAGTAATTGTCAGAAGTAATGGAACTGCTACCTATATTGCAAAAGACATTCCATATGCTGCCTGGAAATTAGGATTACTTGATGATCCATTCTATTATGAAAAATACGAAAAAGACCAACCAAATTCACGTGTTTTGTGGCAGACTACTCTTAATGATAATAATTCAGAACCTCAGAATTTTTCCGGTGATAAGGTCATCACTGTAATTGATTCCCGCCAGGCAAGACTGCAAAAAATTATCACATCATTAATGGGAAAATTCAAATCAGTTCCTGATGCTTATGTTCATTTGGGATATGAATCGGTTACTCTGAGTTCTGATACTGCAAAAGTTTTGGGACTCGAAACTGATGGCAAGCAGGCTCAAATGTCTGGAAGAAAAGGATTGTATGTTAATGCTGATTCTGTTTATGACTTACTAAAAGAAAAAACAACTGAAGAAACAAAGAAAAGACATCCTGAAATGGATGATTCTGAAATTGAACAAATTTCTCATGCTGTATCTGTTGCAACATTACGTTATGAAATGATAAAACAAGATTTAGACAAAATTATTGCATTTGATTTAACAAAATCCCTTAGTTTAGAAGGTGATACTGCACCATACATACAGTATACTCATGCTAGAGCATCTAGAATTTTAGAAAAATCTGGAAGAAATCCTTCTATTGATGTTGATTTTTCTTTACTCAAAGAGCAATCAGAAATTGATCTAGTTAAAACAATTGGTCTTTTCAATTTGCAAGTTCGCGATGCCGCAAATAACTTGTCTCCAAAAGTAATTTCTAGATATTGTCATGATTTGGCAGTTGCATTCAACTCCTTTTATGAAAAATCTAAGGTTCTTGATTTAGGTGATGAACAACTAGAAAATTCCCGCTTGTGTTTGGTTCATTCTTTTAAAATTACTATTGAAAAAGCACTAAATCTGTTGGGAATTACTGCTCCTGATAAGATGTAATGTCCCAGTGAGTGCACTACACGAATGCTGGCTGTCTCACTGGGTTGTTGGCGTGCAAACCAATTACTGTTATCAAATATTTTTAAGCCAATAAACGTTGCTTAGTGTTTGTAGATTGTAGAGCATACTAACATTACATCAATTTTGATTATAGGGATTCTTCAAGACAGGTTAATTAGGACAAAAGAGCAATTAACATTATGAATACAATGAAATCCATCCGTCAAAAAACGTGTTCAGATTGTAAGAGAGCCTCTTGTCAGAGCGGATGTAACTGTGATTGTCATTGGGAGCCATAAAAAACAATTTTGACACACGGTATTTTTACTCAGGAAACATGTACTCATGATGCTAAAGTCCGGATGGCAGGACTCAAGGACATGTATGAATGCACAAATTGTCATAAATTTATCCCCATTACTGAATCAAAAGAGATTGATCATAGAGCTCCACAATATTTGGAGAATAATTGGGAAGATGATGATTAAATTAATTATAAACTCCAATGTGTTGGATAGTAGATCCGTATTTTCAGATATGGTGCTTTTAGTTATTTAGACGTCACAATATTTTTGTAGTATATTATTAACTCAACCTAGTTTGTAAAAATAGAAATTGTGATTCTAATTTTTTCAACCAATTCATTTTTACGATTCTTCTATTCTTTTTATCATTTTATTTCTAATCAATTTTGTTTGAATACTAACTTACTCTTTCCGAATGTCTTTTTTTAATTTTTCAAGAGTTTCCAAATATTCTTTTTTAGCTAAGTTTTCAGGTTTTGTTTTGTTATTTTTGTTAATTTGTGTATGTTTTGTTTGTTTTTTCATAATGTTGTTCATTTTGGTTGCTTATTCTAATAGTTTAAGGGCAGTATAGTTGAGTTTATTCTGTTGCAAATCAACTACATTTTGTCTTTATAAGCAAGTACGACCTATATAATCATGTTAAAAAATATTTTTGCAAGACTGAAAGGAAAACAAGAAAAGACATCAAAGGATGTAAAAGAATTCACTGAATCTGGAAAAATAAAACCAGAGGATTTAGAAAAATAAATGACATATCATTGCAAACACTGCAAATTTACTTGGGATTCTGCTGAAGGGGATATTCAAAAACTACTTCTTCATGAAAAGACTCATCTGAAAGAAAAGGCAACACCCATTGCAGGAAAAGCAACATAAGACCATGATTGCAAATGATGATTTGAGATCCTGTGAGAATTGTGGTAACGTATTCTTAAAAAAAATAGCAACCAAGTTAACAAATAGATGTCCTGCGTGTAATGTGTGGAAGAAGGAATCTGTCCAATGACATCAAATGTGGTTGTTGACAAAACCAAATTGAGTGAAGAGAGAGTAATACATACTACAGAATTCATACACAAAGACATCCCTGATGGAACTGAAGTTTGTGTACTAAAACGTCCGTTAACACTTGAGGAATGGAATCAGATTCTAAAAAACCATGAAATAGTTACAAAAATAACTGAACATCTGGATAATTCAAAACAAAATCCTAATGAGTATATGCAGAAGATTAATTCTACAATAGAATATGGAGAAAACAAAATCAGACAGATCCAAAAAAGGATCTCAATAAATGAGGTTAATCAGGAATCAATGGAATCTCATTCAGATTATGACTACAAAGACTTGCTCAAGGAACTAAACGAGTCAGAAAAGGAACACAAAAAAGATTTGAGGTTATTTCTTGACTTGCTTTGCAAATATAAAATCACAAGCAAATGAATTGTGAAATATACTCTGTCCTGGGACTAATCGGATTCAGTAGATTTTATTATTCAGTCCACCAATGATGCTTCTTTTCTACATTGTGGTGCAGGAATTTGTGCAATAGTTTCTTGAAATAAGAAATATCTAACATAATATCCCACTTACAATTCCAATAATTTTTGTATTGTATTTTTTCTATTACGTAATGTTACAGTAGATACTCCTGAAATTTTTGAGAATATTTTCTGTGAGATATTTTCTCCCATCAGCATAGATGCCAGATATAGTGATGCAGCAGCCTGACCAATAGGGTTCTTTCCAGCAGCAGAACCACATTTTTCAACATCTGATAATATGTTCAAAGCATAACGTTTAGTTTTCTCAGAAAATCCTAGATCATTGGATAATTTAGTTAGAAATGAGGATATATTGTATTGAGGCAATACAAGTTCAAATTCATTAATTAAAACTCTGACTGATTTTTGTAGATGTTTTTTTGTAATGTTGGCAGTTTCAGAAATATCCTCAAGACTTCTAGGAGTCATAGTTTGTCTGCATGAAACATACAAAGCCGCTGCCATTAAATCATTAGAACTTCTTCCTCGAATCAATTGATGCTTTTGTGCCCTTCTAAATAGTGCTGATGTACTTTCTATTGTATTCTCAGATATTCCTAGCTTTCCCTTTAATCCATTTAGAAAAGTTAGGGATTTTACAAGGGTTCTTGCTGATGATTTTCTTGTTTTACTTCTACTATCTAACACTCTTAATCGATTAAATCTTGATTTGTTAAATGAGCTTAATGATTTGCCTGTAGCATCTTTATCTTTTCCAATGATAGATGACATTCCTTTGTCATGTATTGAAAGGGATTGCTTTGAACCAACTTGACTCTTACTCATGAAATCTTCTAAACTATGAACAGGCGTTTCATTATGATTATCTAATTTTTCTTCAATAACTGTGCCACAATTTGAACAAAAAATTTCTCCATTAAATGTATCTGTGATTAATTTACTATAATTGCAATTATGAACTTGGTACTTTTGTAACATGTACTATAATGCATGTCTTGTCTTTTAAACCCCGACAAAATTAGTTCTAGCTACTACACATACAAAATAAAACATGATTAATTACATATTGTTGAATTTTCTAGAATAAATTGATCTTTTTAGGATTTATTTAGATTAGATTCTGATTCTATAGAATAAGAACAATATTTCCAAGAATACCTCTTATAGTGATCCAATTTTC
The DNA here is from genome assembly GCF_006740685.1 of Candidatus Nitrosopumilus sp. SW. Classification (NCBI taxonomy): domain Archaea; kingdom Thermoproteati; phylum Nitrososphaerota; class Nitrososphaeria; order Nitrosopumilales; family Nitrosopumilaceae; genus Nitrosopumilus; species Candidatus Nitrosopumilus sp. SW. The sequence goes on along the minus strand of NZ_CP035425.1, from coordinate 225,252 downwards.
ATCTTACCTGTGTCTGTTTTTTACTTCAAAATGACTATCTCTGAATCAAATCTAGCTGATGCAACCAAGAAAGAGTATGATTGATTTGTGACCTTTACTTAGATTCTAAACTCTAGTCTAAAGGTAGTCTTCGATACTTTTCCTCTAGGTATTCTTTATCATAATCAGTGAACTTTTTTCTAAGACCTAAAATAATTTCTTCAAAGATTTTTTCTTTTTTTGTCATAATGTAATAGGCAGTTCATTATACATAAAGAGCACTTAGATTCTAATCATTTAACTGGATAATGGAAATGACAAATAGGGCAAACCGCCATTGAGTATCTGACTCTCTAATCTTTTCACATAACATTTTTCACAAAAGTGACAATACGACCTAATTCATTATGGACTATCAAGTAAATGAATTAGGTTATTTGGAAATCAACACTCGCTTTTTATTCTAGAATTATACTCGAAAAGATTTTCCAACTTAGTTTTTCTTAGATTCTTGTTTATGCTTTTTGCGTCTTTTTTGTTTGGCGCCACCGCCAATATTGTGCCCACGTGGTAATTTCTTAGTCATATCTATTATTCCACTATTGTTCATGTATACCTTTGTAGTTTCTTTTTCTTATCACTTAGGTTATTTGGATAGTTATCATGCACAAGTCTCAACATCCAACCTAAAGTCTGAAACAGACAACAATTTTCCACAATGTGGACATTTATTAGAAAAATTACGCATGCAGTCCTTTATTGATCTAAGTTTGATCATATTTTTGATTACTTTTCCACAATTTCCACATGCAATATCTACTATCAAGAATAAGCATAAACAAAAATGAGTTATACTGTCTCCTCTGTATTAATTACCACACATGACTTAAACCGAATTAGCTGTTTTAAGAAAATCAAAAATTATCTGTATTTTATACAGTTTATGCCTAAAAATAAAACTCTCCGCCAAACGATGAGATTTTTTTAGACATCGTTAAGGTTTGCAAGTACTCTTTCAAGATCTTGTCTTTCATATCTGAGACTCTTAACTGTTGAACTATCTTGTAATGTCTTGGAGAATTCCTGTAACATTGATTTGTTTTCTTGAGTGATGACTGAGGTTAGAAGAATCTTGTTTAGAGAATCTGATTGCCGGAAAAGTTTCCTTGCATCTATTTTTGCATTTTTCCCCAAAGAAATCTGGTTTGTCAATTCATAATTAATTTCATTTAATAATTCTGTGAGTATGTTTGATACACGTACCATGCAATATTGAAGCTGTTCTAGTTAATTAAGGTACAACAATGTGATAATTACTGTTGTATCTTACATATGTTTAATACAAATAACAACTACTCAATGTGATGTCAAAATTAATATTTGAAAAAACATCAAATTGGGAATCTACAAGTAAGTATATTTTGAGTTTACCAGAAATTAGATTTTTTGGAATTGTAAACAGCATGGGCAATCTTGTTGTGGGAAATTACAAAAAAGGAATAGTGCCAATCGCAAAGATTGATCATTATAAGATCTGTGTAGAACATGCATTGGAATTATTCATGAAAAAAGATCTTGACAATTCTTTAGGATCACTTGATTACATAGTGTCAAAAAGAAAAAATATCAAAATAATTACAATTCCGATGAATGATAGTCTTGCATTGATATCTGCAGAATCTACTACGAAAATCGAACCCATAATTGAGGACATCATTCAATCCTTGAAAGATTATGTTGTAAATAATTAACGAAAATCGTGTTTTTTTGAGTTAACATCCCATATCTTGATGCTGTGTTCTAAAAACACTAATTCAGCCTTTTGTAAATTTCGTTAAATTCCACTGAAATCATATATGAGACATTTAGTATGTGCATTAGTTGATTCATTGATGTTAAACCGTTACTAACTTGCCTTAAAATGGTAAGAGCTTTTTGAGGAGATGTTTCTGTTAGTGGTAATTGACCAGTCCATGTTTTGAAGGATTCTCCAACATCTAAACAAAAATTTAAAACAAATCCTTTCCAATTTGCAGTTTTGTTTAATTCTTTTTCTCCAAGAAATACTTTAGATAATTCCCTAAATTCATTTTTTCTATCCTCGTATAATAATTCCATAGACTTTTTGATTTTTTCTTCTGTGTATTTTGAGGTGTTTAGCATATACAGTCCTGTTGTGTTCATGCTTTTGTTTGTTCAAAATGCTATTAAGTCTTGATAATCACTATCAATTACACACACTAATCATCTAGATTGTAGATTTAATCAATTTTTGATTTTATTTTGATGTAATGTTCATTTTTATTTTTTTAAAATTGAAATTTGAGAATATGCCTTTGGATAATCTGTCAAATTTTAATGCAAAATACATTGCGTTAGAGTATACCATAATGTAACAATGTCATACTAATACATGAACGTATTGTGTATAATCTGAACATCTGTTTGATTTTGTTGTAAAAACAGTAAGAAAAACAAAATCTTGACTTGGTCTGAACTCTTTTGATGAATTCAAAAAATTACGCGGGTATATATCACAGACCAACTATCTATAGTATGTTTAAAAAATTAATTCAAAAACAAAACAACGTATGTTGTGGGATTATAGCGTAAGAAATTGATTGTAATTAATGATCTAATGTCTTGTGATAATTGTGGTAATGTATTTCTGAAAAAAATGGTAGACAAGTTAACAAACAGATGTCCTGCGTGCAATGTATGGAAGAAGCAAGTATAATGAATAATTATACCTGTACATGTGACTGTAAATGCAGTAATCTTACTGGGGAATATGTCTGCAATGATTGCATGATGAATCTTTGTAAGATTAAACTCAAGATACCGGTGGTGGCTGCATAATGAATCCCAGGAATAGGATTATAGCATATGGATTCTATTTTTCCAGCATAAGTGCAGTTGTTGTTGTTACATGGATATCTACACTATGAGAAAATATTCAAATGTATACCATTCACATTCAATAAATTTGATCACCGATGTCATCACACTAGGGAATAGCGATAGTGGCTTATAGGATATTTTCCCAAGATACATGTCTACATAATGCTAAAGTCTTGATGGCCGGATACAAGGATTTGTATGAATGCACACAATGTCACAAATTCATTCCTGTAACAATACTAAAAAATAATAAAATTGGAATTTTGAGTTAAATTTTGTGTGTAGACTAATTTTTTCAAAAGATTATTTTTGATTTAACACAAAAAACATTTCATATGATCTTCTTTTGGCGTGTAACTTCTAAAAGGACTCTTTAATAGTAAGATAAGCGTAGTAAACACGAATGATTTTTTTTGAATTTGGTTCAATTAACGGCAGTGAATCCAAATCCCTCAGGACTCGTTATTTGAATAATTCAGGTTGCACTTGGAATCTGAATCCAAGACAAAAACTTCTATGCTTTTCAATATTACTTGTAACAATATTTGCTGCTACTAATTTTCACACATTTGCATTTGCAGAAGAGCCAGTTAGTCCAAAGGCTGAATTGAGTATTGGTGCAAATCATCTTGGCTCTATGATAAAAACTCAGACTATTTCTGATGATGGGTCTGTTTGGATATTTGTTACAGCTTCAGAACCTGTAGAGCGTGAACATATGACAATTAATGTAAGGTTTACTGATAAGAATGGACAAGAATTAACCGATGTAAACTATGATATTTTAGCATCTCAAAATAATGAAGTCATTTTGTACGAAACAATGATAAATCAACAAATAGGTATTCGTAACCATCTTACACAAGCATTACCTAGTAATGATAATGTGAGTATTACCATCACATTACATCCGATTGGAGATAATTCCTTAACTGCGTTAGATGGAGAATCTATTGACATTAACATAGTTCCTGAATTTGGGACAATTGCAATGATGATCCTAGTTGTTTCAATCACAAGTGTAATTGTAATTGGTGCCAAAAACAAAATGGTGTTCAAATCATTTACCTCAAGTTAGGAAGAAAAGAATGTCTAAATTGAAAAAAATTCTTGTCTTGATTCCTACCGTAATGTTGTTGATGGGAGTCTTTAGCTCTTATTCGTATGCAGAGTCTGTCCCTTCATGGATAAAAAATACTGCCATGTGGTTTGGAGAAGATATGATATCTGAACAAGAATTTCTAAACGCTATAAAATTTTTAATTGAAAATAACATTATCACAATAGATAAGATAAAAGACAAAGTCATTGTAGATCCTGTCATTTTGACGCCTGATGAATCATTTAATGATCCAAGAATAACACAGTGCAATATTCTGTACTCTTCATATGTGATTTTAGAGTATGCACAATTTCAAGACAAACATTCTCACATAACTTATCTGTATGATTGTGTGGATTTGTATAACGATAAAGTTTGGGATTATCAGGGAGATGACAAAAAAGAGAGAATTTACAATAAATTTATTGAAATTCACGAACAAAATCTCACACTTTCCTCACGAATTCCAGTAGAACCTTACACAGAAGTTCGCTCAACAGAACAACTCTATTCTGAAACATTTATGGTTCAGTTTGATATATGTGCAGGAGATCTAATTTTGGATAAAGCCAAAGTATTGGTAAAATCTGATATGGAAATCATTCTTGTTGGATCTGATAAAGATATCTTGCCAAACTCTTGTCGAAACTATGAAACCAAAATTTATTCTACACATTTGAACCATATAGAAATTGAAATAATTGAAAAGGTCTTGGTAGAAAACTAGTCAATTTATTTGAAAACGGAAATGGTGATTATGAATTCTAATGTATGTAGAAATATTAAAAAATTAATTCATGTATTTTTGCATTATAATATCCAAGATAAACACCAATGGTGGAAGAAAACATAATTTTACAAAAACAATTATCGTCCAGTTTAAATTGTCTTACACTCACATTTTTGCTGTTTCTCAAATCTTGGGAATTTGAGTTTATGGCATACTTGACAATATAGTTGATTTGACATGTATTTAGAATGTATACAAAGTATAAAGAGTGTTGCATGAGATTGCAATCTTAAAATCAACTTTTTAATTATTTTACTATGAACTAATTAAGCCATTTATATCAAGTATGTTGCCACAATTTTGACATTCCCATTTCTCATCTGAATTATTTTTGACATTAACACTATTCTTTGATGCATTACAGACCTTACAACGAATGGTTTTATTTTTTGAATGAGTTTTTTCATGATCACGTACTTTGTCAAAAGTATATGAAGTTCCTTCCCACTGAAAACTGCATGTTTTGCATTGATATTTCATTTCATAAAACCTTCTATTGTTAACACGTTCACAATGAGAATCCCCATGTGAGACCTACTATTGCACATACACTAAAAAGATAGAATGTATAATATGATAATCTATGTCTTGGTTTCATCATGCAACTAACATCTCTTTAATTTCAATCTTGCAAAGATTCACCATGCAATCTTTGCAAATATATTCGCCCGTGGAATTCCTGCAACCACAATTACAGGTACATACATAATCATTCATTAGTTGAGCCTTCTTGTTTCTTTTCAGATTCTTTGAATGCATCTACATCGTTTGTGGTTTTGACTTTACACGAATCAAATTTCAATTTTTCAAGTATTTTTTTGAACATGCTTTATCTTGTTTCTCTATAATATATACCGGCGTAATTTTTTAATTTCACGCCTAAATTTCTATATGTTTTTTTAATAACTATAAATTTAAATACGCAAGTATATATTGATCATAATATTCTATATAGTATGGAAAATAAAGAAACAAACCCAACAATAGTAGTCGGCAACGACGATAAAAAAGAAGAGCCAAAGAAAGACGACGCTTCTAAAAAAGACAAATAGAATTACAACTTTCCCATCTTTTACATGGGTTACTAATTATCAAATTATAATGAATCAACAATTAACCACATCAATAACAACAGAAAAAGAATTGTTAGAAATGAATCGTTTGAAAAGATTAGAATTGGAATTTCTGTTTTTTAGATCCAAAATGGATAATTCTGTGTTTCAAAAATTTCATGATGCATTACCTGATGAAAATCATATCCTAAAAGAAATTAATTCTGAAATTAAAAATTTTAATGAAGTAATTGAACATTAGGGTGTGCTAATTTTACACACCTTTAATACAAACAACCACATAATGAAAATCATGAAAGTAACCTCTTGTAGAAAATGTGGATACGGACTTGAAGTATATCAAAACTGTCATGAATGTAAAAAGCCAATAGAGTTTATTTGCCACAATTGCAATATTAATACGGACAAAGAAATTCATTCTGATTGTATTGCTAAAAAAATTGCTATCTCAGCTTAGAAAAAATCTTTGACAATAACAACGACAATTAAAAAAACAAAAATATTTTGTAATTATTGTCATGCCTCTAGATTTGTAACTGATGAAATACTTGGAGAGACTATTTGTTCAAGTTGTGGTTTTGTAATTTCAGAAAATGCAGAATACCGAGGAATGGAACGTCGATTCATCTCGAGTCCATCAGATAATGCTAGAACTGGTCCTGGTTTGACACTTAAAATGCATGATAAGGGACTGAACACAATAATAGGTGCACAGAATCGAGATTCAGTAGGAAAGCCTCTATCTGTAAAAACTGTTCAGGCATTTGGAAGATTGCGAAAATGGGATACTAGATCCCAAACAAAAAATTCTGCAGACAAGAATCTCAGGTTTGCACTTGTTGAATTTGACAAGGTACAATCAAAATTAGGCCTATCTGATACCATAGTTGAACGGGCATCTCTGTTTTATCGAAAGGCTATAAAGAGAAACCTCATTCGTGGAAGAACCGTAAAATCTGTTGCAGCGGCATGTCTGTATGCTGCATGTAGAGATTTGGGTCATGATAGATCTCTGACAGAAATTGCCAGTCAATTTGTGATTAAAAGAAAAGAAATCTCACGGGCTTATCGCATGTTGTTTAAAGAATTGGAATTTGCAGTAAATGTAACAAATCCAATAAAATCAATCTCCAAGATTACCAGTAAACTTGAATTATCTGAAAAAACAAGTCGTAAAGCAACACAAATTTTGACTGCAGCCCAAGATGCAGGAATTACCATTGGTAAAAATCCTGAAATTTTGGCGGCATCTGTAATTTATGCAGCATGTGTGATTACGGGAGAATTGAAATCACAAACAGAAGTTGCAAAAGCTGCAAACACCAGCACTGTCTCAATAAGAACCAGAATTCGTGAATTCAAAATAAAGTTAGATTTGTTTTCAACACTCAACTAACATAGACCTTGATTAATTGACAGAAAAACAAAAAGATCCTAATATCGTTAATGGGATAACTTTGCTAAACATTTGTGTAATGTGTGGTAACACATTCAAGCCTGTAAACAGCATGATTGGTGAATCATTATGTGGCAAATGTTCACAGTAAATTAATTAAAAAATATTTAGATAAAATCTGTTTTAGATTGTATTTGGAGTCTTTTTTTGTGTCCATGCTAGCTCGTTGATTTGATGACATTTGCAATCAGATGCCTTTGTTTTACAATTTACTTGATGCAATTGTTTTTTGCATTTGTTACACATAGGATCCCTCCAACTTGCCTGATTTCCACAATTTGCACAGTACAAATTTAATTTCTCCTGCACAAGAAACTGCTAATTAATTGATAACTGTGGTCACTTTCTTGTTTTAGTAATGTATTTTTTATCATACATTAAGAGGTCATACTAACATATAAGATACAGATAATTTTTGATAACCCTTTGTCGTAGCTGAGTAGTTAATTCAGTCCTTCCTTACAGATATGCAAACTCACACCACTACGATATGGTCATTACGCCTATTTTGCTTAAAGAGCTTTCCTAAATTACACAGGTTAATTAGGATGAAACGACTATTAATAATATGAACACAATACCATCCCATTTTCAAAAAACATGCTCTGATTGTAAAAGAGTTCATTGTCAAAAAGGATGTAATTGCGATTGTCATTGGGAGCCATAAAAATGACTCAAATTCATAATGACTGTGTTTTAATCAGGTGGATTGACAGATAAAATCATGTTGTTTAATTTCGAAAATACTTTTTTGCAAATTCCACAAACTCTTGATTTGTCTGTAATTGCAATTATTGTAAGTTCTGTAACTGCAACGATACTTGCTGTAATGGTTGTAATTACTTGGAAAAACATTCATGAAAGCACCAATACAACTTACTCTCAATTACTTCGAGGATTTCATGAAGATTTGACAAATCGTCTTAACAAAAACTCTGTTCTTAAAACTACAGATGATTGTAAGCGATATGCAAATGATTATCTAAACACTGTAGATGAAATAGCCTTTTTAGATGGTAGTGGAAAAATCCCAAAAGGAATTGCTGCCTATCTTGAACGATTTTTTGCTTATGGTTTGAACATTATTAATTGGTATGATGATATGGTTGGAGAGGATTTTCTAGATACTGCCAAAAAGAATTGGCCAAATTATTTTCAATATTGTGAAAAACACAAAATTCATCTTAATCCTGATGACAAACTCCCAAAAATTATGTTAGACTATAACAAATTACAGGATAGTGAATTTCATGATTAAGGATAACACCACTTACAGGATAAAAATTTGGAATGCATGATTACGGTAAGGTGTCTTGATTTGGTATTTAAAATAATTTCACAAAACACATGTTTGCATAATGCTAAAGTCAAGATGCCAGGATACAAAAATCGATACGAATGTACCACATGTCATAAATTTTTGGAGGAATGAAATGACAGGTTCAAACTCTTAGTTTGATCATTTCTTGGCCAATACTATGTAAACAGTATTTGGCATGCAAGTCAACAATTTATGAAAAATTTAGGACAATATCTTCGGACTAATTTGCAGAACTTAGAGTATTGATCCAAAAATAATAGTTCCTTTGATATCATTCGATACGGTTCAATTTCAACAAAAAATGCATATTCAAAACTGATCGTTTTTTACTTTTACCGTGCCTATCGTTCAAATTGTAATGAGAGCATTTTGTTGTGGGGGTATAGTTAGATGATTTAAAATCATACCCCTGTGGTAGGAGTTTTGGATTATTTATGCAGATTTATCAACAACTTCAGGAAATTTTAGCCAATAACACATTTCAGGATTATGGAATAATTGGATTATTTCTAAATTCTTTTTTGTCAGCTACTGCAATTCCATTACCTACCGAAATTCTGACTTCAGCTTTACTTCTAGGTGGAGAAAGTCAAATTTTAGTTGGCATTGCCTTGGTTTTAGGTTCTACAATTGGTGGGGTGTTAAATTATTTTATTGGGTTTGGAGGAAACACACTGCTTACAAAATTCAAGAAAAAGAAAGATCAAAAAAAAGTCGAGCAGAAAAACAAAGACAATAAACTCCTTGAAAAATTTGGTTGGGGTGCAGTATTTTTTGCATCCTGGATTCCGGTTGTTGGTGATTTGATTTTGATATCTGCTGGCGCAAAGAAAATGAACTTCACCAAGTTTTTCATTTTTATGGTTTCAGGCAAGACTTTCAAAACTATTGCAATAGTATCTGGGTTAGGATTGGTATTTTAAAAAAAGACACGTCAAAATTACCCGTATTTTTTGCATTTTTCACAAAATAGCATAAGATGTTAAATAAGATTAGGATCTATTAGCGGATTCATAGTTTTTATGAATTATCAATGTGTCAAAACCCTCATCTTTGTTGGGTGTTTCAAATTCTTTTAGTTGTTTGTTTATTGCAACCAATGGAAAAGAATCACGTCTTCTTGTCCTTCTTTGTTCAATTATTCCTGATGATGTATTCATAAAAATTCCAATCATTTTAGCATTGTATTTTTTTGCCATATCGATATGCCTTTTTCGGATATTTTTTGTAAGATTGGTATCATCAACAACTATGCTTTTACCTTGCTTGAGGCATTGTTCAATGTAATTCATCTCTTTTTTTCTATTGTTGTCAAAATAATACAGTCGTATTTCTTCATGATTGAAATTTGCTTTGACAAAAGTAGTTTTTCCGCTCAATGTAATACCTATCATAAGGACATATTCCAAGCTTAATGTCTTATCTTTCATTATTCTTGCATTTCTAAGGGACAAGCCCATATCATTTTGGGGATAATTTCCTAGATTTATACAAATTTCTATCTGAGAACCAGTGATTACTTTATTTTTTATTAAGACACTACTTCATTGAAGATCATGGTTACAGAATTTGATGTCATACCAACAATGATTGGAATATTGTTTATGGTTTTGCCTGCCATCTTGTTTGGCAAAATCTGCAAGCATTTCAAAATTTCAGAGATTGTCGGATTTGTTTTGGCCGGTGTATTGCTTGGACCGTTTGCACTTGGTGGTATCATCCCTTTCTTTGAGAATTCCATAGTGAATCTAAATGAAATCATGCTGTCTCTTTGGCAGATTTCTGGAATTATCATTTTGTTTTCAGCAGGGCTTCACTTTACATTTCATGGTTTGATAAAAGCAGGATATCGGTCTGCTGTTGTTGGAGTCATGGGTGTTGTAGTTCCTTTGGTATTAGGATACTATGTATCCAGTTTGTTTGGATTTGACTGGACAGTGGCAGTCATCATCGGAGCAACGCTAAGTGCAACTAGCATTGTAGTTGCAGTAACAATTCTTGAAGAACTCAAAAAGGAAAAATCAGAGGAAGGAAACATCTTGGTAAACGCGGCGGTTTTAGATGATGTGGTTGGATTGGCTGTGCTTTCAGCAGTAATTTCACTAGTTACACTTCACACTATGCCAAGTGTCGAATCAATATTTTTCACCGTTGCAAGAGATGTCGGTCTTTGGTTTTTAATTTTGATGGGTGCCGTGTTCATACTCCCCAAAATTGTCCACGGTGTATCTTTGAGCAAGCCATCCTCTCTGGAGGCAAGAGGAGCCAAAGAGGCTGCATCATTGGGTTCTGCATTTGGATTTGCAGCTATTGCATCCACTGTGGGGCTGAATCCTATTGTCGGGGCATTTGCTGCAGGAATGGGACTTGCGGGTTCAAAGCTGGCAGGCCAGGTAAGGGAATTTGTGGGAAGGTTAAAGGTGATTGTAGAGCCATTGTTTTTTGTTATCATTGGTGCACATGTCAATCTTGCACAGATTAATGAAATGAATTTTGTTTTCTTTATTGTGATTTTGGCAGTGGCGATATTTAGCAAAATTATTGGATGTGGACTTCCTTCAATAGTTATGTTAAAAAATAGAACAAAGGGATTGCGCGTCGGATATGGGATGATTGGCAGAGGAGAGGTAGCATTTATCACTATGGGAGTTGGGTTATCTGCAGGAATATTTGATGAGATAATTTATTCTACAATAGTCTTGGTTGTATTGGTAACTATATTCATAACTCCTATTTTACTTCGGAATTCATATGGAAAAGAACTGGACAAAAATGTTATGAAAAAATAGAAAATACAGGTTAATCTTCGTAATTCAAACTAGAGACATTATTGTACCGGATCTTAACCGATTTGTAATTATTGTGACTTGAGATTCTTCTTATTTTTGGGTAAACTACAGTCCTTTTCTTCTATTCTTTTTGCCATGATTTTGTTTCTGATCAATTCCACTTGAATTCTAATTTTGTTCTTCCCTGATGTCTTTTTTTAATTTATCAAGAGTTTCCAAATATTCTTTTTTAGCTAAATTTTCAGGTTTTGTTTTGTTATTTTTGTTAATTTGTGGATGTTTTGTTTGTTTTTTCATTATAATGACTATTGTGGCTGGTCACTAATAGTTAAGGGGAAGTATAGTTGTGTCTATTCTATAGTAAATCATTTTCATCATGTCTTAATAAGCAGGAACGACCAACATAATCATGTTAAAAAATATTTTTGCAAGACTAAAAGGAAAAAAAGAAAAGACATCAAAGGACGTAAACGCATTCAAAGAATCCGAAGAAAAGAAACCCGTGGGGGTAGAAAAATAAATGACATATCATTGCAAATACTGCAAATTTACTTGGGATTCCTCTGAAGGGGATATTCAAAAACTACTTCTTCATGAAAAGACTCATTTGAAAGAAAAGGCAACACGCATTGCAGGAAAAACGGCATAAGATCATGATTTCAATTGATGATTTGAGATCCTGTGAGAATTGTGGTAACGTGTTCTTAAAAAAAATAACAAACAAGTTAACAAACAGATGTCCTGCGTGTAATGTGTGGAAGAAGGAATCTATCCAATGACATCAAATATGTTATCTTACAAAACCAAATTGAGTGAAGATAGAGTAATACATACTACAGAATACATACACAAAGACATACCTGATGGAACTGAAGTTTGCATACTAAAATATCCATTAACACTTGAGGAATGGAATCAGATTCTGCAAAACCATGAGATAGTTGCAAAAATGACTGGACAGCAGGATAATTCAAAGCAAAATCCTAATGAGTATATGCAGAAGATTAATTCTACAATAGAATACGGAGAAAACAAAATCCGACAGATCCAAAAAAGGATCTCAATAAACGAGGTGAATCAGGAATCAATGGAATCTCATTCAGATTATGACTACAAAGACTTGCTCAAGGAACTAAACGAGTCAGAAAAGGAACACAAAAAAGATTTGAGGTTATTTCTTGACCTGCTTTGCAAATATAAAATCATAATCAAATGAATTGTGAAAGATACCTTATCCTGTACATAATGAAATTCTGATATTCAAAACGGTTTTTACAACATCTTAATTAATTAGAAAATGTAATCAGTGACGTCTATGAATAAATCACATGTATGCGAAAAATGTGGGAATAATTTTTCTAAAATAGTGGGGATCATAAACATTTCAAAATGCCCTCAATGCAAAGAAATTGGTTTTGACATGACAACTCCTAAAACAGGATTTGAGGATGATGGAGAATTTTTGAATGAAGAAGGATGATGATTAAAATGAAGGTTTTTGCTTCCGTATGTGCCTAATTTGGTTTTACCTACAAACCTATTGACGGCACGTTCAGTTCAATTGACACGTATTAAACCAAGAGAATGATTGGTTTGTGACCTTTACTTAGATTCTAAACTCTAGTCTAAAGGTAGTCTTCGATACTTTTCCTCTAGGTATTCTTTATCATAATCGGTGAATTTTTTTCTAAGACCTAAAATAACTTCTTCAAAGATTTTTTCTTTTTCTTCTTTTGTCATAATGTAATAGGCAGTTCATTATACATAAAGAGCACTTAGATTCTAATCATTCAACTGGATAATGGAAATGACAACTAGGGCAAACCCACCATTGAGTATCTGACTCTCTAATCTTTTCACATAACACATAACATTTCTCACAAAAGTGGCAATACAACATAGTTCCTAACGGCCTATCACGTAAATGAACGTGGTTATTTGGATAGTTAGGGTTAGATTCTAAACTCTTTTGATACTAATCAATATGCTTAAGTTCTTAGAAAATGTATAGATGTTATGGGATTTCTAGACAAATTCAAAAAAACTAAAGACACATCAACTGATTCTGAAAATAGGTCAGCTGAGCAAGAAGAGATGAAAGACGAACAGCATCAACTTGACTTGAAAGAAAATTATGAAAGTGACGAAAATTATGAAGAATCTAAAGACTAGTTAATCATACTTAAGTTCATAAAAAATATCTTTTAACGACAATGAACAAAATATGCCCTTGCAAGTGTGGATGTGAACGAAAAATATCCAATGTCTATTATGATACTTGTATCTTTTGTCTACTTGGAGAACATAAAAATAACTCAACTCTTGTTTGATCATTTCTTGGCCAATACTCGGTAAACACTATTTGGCATGCAAACCAATTAAGAAAATTGAATATTCAAAGTCAATAAACCTTGCTTTTTGCTATTATCCATACATTGACTTTTCAGTGGTCTCATCCGAATTTGCCTGTCCTGAAAAACCGCTAAAATTAGAACGAAGGATTTTTTGAATATGTGCAGTTACTCTTGCAACATTATCCCAGGTGTCATGAAATGATATTCTGTCTAAAATTTGTTCATCAACATGTGAAAATATTGCCAAACCTGCAATGTTTTCTTTGTCTTTTACCCACTGATGTCCTACATTACAAATTGTACATATTTCACTGATGTCCATCACTGCCTTTGAAAATGATGGGTTTTTCATTACCAATAATTTTGCATCTTCAGGTGGGAATCTCATATTTACATTCAAATGAATTCTGTCTGCTCTGTTTGCATTTTTACTTACAATGACATTTGTTCCTACTCTAAACTGCCATTCAATTAGATTGCTTTTCTCTTTGACTTTGTCAGTTTGATCTTCATAATTGATCTTAGTTACTTTGATGAATTCTTCAACAAGATTTTTCATTTCATCAGATGTCTTTACCATAAAACCACTCACAATATGTGCAATATATGCATGTTATAGAAAAAAGAGTTAATGGCTGTGTCCACAACCGCAGGAATCATGTCCTCCATGACCCTCTGTTTCTTTTCCTGCACATCTAGAACATTTGTCTGAACCTGTTGGTGAGAAAAATCCTATGCCACAAGAAACGCATTTTTGATTTGCCATGTTAATCATCAAAAACTACTGTATTTATTGAATACGGGTTATTTGTACGCCTATCAATTATTCTGATGGTCTTGCGTTACCAACTTCGCCTTTCTTTTGGAATTCTCTGTATTCTCCTATGACTCCATTGCATTTTTCACAGACGTATTGACCTCTCTCAATTAAGATCAAATTATCTGCAACTTCTTCATTAGGACTTTCTTCTAACTGAATTTTTGGTGGATTATCAAATTCGGTTTCACAATTATTACAATAATGTTTTAACATTTTTTCAGTTTCAATTTTTCCTATTGGTGCTAGAAATAATTTTCCTACTCCCAAATCTGCTTTTTTTGCTTGTTCATCAGTAAGGTCTGCAATAACATATCCTCCAGAACCTTGAACTTTTAATTCTGCCATTTCATATTGTTCTTTTTTAGTTACTAAAATACTATTTGTGTTAAAATGACAATTTTTTAAAACAACGAGACACACGGAAAGCGTATTTTTTCCTAGGACGTTGACCTAACATGAAACGCTTTCCATACCTTTATTCTACGACGCAGAAAAAAGGTTTTCTCGTTACATACTATACGTCAAAATGATATTTAACAATGATCTTGATTCTCACCTGCTGCTAACTTTGTATACTATGAGTTGATGAATACCTTGGAATTTGACACTGTTATCATTTCTGCCATATCTATTGAAATTTCTTCTTTTTTTGAAATAGATGTGATTTCACTATGGTGTTCTTCTCTCAAATGTTTTAGAAATTCCTCTTCTTTGATGTTGTTTTCTTTGTAGTTGCAATCTGGAAACACACAGTTGAAATTCAATTTTTACTCTCTAATTCTTTGATTTTAGCCTCAAGTTCTTGGACTTTTTTTCGCAATTCTATATTTTCATCTCGAAGCGAATCTATCTCTCTTTGATGCAGTTCATTAAGATCCATAATTTTCGTGAACTAGTTGTAAACTTAAGCGTAGTGCTTAATTTCTAAAACCATAGATTCTTATCTAAAATTTCTCAGCAAAATTTATGGATAAAATAAAACAAAATTCTTCTGTATTATTCTACTTTAATCATTCAAAAAAATGGCTAGTTAAAATCTCAAAAAAGGATTCTCTTCATACTCATATTGGAGTTATCAAACATTCTGATGCTATAGGAAAAGAATATGGTTCTAGACTTGTCACAAACAAGGACAAGTATGTCTATTTGCTCAAACCAACAATGTATGACTATGTCATGAAAATACAGCATGGTACACAGATAGTTTATCCAAAAGATATTGGTTACATTATTGCAAGGGCTGGAATTGAAAGCGGTCAGAAAATTTTAGAAATAGGAACTGGTAGTGGTTCTCTTACTTCATGTATTGCAAGTATTGTAAAACCTCGTGGACATGTTTACACTTTTGATGTTGATGAAAATTTCATGAAGATAGCTGAAAAAAATATCAAAAAGGCTGGAGTCTCAAAATATGTTACACAACATAACCAAGATTTGAAAACTGCAAAGAAGATGCCCCTTGAAGATATGGATGTGGCATTAATTGATCTTGGTGACCCCTGGGTAGTGATTCCACAAGTTCGTAAAATGCTCAAAGGCAGTGGTTCTATCTTTGCAATATGCCCTACAATGAACCAATTAGAGAAATTAACGATGGCTCTAGTTGAGAATGAATTTACTGATATTGAATCCACCGAACATATCTTAAGAACAATTGAAGCTCGTGAAGGAAAAACAAGACATTCTTTTCAAGGAATAGGTCATACCACTTATCTCTGCTTTGCAAGAAAGGCTTTTTTTGGAAGAGAATCAAAGAAATCTTCTTCAAAAACAACATCTGTTTCTAAAACAAGCAAGAAAACCACCAAGAAAACAAGCAAGAAAACCTCCTAATTTTTAAAACAAGATTTATTCATCTATTCTTTAGAGGTGTCATATTGGCTCGAAAAACACTAACAACTGCACTGGTGAAAAAATTCATTCCTGCTAGAAAAGCGAAATCTCGAAAAGGTGAAAATGGTGTTGTTTTAGTTGTTGGTGGAAGTTACATTTACCATGGTGCTCCAATTCTATCTTCAGTTGCAGCATTAAGATCTGGCACTGATCTAGTTTACACTTCTGTTCCTAAAATTAACGTCTCATCTACTCGTTCTGTATCTCCAAATTTGATTGTAATTCCACTGGTTGATCAAAAACTAACCCGTGGCGCTGTGAACAAACTCTTGGGAGCATTGCCCCGAAAACTGGATTCTGCAACAATTGGAATGGGACTTGCTGTTCAAGAAAAAAATGCACTTTTGCATCTTGTCAAATCCCTTTTGGATAGAGATGTTAGATTGTCCCTTGATGCTAGTGCATTAATTCCTGAAGTGTTGCCTCTTTTGGCAAACAAGAATGTTGTAGTTACTCCTCATGCAGGAGAATTCAAAAGACTGTTTGGACAAGAACCTTCTAATTCTAAAAATGAACGAATAAAATTAGTAGAAGAAAAAGCAAAAAAGTTTGGAATTACTATTTTACTAAAAGGTGCAACTGACGTTATCTCTGATGGAAACACTACTTATCTCTATGAGAAAAAAATTCCTGCAATGACTGTTGGTGGAACTGGAGATGTTTTGTCTGGATTGGTTGCAGGATTACTATCAAAAAATAGAAAACCTCTGGAATCTGCAGCAGCTGCTGCATTTGTCAATGGATTGGCAGGAAAAGTAGTCCAAAAGAAACTGGGATTGCATATGACTTCAATGGATCTTCTAACTGAGATCCCCTCTGTAATGAAGCCCTTTGATAAAATAGTGTAAGGCCATGAATCCCCTAAAACATATTGATACTCACATGGAAAATCTGATTTCAGATCTTCAAACGCTGATTAGACAGCCTAGTGTCTCTGCAAAAAACGAAGGAATCGAAGAATGTGCAAAATTAGTTCAAAAATTATTGAAAAAGGCTGGAGTAAAATCTGAAATTTTACGACTAAGAAAAGGTGTAGCTCCTATTGTTTATGGTGAAATAAAGTCAAAACAAAATCCCAACAAAACTCTCATGTTTTACAATCATTATGATGTACAACCAGCTGAGCCATTTGATTTATGGGATTCTCCACCATTTAGTGGAGTTCGTAAAGGAAACAAAATCTTTGGACGTGGAGCAACTGATGACAAAGGCGAACTAATTACTAGAATCAAAGCAGTTGAGGCTTGTCTTAAAACAACTGGTGATGTTCCTTGTAACATAAAATTTGTAATTGAAGGTGAAGAGGAGACTGGCAGTGCTCATATTGAAGATTATCTAAAAAAATACAAAAAGAAATTTGCTTGTGATGGCGTAATCTGGGAATTTGGATATGTTGATGCAAAAAATAGACCTATTATTGGACTTGGAATGAAGGGATTACTCTTTGTCGAATTATCTGTCAAAGAATCTGTCAGAGATGCACATTCTAGTTTGGCAGTTTTGATAAAAAATCCTGCATGGCGATTGATTGAAGCAGTTCACACTCTACGTGATTCCAATGGAAAAATACTCATCAAAGATTGGTACAAAGAGGTAACTCCTTTCTCAAAACAAGATTTGAAATTAATTCAAAGTGAACCCTTTGATGAAAATGACTTCAAAAAGGAATTTGGCATCAAGTCATTTGTTGGAAATAAGAAAGGAATTGATGCAAAAAAGGCTCTAGTTGGAGATGCCACTTGTAATATTGCAGGATTCATTTCTGGATATACTGGAGATGGTGCAAAAACTGTACTTCCTTCAGAATCCCTTGTAAAGATTGATTTTAGATTGATTCCTAAAATGGATCCAAAAAAACAAGTCACACGTTTGAAAAAACATCTAAAATCACATGGATTCTCTGATATTGGAATCAAAGTATTTCATGGGGAAGCAGCTGCTAGAACAAATTCTTCAAATCCATTTGTATCTCAAGTAAAAGATGCAGCTAACAAATCCTTTGGAAAATCCATTCTAAACGTATCAAATGCTGGCACTGGTCCGATGTATCCTTTTGTTGATGTACTAAAGGCTCCTTGCATTTCAATAGGAAGTACCTACATGTTTTCAAGAATTCATTCTCCAAATGAATTTGCACGAATTGACTTACTCAAGAAAATGACAAAATGTACATGTTTGATAATGGAGAATTTTGGAAAGTCCTAATGGAGGCATCTAGGTAGTTTCTTAACAATATGTGCTAGTGAAACTCTACCTGGACCTCCTGCAACTATTACCAAGCATGCTGCAAGCAATATCAAATCAATGCGATACCCTCCATCTCCTGTGAGACTTTGAGCTTCTTTTACGACAAAAATTGCTCCTATCATAATTATTGAAATCAGTGATGCAGAAATTCTACTCAAAACTCCTATGATTAATAGAATTCCTGGAATTAATTCTGCTAATGCTATGGGTATGTGCATTTCTGGTGGTAATCCTAAACTACTCAAAAATCCTCCAAACCCTGGATTGCCAAGTTTAGACATGCCTGCAACAATGAAGATCACACCTATTGATGATCTTAGACCCATAAACGAAATGTCTACAAAATTTCGTTTGCTAATTTCACTAGTAGCCATGACTCAAAGATTTTTTTTTAGTATAACTATTTTGCTGATTGTTTCTCTGTAAATTGTAGAAAGCCCTTTATTATGCTGCAAAATTATTTGAAATATGTCAATGTATATGCCAGGAGCAACTGCTGTTGGAATTACTTTTGATGGTGGCGTAGTTTTTGCTAGCGAAAAAAGGATCGCATTTGGAAACTTTCTGGTAAGCAAAACCACAAAGAAGACTTTTCCTATCACTCCTAAAGTTGGAGCAACTTGTGCTGGTCTTGTCGCCGATATGCAGATTTTATCATTACAAATTGCTGCTCTTGCTAAAATTAGAAAAATGGAACTCAAAAGAGATGTTCCTCCAAACACTGTTGCCAAAATGATGTCAAATATGATGTATGAGAGAAGATATTTCCCATTATTGACTCAGGTGATAGTTGGTGGTGTTGTAGATAAACCAATTATGTATACTTTGGACCCATTAGGTTCCGTTCTTCCTGATGAATATGCAGCAGTTGGAACTGGTGCTGAAATGGCATTAGGTGTACTTGATCCTCAATTCAAACCAAACATGACAAAGGATGAAGCAATTGATTTGGCAAAACGTGCAGTACGTGCAGCATCACTTAGAGATTCTGCAAGTGGTGACGGTTTGGATGTTCTTGTAATTACCAAAGATGGTACAGAAGAATTTACAGAAGAAATAAAATAAAATTTTAACAAATAATGTTATTCTGTGTTGATGCTATGCTTGGCAATATTGCCAAAAAATTACGTCTATTAGGTTTTGATTCAGAATATTTGTCTGATGTTGATGATTCTGTATTAATTGAAAAATCTAAAAATGAGAACAGAGTGATCATTACTAAAGATAGTGAATTAACTAACAAAGCAAAAAAGAATAACATTTCTGTTGTCTATCTTACTCAAGAAAATGAAATTGAACAATTTTTAGAAATTATCAAACAAACTAATTTGAAATTAAATGGTATTTCTGGTGATATTGCAAGATGTACAAAATGCAATTCTCTAACTTCTATGGTAGAAAAATCAAAAATTTCAAAAAATATACCTCAAGGCGTTTTTGATAATAACGAAAAATTTTGGAGGTGTGAAAATTGTGGTCAGATCTACTGGGAAGGAACTCATATCAAAAATTTACAAGAATTTGTTAAAAAATTAAAAAGACCAAGTTAATCATAAA
Source organism: Candidatus Nitrosopumilus sp. SW (assembly GCF_006740685.1). Classification (NCBI taxonomy): domain Archaea; kingdom Thermoproteati; phylum Nitrososphaerota; class Nitrososphaeria; order Nitrosopumilales; family Nitrosopumilaceae; genus Nitrosopumilus; species Candidatus Nitrosopumilus sp. SW. Next base: position 204,970 of record NZ_CP035425.1, on the reverse strand, counting down.
TCGTTTTTCCAGTTTCCCAGAATTTATCTGAAATATAATGAAGGTTTTTTAGAACTTCGCCTTTATCCATTTTTTCTAATTCTTCACTTGATACAACTGATTTTCCTACTGCTAAGAATTTGTGTTGCGATTCTTCAACAATACAAACCAGTTTATCTTTTTCAAATTCAGTAAATGATTTGATTCCTGGCCTCATCAGATTTGCACCTTTACACATGAATTTGACTGCACCCATATCTACTGTAACACTAGGAAATTTTTCTAGAGTTTCTGTTTCTGATAAAAACGGCAAATAATCATCATTAATTTTTAGAATTTTAATTCCATTTCCTGTAATGATTTGTGCGTCATCTAAAATTTGATGTACTTTAAGATTTTTGATTTTAGGAAATTCGATTCCCCACTCTTCTGAAACTGTTTTTAAGAGTGCAGATGTCTCACTCTTTGAAATTAGATTTGACTTCAAGTTCTTGCGATCTCTTGTCTAATGTCTAGCAAATCTCTTAGAATGGAACTGGCAGTTTCCATACCTCCTGCACCTCTTCCGATTATTGTTTGTGTGCCTGAATGCTCTGATGTAAATGCAATTGCATTAAGTGTCCCATTTACACAAAGTGGATCATCATTTGAAACCTCTTTTGGTGCAACTATCAGTTCTTTGTTACATGATGCGATTAATTTTACTGAACAATTGTTTTTAGCTGCCTTTTTGATGTCTTCAGTTGTTACTTTACGAATTCCAGTACAATTAATGTCTGGCATTGTTACTTTCATTCCCATAATCCAATTTGCAAGAATTACTAATTTAGCTGCTGCATCAAGACCGTCTAAATCTAAAGACTCATCTGCTTCTACGTATCCTTTCTCTTGGGCATCCTTGAGCGCATCTTCATATGAAATTCCTGTTGCCATGTTTGTTAGGATATAATTTGTTGTTCCATTTAGAATGCCTGCAAATGATATGATTCTCTCTCCGCTAAGGCTATTTTTTGCATAATCTAGAATTGGTGTTCCTCCACCAACTGTCCCACTAAATTTGAACATAACTTGATTGTATGTTGCAAGCTCCATTAGTGAGGGAAATGCAAGTGCCAATGGACCTTTGTTTACTGAGATCACATGCATTCCTTTTTTCATTGCAGTTGTGATGTGTGTCATTCCTGGTTCTGCATCTTTGTAATTACTTGCAGTAGTTTCAATGAGCACATCTGCTTCCACATTTTTGAGCATGTCGATACCTGACATTGTATTTTTTGTGTCAGCATAATTTTTTACAGTTCCAAATTTTTTCTTGACTTCGATAAGTTTGTTTAAATCTAATCCTGAAGGATTAACTGCACTCCCTTTACTGTCAAAAACCCCTACAACTCTGGGTTTTAATCCGTACTTTGCATACAAATCCTCTGCTCTAGAATCAAATAATTTAACTAAACTTTGGCCAACAACACCAAATCCACACAATATTATTCTCAAATCACGTCATTCCTTTTCCAATGTTTGTTGTCCATTTTCTTTTTCATTTAATTTTCTTATCATTAAATGTGTTTTATTAATAATTTTTGAAATTATTGACCTTCATCATCTTTTTCATGTTGTAATGAAATTGAATTGATACAATATCTTTGGTTTGTAGGCTGGGGTCCATCATCAAAAACATGTCCTAAGTGTGCTCCACACTTGTTACAATTGACTTCAGTTCTTACCATTCCATATGATGTGTCTGAAATGTACTCGATCTTGTCTTCTGAAACTGGCTCCCAGAAACTTGGCCAACCAGAACCTGAATCAAATTTTGCATCTGATGAGAATAATTCTTCCCCGCAACACGTACATTTGAACTTCCCTTCAAGTTTTGAATTGTTATATTTTCCAGAAAATGGCGGCTCTGTTCCGTGATTTATGCAAATTTCATACTGATCAGGTGTTAACTGTTCTTTCCATTCTTCTGGTGTTTTTCTGATTTTTTCTGTCATGGTATGGATTCTTTTTTAAAATATTTCAATATTTTCTATTTCAATTTCTTTCTTTTTTCTTCAGTTCTTTTTTCTGATTCAAATCTCTCTAGATCATATTCTTTCATATCTACAAACTTCATGATTTTGCTTAAACTTGGATGTACTTTGTTAATTTGTTGAAACATTTGTTGTGCAACCCTTCTATAATCAACATGTCCTTGTGGTACTGTTCTTAATTCTATTAAATGACATGCTTCTCTTAAATTGAATTTTATAAAGTATGGATAATTATATGCAAAGTTTACTACATACTGTCCTTGTTCGGGATATTTTTTTCTAATTTTATCAAATGTTTCTTTTGTTTTGTTCATACAATCTTTAAAGTCCTTTTCAATACCTAGAATCTTTATTTCATTAGGGATGTTGTATCCATGATCTGTTGTAAGTAATTGCCTTTCTAATGTTAACGCTCTATGTCTGTGAAAGTCTCTAAACATTCCAAAATTGTTATACAAATCAAATGTATAATAGACATTTTCAAATGCTCGTGATGGTCTATGTCTTCTGTTTGTTCTAAGTTTTGCAAATTCGTCAATGATTTTTGTTTTATTTTTCATTGACATTTTTTTAACTTGTTGCAAAATGTCTTGATATGATGTACTTGGAGATTGCTCATACATTATACTTGTGATAATTTTATCAATTGCAACTTTTTCTGATTCATAATCTACTAATTTTGTTCTAGTTCCTTTTTTTGGATTTGATTTAATTTGTTTTGTTGATATTGCCTTTGATTTATTTTTCACATCTCTGAGGTATTTTTGAAATGCCTTTCCATGTTTGTCATCTGCTCTTCGAACAAATGATTTTATGATTTTATCAAGTTCTATCTTGATTTTTGAGGCTAAATCTTGCTCTTCTTTGAGGTCAGATGAGGCTAGAACTGTAAGGAGATATTCAAATGCTCTTCCATTACCTGTGATTCCTACATTTGTCAAAGTTGATGCAGGTAATAGCCCTCTCAAAATATCCAATGCTTTAGCTTTTGTTGAACCTTTGTAAATCATATTTGCAGAATTTATGTCACTTTCATTTTTTAATTTAGAAAATGATTTTTCTTTCCCATCTCTTGAATCTTTAAAGTTGTATTTTTCAATTGGATATTTTTCTCTTACATAATTTATCATTGGTTCAATGTTTCTTGAGTAAACATCAAATGAAAAATTACATGTTTCTTCATACATATCTGCAAATTTAGATTTCATAATTTCTGGATCTCTGTAAAATCTGTATTTTCCTTTTTCTTTTTTGTTCCATGCAACGTATCTTGATGATTTTTCTAAATATGATAACCCAATTCTTCTGTCTTCAATTTTTTTTACTGCAATGTTTGATAATCCTTCAATTGCAATTTGTGCTTCTCCAAGTTCTGCAACTGAATCATCCCCATATTCTAAAAGTACTCTATTGTAAAATTCCTCTCCTCTGTTTTTATTTTTCAAAAATTCATCAAGAAAAATTCGTCGCATACTTTTGTCAGTTCGACTGTATCTTGACATTAATGCACCACGATCAACTTGTTGTGGTGTAATTATGGCAAACACATTGCCATCAGTATTTGAAAAATGATCTGATAAAATCTTTTTTTCTTTAACTGAAAATTCTGACAATATTGTTGTCAGGTTTTTCAATTATTAATAGTCTATTTCTTTTTTCCAATTTGAATTAGATCGGGGGCTTTGTCTTTATTGCCTTCTTGGCCTTTTGCTTGCCATCTAAGTAACACTTCTTTGAATGCAGCTGCATCAGCTTCATTTTCAGTATACATCAAAGTGGTGACCCAAAAGCCATTGTTGGCAGTTTTACCTCCAACAGAATTCATCCAAAAATCACTTGGCAAATTCTCCATAACTTTACTGTCTTTTTCTTTAGCAACTTCAGACCATCTGTTTGATACAAAATTCAAAATCTGTTCAAGTTCTTCTCTTTGAATCATGAGCCTACTAATTGACCTCTAAATTTTAAAATTTCTACAAAATATGTGATTTTGAGTTAGTAAAAATAATCTTACCAAAACTAAAAAGATTACTTACACTTTGTTGGTTATACAAATCTCTAAAGTTACTCACATGACCAAAGACGATATCGAGATAATCGGTAAAAACGTCAAAGACATGTACGGAACATTCATGGGTAAAGTTGCAGGAACAATAACTGACATTGACGGTAGTATTCAATCCGTCGGCGTTGACTGCGGTTCTCAAGGATTACAGCAAATCCAATATGAGCAACTAGTAGTTCAAGGCGATGTAGTTATTTTCATTCCAAAATGGAGACTCGACTCACAAAGACTCATTCGTGAAAAACAACTAACGTTACGTCGTCTAAAGGCCTTGATTGATATTGTTTCAGAAAATGATGACATGAAAGAAGATGCAGAAATCATTCATGAAAAATACAAGTCAAAACTTGTATCATTAGATGAAACAGAAAGTGAAATCAAAGCCAAACTTGAGGCAAGATTGACAGAGTTAGATGAACAAATGAAGTCTGCAAAGATGTTATCATTTGATGCAAAAGTACAATACAAGAGCAATGAAATCTCTGAAGAAACATTTGAAACTGTGAAAGCATGCACAACTGAGGTAATTGAGCATGTAACTCACGAAGTCGCAGAAATTGAGAATGTTAAGAGTAGAATTGCAGACTTGTCATTGGAAGTGCAAGAGATAACAGCTCCTCCTACACCAGACATCCAAGAATCAGCCGTTTCATATCTGGAGACAAATGAACCACAACAAGTAGTTCAAACAAGTCTTCCGGAAGCACCAACAGAACCCGTTACAACACCTTCAGAACCAATTGAGGTAAGCGCATCCCCTATGCCAGAACCTCCAACAGAATCTGAAGTAACATTTGCATTTCCAGAACCACCCCAACAGGTGACCGCAGAGACTCCAAAAGACGACAACGATAATGATTGGCTTGCTAGAATGGAAGCACAATAATTTTTTTAATTATTTTTTTAACATTTAGAAAGATCTTAGTTCATACACTTTTTGTTGGCTGAGACCTATGATATCGGGCTTGGAAATAATGATAACACCATCCGCAGTAAAGCCGATTCTGATTATGTCTCATTTTGGGATGATCAGGCAAAAAAACTCACCTGGTTTTCGCCTTGGAGCAAGACCTTAGATTGGCAACCTCCTTTTGCAAAATGGTTTGTTGGAGGCACAATTAATGCCTCATACAACGCTCTAGATGTCCATCAGGAGACAAAATCCCAAAAACCTGCCATATTATGGGAAGGTGAGAATGGTGATTCTAAGATTCTCACATATTCTGAGATGTTGTCTCAAGTCAAAAAATTCTCAAATGTTCTCAAATCTCTTGGTGTGGAAAAAGGAGATCGTGTGACTTTGTATCTTCCAATGATTCCAGAATTGCCAATTGCAATGTTGGCATGTGCTAGAATTGGAGCACCTCACACTGTTATCTTTTCAGGATTTAGTGCAACATCTATTAAAGACAGAGTTGATGATTCAAAATCCAAAGTTATAGTCACTGCAGATGGAGGCTATCGTCGTGGAAAAATTGTAAAACTCAAAGAGGTAGTTGATGAAGCAATCAAAGACTTTGATTTTGTTAAAAATGTTGTAGTTGTGGAACGAACAAAAAATGAAATTTCAATGTCTTCAAAAGATAAACTTTGGAATGAACTAATGGAAAATGCATCTGATGATTGCCCTGCAGAAAAATTAGATAGTACACATCCACTTTACATTTTGTACACTTCGGGAACTACTGGAAAACCAAAAGGTGTTTTACATGGAACCGGCGGATATCTGACTCATCTTCATTCTACTTTCAAATGGGCATTTGACATTAAAGATTCTGATGTATTTTTTTGTACAGCTGATATTGGATGGGTTACTGGTCATAGTTATGTTGTTTACGCACCTTTGTTACATGGTGCAACAGAGATTATGTATGAGGGTGCACCTGATTTTCCTGATGCGTCAAGAATGTGGGATATTTTACAAAAATACAACGCCACAATTTTTTACACCACACCAACTGCGCTTAGAATGTTTATGAAATTTGGAGATGATATTCCAAATTCATTTGATCTTTCATCATTACGATTACTTGGAACTGTTGGAGAACCAATCAATCCTGAAGTTTGGAAATGGTATTACAAAACTATTGGTAAAGAAAAGTGTCCAATAATTGATACTTGGTGGCAAACAGAGACTGGAGGAATGTTGATTTCCCCTTTACCTGGCATAGAAACAATTCCACTAAAACCTGGCTCTGGAACACGTCCTATTCCAGGCGTAAATATCACTGTTGTAGATGAAAATGGCGATGATGTTGCACCTGATACCAAGGGTTATCTCGTAATTAGAAATCCTTGGCCTGGAATGCTTTTGACACTATGGGGTGATGATCAAAAATACAAGACAGTATACTGGTCAAAATATGAGAACTGTTACTATCCTGGAGACTATGCTCTAAAAGACTCAGATGGATATATTTGGCTACTTGGACGTGCAGATGATGTCTTAAAAGTTGCAGGACATAGAATTGGTACTGCTGAACTTGAAAGTTGTATTGTCTCTCATGATGATGTTGCTGAATCAGCTGCATGTGGTATTCCTGATGAAGTTAAAGGTGAAGTGATAATTGCATTTGTTGTACTTAAAGAAGGAGTTACCGCTGACACAAAAGTTTTAGAAAAAGAACTTGTTGAAAAAATTAGAACTGATATTGGTGCAATCGCCACTCCTAAACAAATCTATTTTGTCTCAAAATTACCAAAGACCCGAAGTGGAAAAATTATGAGACGATTGCTTAAGGCAATTGGAAATAACGAAAAGATTGGTGATGTTAGCACTTTAGAAGATGGTGCTGCTGTTACTGAAGTACAAACTGCTTTTGATGAAATTCAAAAATCTATTCAAGAATCAAATTAAATTTTCTTTAAATCAATTGTAGATAACATCTCAAACATATCTTTTAGTCCATCATATTCAGATTTTGATTCTTCGTCTAATTCATTGTATTCTTTTTCTTTGATTTCATCTAATCTGTTATTTGCATCTTTGAAAAACTGTTCATACTCTTTTATTTTTTCATCTGTCATTTGTGTAAGGTCAAAAATCACAGTATTGCTTCCTAGAAGATTTTTGTTTTCATCATATAGGCTTGTGGCATGTAGCATTCCTGGAAATGTACTCCCGTCTTGTCTCTTGAATATGATTTTCCTGTCAGTTACTTTTCCTGTTTCAAACCATGTTTTGAGGGAATTGTTCATGTCTTGCCACTCTTCTTTGGGCACGTGTTCAAATATTGTCTTACCTAAAATCTCTGATTTTGCATATCCTAGGTTTGCAGCATAAGTGGAATTGCAGTCAAGTATTGCTCCTATGGAATTGATTCTTCTCCACATCACTGGTGCATCTTTGAGTGTTTTTCTTGCTTCTGTTTGCGGCATTTTTTAAAATTGTAAGAACTAGTTATTAAATTGAAATATTTTCAGAACCACTGGTCCAGATTTTGACTTTTCTTTTCCAATGCTTTTTTTAATCTGTTTAATGTCGAGGTTACTCTGTCTTCAGAAAAACTCCTTTCTTTTACAAGATAATTGATCATTCCTTCATAATCTACATCCTCAAAGACAATTTCTTTTACATCTGCAACTTCGGGATTCAAAAATATTTTTCTGATTTGTTGAAAATCAATTTCTTCTAATTGTTCCTGAATTTGTGGAATATCTTCTAATCTTGAATATTGTTTGATCATTTTAAGTGCAGTTTTTGGACCGACTCTTTCAAATCCATTGGGATTAAAATCAGTCCCAATTAATATTCCCACATCGATTAATTCTTCACGTGTTAATTCTAATGAGTCCAATGTTTTTTGGGTTTCAATAATTTCTGGAACAATATCGATGTATGTGTTTTTGTTTGGTATCTTTCTTCTACCACTGTTTGTAAAATTCCTGACTAGTCTTTTTGCACCACATAAAATTGAATCAAAATCTTGACTTGCAGAAGCATATGCTTGCCCTGTGTTTGTTAGATGAGCTGCAGTTGCCTCTCCTTCTGATGGGGCTTCGATATATGGAATACCAAAATATGTCAAAAGTTGTTTTGATTCTTTTACCATTCCATCTTTCATACTTGTGGTTTGTTGAGCATATTTTCTGGCGTCTTCCATGTTTCCATCTGCAATTGCTTTTTCGTATTTTATGGTGGCATCCATTTTGATTTGTTTTCTACGCTCAATTTCTGCTGTTTTGAGGGATGGTGGTTTTCCATCAAAGACATAAACTGGTTTTATCCCTAGTGATAGAAAATTTACGTTTCTGTATAACAATCCACTAAGATGACTAGTGATCCTGCCTTCTGCATCTGATAATTGTAATCCATCTGGACCTCTAATACTTGCTAAAAATTGATAGATTGCATTGTATGCATCAATTGCAATTACTTTGTTTGAAAATGCTTCTAATGTTGTTTTCTCTCTGACAACTAAATCTTTTAGATTTAACCCCATGATTTTGGTTGAAATTTTATGCTATTTTGTGTTTGTCTTTTTAATCTGATCGGGTTTTTGAAAAAATCGATTTTAATATTGATTTTATTTACAATATATTATGTCAAAACTGAATCTCCCATCCTATCTTGAAGATAAAATATTTGAAATAAAATCTTCTGATAATACTGTTTCCAGAATTACTTCGTATTTTCCTTTATCTGATTCTGAAAAACAGGAAATCTGTTCTATTCTGAAAACAGATTTAGGGTTTTATTCTATTTTTACTGATAATATTTCTGATGAAGAATGGAATCGTACCAAGACACAAATCAAAAAAAGATTCAATGATGAATTATTTGAAATTGATAAAAAATCCTAGTTCTGATTTGCTTTATTATGGAGAAAATTTCATATTAATTGCCGGGGTAGCCAAGTGGTAAGGCGGCCGTCTCGAAAACGGCTACGTGCAAGCGTGCAGGGGTTCGAATCCCTTTCCCGGCGTAAAATATTTCCTTTAAAATCTATTCAAAAAATTACTAGTTAACAATTTACTATTCTTCAACATATTCTTCAAATGAATGAGTCAAATTTCTATATGTTTGAAGTTGTTTGTATAAAATTTTGATTTTGAGAATTGCATCATTGTATTTTGGAAAAAGAATTTTTTCTCCTTCATGAACTGTTGACATTTGACTGATAAATGTACACATTCCTTCAATTTGATACATGACGACAGGATCGAAAACATCACTAGAATAAATTAATCCATTTCGTGCAGTTTGTAAGAATCTCTGAAGAACTGCTTCTTCATCTTTAATTTTCTCTTTAATTTCCTCTTTTGGATCTGTTACCCCTTTTTTGTTATATATTTCAGTTAACTTCTTGATTCTTCCTGAAATAAACATGATTGTATTTAATGCATCTTTCATATTTCTAACTGCAAAATCTCTTCTTGCATCTGACCATGATTTTTCAGATGCGATAATCTTTTGAATAGCTCTATTGTTTCTTTCAGTTAAAACGAAAAAAACAGCTCCTAATATTCCTCCAATTATAACATCTCCAAGAATTAAGTGATACAGTCCGGATAAATCACAATTCTCATTGACTTCAAAAAAACCACAACGTTCTAAATCTGCTCTTGCTTCTGCATAATTGATGGTAAGTGAAGCTAGAATCATTGTAGAAAATAAAATAATCACAAATGATAAAAAAATATTTTTCATCAAAATTTAATTTCTTAAATACATATAAGCATATCTTCATATCATAATTTTTTTAAATTGTGAAACATAATGTTATATAGAATTAATTTTTGTAAAATTGATTGTTAAAAAATAATCTCACTTTTCAAAAAGCATTTGGCCAATTTTCTTCATGTGTAACTCAAAGACCGACTACCTTACAACCAGTTGAGATTGAGTTAGATACCCAAGAAGATACCTATGGTGGTGAGCATCATATTTCATTTGACAAAGGACAAATTACTATTAACAATACGGGAATGTATTTGATTATTGCAGGTCCTCAGATTGCAAAAGAATCTGGTAATATTTCAAGATGGGTAGATGTGTGGCTTAGAGTCAATAATGTGGATGTTCCGAACTCTAACATTAGACGAACTATTAAAGATCCTGATGTCAAAGACGTTGCCATTTTACAGGTACTAACAAAATTGAACAAAGGAGACACTCTGAACATTATGATGTGTGTTGAAGAACTAAATGAAGGGCTAGGAATTGAATGCATTGAACCTAGCGGAGCACCTGTTATACCAAGTATGATTTTAACAATATTGCAGTTAGATTAAGTTTTAAACTTTGGTCCTTCTTTTCTTCTAATCTGGGCTTTGGTTTTTGTGCTGTTTACTTATTACATATATTCATAATTTTTAAGGTGCTTTTTGAAGAGAACCAATATGGTTGATAATATTGAATCAAAGATTCAAAATTCTTATCTTTCAACTGATGAATTAATTTTGCATTTTAGAGAAAAATGTAAAATTTGTGGTCATCATAGAATCATGCATAATGCCTTTGGAAAATGCGAAGGTGTTATGAACAAACCTTGCACTTCTGGTTGTGATAAATTTGAAGCGGAATAATTTCAAATTCTTTAATACTAATTTCTTTTAGTTATTTTATGACTCCTGATATAAAAGAAGAAAAGACCTATCCTCTGGGTTATGAACCTGAAATTACTCCTGAATCCACCAATCCTAATGTGAGAAATGAATTAATTAATTTTATTTTAAAATCTGGACCTACTGAAGTTGTAGATACTGATTTGTTTGCTGTCATGGCAAAGAGACGATCTACAAGAAAATTTTTAGACAAACCTGTTGAGACTGTGAAAATTGATAAAATTATTGCAGCAGCTGATACTGCTCCTACTGCTGGAAACTATCAGGGATTTGAAATTTTTTACGTAAAAAGCCCAGAAAAGAAAAAACAACTAATTGAAGCATGTAACAATCAACCTTATGTTGATGCTCCGGTAGTGTTGATTTTCTGTAAAAATCCGTCCCGAGTAAAATTTGATTTTCCTGAATATGTACTAAAGAAATTTGCTATCCAAGATGCTACATTGGCAGCAGGATACTCTCAATTAGCAGCACAAGCTTTGGGGTTGAGCTCTATTTGGATTGGAATGTTTGATGAACAAAAAGTAATGGATGTTATTGGAACTGATTTGGTTCCTTCTTCTGTACTTTGTATTGGATACCCTAAACAAACTAAATTCCCAAAACCAAGACGAAATCTCCAAGACTTGGTTCATGTAATCTGGTAAACCCTACCTAAAATATTCATCTTTAAATAATCAATACTATTTGCTAGATTCATGACTGATGCTTACGTTATGCTAAATTGTGAGTTAGGCGCAGAGGCCGAAATCATTGAAAAACTCAAAGAACTTGAACAGGTTGTTGATGTCTTTGAAACTATCGGAACCCATGATATGCTAGTCAAATTACAGGCGGAAAATTTTGAGAAAATTCGAGAAATTGTATCTTGGAATATTCAAAAATTAGATAAGGTTCGTTCTACTGCAACCCTAATAAAAAAAGATAATTAGATTGACGTTAATCTAATTTAGATGGTTGACGACAAAACTGAGATAGACAAACTCATTGATAATATGATACGTAGTGGTGACGAACTAGTCGACAATCTCAAAACTGTCCTCCCAAATTCACTTGCTGAATCCATGGTCATGTTTCATGAATCAAATGTTGAAAATCTAAAAAAAATTAAAGAATTTCTTAACAAATAGTTTTCAAATTGAATCGTGTCATTACTACTATATCCTTTTTAATCATTAACTTGGTTTCAAATTGTGTCAAGATCTAGGACCATCACCATTACTGTAAAGAAAAAAACCGGTGATGCATTTGATGCAATTTTACAACTTCCTCGTAAAATGATGCCTGATGCAAAATTCCAAGATGATGGATGGTGGTCATTTACTGGACCTCATGGAAAATCTAAGCTGAAATTTAATGAAAACAAGTCCCTTGGTATTTTAGACCATCAATATGTGGATGAAGAATCTGTATGGGATGTTCCTATGAGGGTTGTTTCAAATGGAGATTATTCTGAAATTTTGATTACTCTGAACAAACCAGATGAATTAACTGATGAACAATTCAATCAAAGGATGGAAGAGCTTGAAGAAATGGTCAACCACATGAAACAAATTCTAGAATCTTCCTGAGCCTAGACAAGTAGAAATCATTCCTTAACCTTAAAAGTAAATTTGGATATAATGTATTGATAAAAATGCCCTATGAAGAAGTATATTTTCAAAGATTAGAAGAAGATGAACCTGAAGCATATGAAAAAATAAAATCTAAAAAAGATTCCTAGTCTTGCTTTCCTTCGGAATCTTCATTTTGTGAATTCCCTGGACCTACAATATCTTCTGGTTTTACTTTACTGTCCCAGTCTCCCCTGACACCTTTAACCAATGCAATCATCCCTGCTGCCAGCAATCCTATGACCAATGCAAAAAATACTGTCTGGTCCATTATCTTAAATGAACAATTAATCTCCTGTGGGGGTTTATCTTCAAAATATTCGTAACAAGTTCCAAATTCGTTTTCCTCAAATGTTGCAGCTTGATATTGACCTCCCATCACACCTAAAACTAAAAATCCCACAAAAGTTAGACCTATCCCAATTAGGATAAATCGCATATCTGTCATGTTATTTTTTCTTGCTTCACAGTATTTACATTTTGACCCAAAAAAATTCTAGTGTTATTTTTCTAATAATGCTTTTAGATTTTCAAGTGATGCATCGTAAAATGACCCCATAAACACAAGGAAATCTGTGAATTGTTTTTCTGACATTTTTTTGCTGTTGATATATGACTGCCATGTTAATTCCACAAGATTTTTTGATTTTGGCTTGATGGATATTGTTGCAACATATGCTCTTAATGGCAATCCTTCGGTTGCAACATATGTGAAATATTCCCCTGTTTTCCATGCTACAACATGTTCTTCAATTTGATTCCCATCTGCAAATGTGATTAATCTTATTGCACCTACATCTTTTTTCTTTTTAGAAAGGTACACTGTCTTTTTTACATCTACCAACCATGTTGGAAGGCCAACAATATTGCTGACTTTTCTCCAGACTTTGTCTTTTGATGCTTTGATCTTTATTGTTTTTTTAACCGTGCCTGTATGAAATGATTTTTTCAATGTTTTTGCCATATGAGCCCTCAAATCTTGTAAGTTTTAAATTTTGTACAACCATTTTTAATCCCCCTTGGCAAATACTATCAAATGGTCTTTGGATGGGGGAAAAAGAAACAAGAAGAAAAACCTGTTGAAGAGACGCCTCAAACAAAAAGCATCTCTCTAAATGATGTAGAAAGAATTGTCACTGATCTTGAAAAACTACGTGAATCTCAAACAGTTTCTGAGATAAACCATCTTCGAAATAATACTGCTCCACTGATTGATGATTTGATTAAGGTTGGAAAAATGCTTGAAAAAGACACCCTCAACGTTGATGATATTGATAAACATCTTGCAATAATTGTGGTTAGAGGAAAAAAACAGGTAATTAATATGATTAAGAAAGGAGTTGTTTCGCTTCCTGAGGTCTCTTCTATTGACAATGCCAAAAAACTGGATAATTCTCTAAATCAAATTCTAAAAAAAGTAGGCGATGTTTTAGGACGTCAGACTAGGGTCATTCATATTTTTGCAAAAAAATATGCTACACAATTAAAAGATAATCTGGAGGTAATGAATCAAAACCATTCTGACATTCATGACATTCTTCAAAACTATGAAAATACAAAATCAACTTCTAGTGAAATTATTGCCACATTAAAAAAAATTGATAATCTTAAATCTACAAAGATGGAAAAAACTCAAAAAATCATTGATACAAACAATGAATTAGAATCTACAAAAGAACATATTTCTTCCTTAGAAAAATCTATTGAAGAAATCAAATCTTCTGATGAATATAAAAAATATTTGAAATCAAAAAAATCCTTAGAATTGTTTGAAAATGAAAAATCAAAAATTAAAGATGAAATTAATTCTCAATTTACAAAAATTTCTAGGCCTCTTGGAAGGTATGAATATGCATCATCTTTAGATAAAGACCAAAAAAATATTCTCACAAAATTAGTAGAAAATCCATTTGATATCTTGATTCCTCAAAACAAAGATTCTGTAATTCTGATTTTAGAAAATGTTAGAAAAGGCATCGTTTCGGGTTCTATATCTGTAAAAGATGTTGATAAAACATTGTCTCAAATTACTGAAACTGAGGAGACTCTGGATGGATTTATCTCTCAGGTTTCAAAATATTTTGAAAAATATCAACAAATGTCTGATGAACTGGATTCTTTACGCTCTGAAAAATTAACATCATTGGAATCTGAATTTACTAAAGCATCTGAAAATAAGGGTGATTTACAACTAAAATCTGAAACATTTCAGGCTGAAGTTGATGAAATTGACTCTGATATACCTAAACTTGTATCTGAAATTGAGAAAAAATTACGTTTATTCTCAAACACAAAATATACTGTTTTGATGTCTTAAAATTAAATTAGTTTAAAATTTTATAACTTTCATGTTATTCAAAAAGAAAAAATTTGAACGCAAGGTCATACTTCAAAAAGAAGTTCTTGATAGCATTCTCTCATATTGCCAAATGAAACATCCTAATGAAGGAATCTTGATTCTTAAAGGAAAATCAAAAAATGGTGAAATTAACATCGATGGACTTGTGATTCCACCATTTAATTACACTGGACCTACATTTGCAGGATTCCCTCATTCTTTTTTGCCTTTTGATATGAGTTATGTTGGTATTGTTCATTCTCATCCCAGTGGTTCAGCTGAACCTTCTGTTACTGATTTGAATAATTTCTTTGGATTAGTTTCCGTGATTGTAAAATCTCCTTATACTGATGATTCTATTTTTGCTTGGGATAGTGGGGGAAATTCTATCCCTCTTTCAATAAAATAATTCTTCAAAATTATAGTGGAATTTTAAAAAAACTAACAAAACTTTATAACCTTTTTGAAGGTACTTTCTATGAATTGTTTAATTACAAAACTTATTTGATATTCTTATTTGCTTCATTAGCTATCAGTATTGGACTTCAGATGGTATTGCCATTTCCGTATGGATTGGGAGCTGCACTTGCAATATTTATCGCATTTCCATTAATTTTGAGAAGACGATACATGAATCGTATGAGAGGCGGTTATGGTGGTAGCGATTCTGGCACTGGAGGTGGTGGATTCTTTGGAATGGGTTCACAAGGTGGCTCTGGTGGTGTACGTTACGTATGTCTTGTATGTAACAATAAACACAAAGGTGGCTCTTGTCCTCGATGTGGTTCCAAAATGCAACGTGCTGACTTCTAAAAATGTCTCTTGATGAAATTCGCCAAAAGGTAATCTTTCACAATTCTGTTGACGTATGGATTTCCGCATGCGGGGAAAAGAACAAAGATTGGACAAATCCTGAAGAGTATAAACAATTTATTGCACATTTGTTAAAAAACAATCTTAATCTCAAAGCTTTCAATCTTTGCACTCATGAAGCAGGAGCTACTGAAGAAGAAAAAACAAAATTTACTGAAATTTTAGCCGAAACAAAAGCAACTGATCCAAACTCTCAAACTTATACAATAAAACTAAATGATTCTGCAATAGGCATTATTCGAAGTTATTTCTAATCATCGTTTTAATTTTGGATTAACTATTGCATCAAGAGCATTTCCTATAAACACAAATGCAAGTCCTGCAATTGCTATCATTACTCCTGGTGGCATGATCCACCACCATAATCCCCTTGCTGCTGCTCCAAATGTGTTTGCATCATGAAGGATATGTCCCCATGTTGGAAATGATGGATCGCCTAACCCTAGAAAACTCAAACCTGCTTCTGTTGTTATTGCTGCTGGAACTGATATTGCAATACTTGCAAATGCATATGGCAATAATTGAGGTAAGATATGTTTAAGCACAATTTTAGAATTTTTTTGTCCCATCATGTTAGCTGCATCTACGTATCCCCTAGTCTTGATTTGAAGAGACATGCTTCTGGCAACCTTTGCAATGCCTACCCAACCAAAAATCATTAAAAATCCTACCAAAACGAATATGCTGTTACTTATTGTGACTGATAAAATAATGAGAAATGGCAATGCTGGCAACGCGTAGATGACATCATTGAATCTCATCATCACTTCGTCTGTTTTTTTACCTTTGAATCCTGCATATACGCCATACAACAATCCCATTATTACTGATGCAATAGATACAACTAGACCAATGAACAATGCAAGTGGTGTTCCCCATAACAATCCTATGGCAAGGTCTCGTCTCAATTCATCGGTTCCCATTATTCCAAATGCCTTTCCACCTATGATTAATTTGGATTCATGATTTTTGATTTCTGAATTTACTGAATACATGTCAATTGAAAAAATGTAATTTCCTTTAAGAGGTTGATTTGTTTTGGTGTTTGAAAAAACAATGTCTTCAGATGACAGTCCTTCCAAATCAAATTCAAACAAGTCTGATTGCAACAATAATTTTTTTTTCATTGATTCATCTGTTGAAAAAATTCTTTCACTGTGAATTGTTTTTGTGTTAGAATGTGGTAATGATGTAGATAATAATTCCAATTTTATACCATCAGGTCTTATTACTGACATTTGTAATAACACTGATTCAGAATATTCTGATGAGAACACATAGATGAAATCATTTGGAAAAAACCCATAATCAAAATTAACACCAAATTTATGGGATGACAACATAATTTCACCTTCTGAATATGTTTGAATATTTGGATTTTCAAGAATCTTGTGCTCTGGAATTTTTTCTGTCATGAAAAGATTTACCCATATTGGAATTGCCACTTTGGGATATAGGATCCAGTTTCCTGGATTGTTCCACTCTTGAAATGTCTCTACTGGAATTGAAATAATTGCAATTATTGATATGGCAATAAGAATTCCAAGAATAGTGATTCCGACAATCCCAATTTTACTTTTAAGAAACTCTTGTTTAATTTCCTGTGGTGTTATACTGCTCATTGACCTGTTCTCACCCTTGGATCAAAGTAACCATAAAGCAAATCTGCAATGAATATGCTGACAAGGAAGAATACTGTTAGAATGTATGTGGCTCCAATTATTACAGGTAAATCCATAACTGTAATTGCCTCAAAATACAGTCTACCCATTCCTGGCCAATCAAATACTGCTTCTGTAATTATTGCACCTCCTAAGGATCCTGAAAGACTAAGAGCTAAAATCGTAACGATTGGTGGTGCTGCATTTTTTAATGCATGTGTATAGATTATCTTTTTTTGTTTTATTCCTATTGTTCTTTTTGCCATGATGAAGTCTTCTTGCATAATTCCTACCATGAAATTTCTTACCAAATATGCCCATGAACCAAAACCAATCATTACAATTGTGATTAGTGGTAATGCCATATGGTATAACAGCGAACCAATGTATCCTGGATCTGATGATGGGATATCTGGAGTTGCTCTTGCAGGAAATATTTGGTATGTGAAAGAAAACAAAAATATCATCAACATTCCAATCCACCAAACTGGAAAACTAGAACTGATAATTGCAAAACTTGACGTAATTCTATCTATGATTGATCCAACTTTACTTGCAGACAATGCCCCTAAGAAAATACCAATTACTGAAATAATTATTGTAGCAGTTGTGAATAATAGGATTGTTCTTGGAAGTTTTTCAAAAATTATGTCCTTTACATCTGATGAACCTGCGTCACTTGTAAGAAAAGTTGCATGACCAAAATCCAATAATAATATTTTGTACATTGTCAATCCTATTCTTTGAGGTGAATACCATGGTTCATCTAGACCTAAAACTTTGGTTCTTTGTTCAATCTGACTTTGAATGAATCTTTCAAATTCTTCTACTGATGAAAAACTTTCTGCAATGGCAGGATTTTCAGTTATTTCAGAACGTACTTGAAAAACTATTCCTTGCTTTAGAATGGTATCCATATTTGATCCTACTAACGAAATTGTGATTAACAGTGTGACCATTAAAACTCCAAACATTGTTACAGCCCTTGTTGCAACATATCTCTTCATGCCCAATAATCCCAAATACAAAAATCAGTTTATAATCATTTGAAAACAGGCTCAAAAATATTTTGACGAGAGTGAAACGAACTCTAGGCATATTCTGGGCAGAAAAGCAGGTCTCTCGTCAATATATTATAGTAACAAAGTTATTTAAGAATTTATGAAAATATTATTCTAAAAAATTATAATTCTCATCGGCATTGGTAAAATATGGTAAAAACTGGTAAATCTGACACAAAAAATCTATTTGATCCTGATGAATTAGTATTATCAAAGAATGAGATTTTAGAATTTTGTGATAGGGTGATAGAAAAATGGAGCAAAAATACTACAAAAAATGCAAAAAACATCCTTGCAATGAATGCTGTTAAAACTAGTGTTCTGTGGACTGACGATGAATCTCTTAAAGCAATTTGGCGCGAAATTATTGCATGGACTTTTGAACTTCTTTATGAGAATGCGATGTCACAAGATGAACAGTGGTCAAACATGTTAAAAAAATTAAAGAATAAAAAATAAGATGTTTTTTGTAATGTTATGAGTGCAAACACAATTCGAAAAGCAAAAAAATTAGTTGAAAGTGGCGGTGTTTCAAAAATTGACGATGATTTATTTCAAATAAAGTCCTCATCTGATCCTGAAAAGTCCTATTTTGTAACGTCTGATACTTGTGAATGTCCCGGATTCAAAAATTTTTACAAATTTCATCATGGTAAGGGAATAAAAGCAAATTGCTCTCACTTGGAAGCTATTAGGATATTCAAAAAAGAAAATCCTTAAAATTATTTTATTTTTGCTGTATCTACTTTTCCAACAAATGCTTTATTTTTTGATATGATAATTGGTCTTAAAATTAAACCTGGATGCTTAATCATTAATTTAATAATTTGAGCATCTGTTTTTTTATTATTTTCTAAATCTAATTCTTTGTACATTTTATCACGTTTTCTCAATAACTCTGAAGGTTTTTTTCCTGTCATTTTTATAATTTTTTTCAACTCTGATTCTGAAAGTGGATCTTTGAAAAAATCCCGTTTTTCAATGTCTGCATTCATCCTTTCAACTTCTGATATCATCTTTTTACACGTAATGCAAGTGGATTTGTGAAATATTTTCAATCTATGATTTTTCTATCCTACATCGTTAAAAATTGTTTAGAAAAAATGTGCTGTTACGCACAGCAAATTGATTTTTTAAAATCTTCTGAATTTCTTTCAAAACTGCATTCTTTGCATACTTGCCAGCTTCTTTTCTTTAGAAGAGAAAATGATGATTCGTAGCAAACTGAATACATTTTTCCGCCACAACTTGGGCATGGAATTGGAATATCTATTTTCATAAATCCTTTAGGTGAATTTTGAATATAAGACACACGTAGAATTTATCAATCGTTCTTTTCGTCAGACCTTTCTTCTGATGATTCCTCAGAACTTTCTTCTGATGATTCCTCAGAACTTTCTTCTGATGATTCCTCAGAACTTTCTAATTCCTCAAGTTTTTGCTCATTAAATTCCTCTAATTTTTCTCTTGGAACTGTAATCATTTCTAGATATGCTTGTTGGGCTTCTTCATATGTTCCTCCATTTGCAATAATTTGCGCTCTTGCAATTTGGGCTTCTTCAAACAAATTCTTTGTAAAATTCAATTGGCTAACTACAATATCTCGAATTTCAGAGTCTAAACTATTAACATAGTCATCATAGTTCAAACCCTCAAACACTCCGTTACTTGGACTATATTCTTCAATTGCTTGTTCTGTAAGGTCTTTTGCAATTGTTCTTTGTTCTTCTACATACAATTCGTCTTCATTTGGTTGCAGTGCTTTTTTATTTTCTAAAATTAATTCTTGTAATAATCCATGATAATACTTGAAGAGTGTTTGTCCTATTGGATCTTTTTCAAAATCACTTTCATTTGAACTAAGATATTTTATTGCTTCTTCTGTGTCTAATTTTTGTTGTAATAATGAAACAGGTGATGCGTCTCCTTTTACTTGAAACTGTGTGGTTTCTAATCCTGTCATACCGTACCATGTTGCAATTACATTAACTGTATAAGTTCCTGGAACTCTTTCAAAGTCTTTGAATTCTCCTTTGAAAACCCCCCATGGATCCGTGAATGCTTTTGTTGTTTCAGAACCTGTTCTGATCAATATTTCTGCGCCTCTGATTGGTTTGTATGCATGGTCTACGACTTTGCCAGTTACTACTACTGTTTCCCCTGAAACTATTGCTCCTTTCTCTACATTGAGGTCAATAATTAACTCCCATAATTCTGCCTCAGATGTCTGAACAAGTGAAAATAACATTAAGAATGAAAATATTCCTACTATGCCTGCCTTTTTGTACACTTGATGTTGTGTTGATTTTTATTGTTAAGATAAAGTATGAATAAAAATTCGCTAACTTTCAATTTTATTTGATTAATTTTGACAAGATTTATGCTTAAAAAAAGAGTTTAATTTCAGATTGTTCTTAAACCCCCAAATTTATCTAATCTTGAATTATGGATTTAGAAAAATTTAGAAATGATGTATATCGTATGACCGAAAAACTATCTGTAGATTTACTTGAAAAAGACCTTCCAAAATTAAACTATGTTCGGCAACAATTAATTGAAATGTATCAAAAAAACTTGGTAAAAATTAATCATTCTATTTTGGAACTAATTTGTGCAAGTAATTTGATTTCTAGAGGATATGCTGTAGAAGTGGAAAAAGATATTTCGGAAATTTTAGTTTGTGATATTTTTGCAAAGAAAGGTGGAGGAAATACCATTATTGAAATTGAAACTGGGTTTACTCCCCCCGAACATGCAATGGATACAATAGATTATTTTACTGCAAGAATAATGAGTAAGATTGCAAGGTATAGTCAACATTGTTCCAAGTTCTCATTAGCAAGCCCTGCCACTGGAGTTTTACCAATTCCAAAAATCTTCTTATTTCCTCCTAGTGCAAGAAAAAAAGAAGATGTTCAAAAAGTAAAAGATCTTTGTGATCGATACTACAAAAATCCTCCAATAGAATATGATGATATTTTGAATGCTCGTCTGCATTCAGTCTATTTGATTAACATTGATGGTGGATTTGTAAAAGAATTAGATCCACAGGGATATGTTGACTTAACTCATGATCTACTAAGTAGAAGCAAAATAGAGTATTAGTATGCAAAAACTAAGAAAAAATTCAAATTCATCTAGTAAAATATCAATAATAAGATGATCTGTGCTGCTTGTGAAACTCGAAAACACTTTGAATGCATTGACTGTATGAATAATCACAAAACTCATTTATGTTCTTGTGATTGTCATGATGAAAATACTGAACCTCACCCAGTAGGAAACTCTCATTAAAAATTAATTTTTGAATTTTCTTTCAATTTCTTGAGCCATAACTTCCAATCTGCTGGTATCTCCAAATTTTCTATAAGTTAGTTTTTCAAGAGTTTTGATTATGCTAATTGCTGCACGATATTGGGGTATTTCAGGCTCGTTAAGTTCTCCATACATACCAATTCCGTGGATTTCATTTTTTTTAGCAAATCCTAAGATTAACCCATTAAACCCTGTGATGATTGATTTTTGTGGCGTGATGTCTACTCCCAATCCTTCCATCTGTTTTGTTAACTCTCTTGATGTTGTAGTGATGTATGTTTTTGGATTATTTTTGTAGGGTCTATTTGTATGAAATCCCCCTAACGTGTAAATGAATTTAGCAGAATATTTTTTTGCTACATCTATTACATCCTGACATAATGCATTTAATTCACTAGTGTTTTGTGGCTGCCCTTTACCTCCTCCAAAAACAATCAAGTCTTCTGTGTATCTGTATTCCCAACTTTCATCTGGAAGATCAATGTATCCTCCTCTATCTACCACATATGTTGGAAATGGAGTTTTTGAAACTCTGAATGTTTTAGTTCTTAATGATTCATTGATGAAATTTATTACAATACTTCCAACATTTCCCATATCTTGCATTGCTGCAATAATTATTGGTTTTTCAACATCGGGTTCTAATTCTTGTTTAAAATCCATGTTTCATTAAAAATCTAATGAACTTTAAACATATGCGATTTTGATATCATTCATGTTTGAATTTTAGCAGAATATTTTTTGTTACTCAAAACTTATGCTTAAGCACAAAATATGATTTTTCTAATACGTAAAAACATTATCATATTTTAACTCTTGGAGATTTTTCATTCACTTTATAGTGATCGATGAAAACATGAAGATTCATAAGGCAAAAAAACATTCTATCGACAAATTATGGAAACATCCATGGAAAACATCGGTACATTAGAGTATGTTCTTGACAAATACTCTAAAATCTGGTGCTGGAAGATTACAGGTGAGCGTGCTGTAAGCATGATCTCTAGATTGGTGCCAGAAGCCTGGTATGGGGAGAACATCAATGAAGTAATCATTCCTGATAGTACTGAAAGTGTAAAACAAATCAAAATGATCCTTGATAGGTACCCACTTGAAATATTATCAAAAACTACATGGCAAAGAAAAATTATCAAAACATATGCCCCTAAACCCACCTTGCCTCCAGTCAAACACAAACTAAAACGAGCAAAAACAGGTGATCAATTCCGAGGAAAATTACTGAACTTCCAAAAAGAGGGATTGGACTTTTTGATGAAATCTTCTGGAAATGCATTGTTGGCTGATGAAATGGGACTTGGAAAAACTGTGCAAACACTATCTTATGTTGCTACTGAGAAACAAACATTTCCAGTTTTAGTTGTTGCACCATTAGTTACCCTAAACAACTGGGAACGAGAAATTGAAAAATTCCTCAAGAAGAAAAGCAGGAATGGTAGACTAATTGAATCTCAATCTCCTAGTGTTACTTTGATTCGAACTGGAAAGAAAAAAGAACTCCCTCAAAGTGATATTTATGTAATAAATTATGAATTACTTTTCAAAAGATATGATGATCTGGAAAAAGTTGGAATTAAAACCATTGTGTGTGACGAAGTGCATAATCTAAGATCAAAAACTACTCAAAAATACAAATCCATAAAAAAATTAGCTGCATTGCCTTCTGTCTCTTATAGGATAGGACTTTCTGGAACTCCTATTTACAATCGTGGCTCTGAAATCTGGCCGATAATTGATATTTTGAAACCTGGGCTTCTTGGAAGTTTCAAAGAGTTTTGTGAATATTTTTGCTATGTTAATGAAAAAGGCAAAGCAATTGTATTGGAAAATAAACGTGCGTCTTTGAGAAATGAATTACAAAAACACGTTATGCTTAGACGAAAAAAATCTGATGTATTAAAAGAACTTAAAGATAAAGTTCGTTACAAAGAAGTAATTGCTGCAGATACTGATTACTATCTTGAAGAATTAGATAAAATATGGAAACGTCTTGAAGAAGAACAAAAGGATGCTGAATCTGAATTCTCAAAATCTGCTTCATATCATAGAGCTATACAAAGTGAAAGACAAATTGCAGGATTGGCAAAACTTCCTCATGTTATCAATTTTGTAAAAAATATCATGGAAATTGAAGAAAGCGTCGTAGTTTTTTGTCATCATAAAGTAATTCACAAGTTACTCCATGAGAGTCTTCAAGAATTCTCACCTGTTTCCATTATTGGTGGTCAGTCTGATTCTGTAAGGCAAGATCAGATTGATAAATTCCAAAAAGGTGAATCAAAATTAATGATTGCTGGAATTCGTGCAGGAAATGTTGGAATTAATCTCACTAGGGCAAAATACGTAATTTTTGCAGAACTTGATTGGAGTCCTGCAATTCATAGACAAGCTGAAGACAGATTACATAGAATAGGACAAAAGAATACTGTGTTTGCATATTATTTGATTGGAAACGGTACTCTTGATGATCATGTTGCAAATGTTCTTGTGGACAAGAGTTATGAAATTGATGAAATTATGGATGAAAGTGTTGAGAACTTTGAAAATAAAGACAAAGCAGAGCTTATTCTTGCACAAATTCAGGATAAAATACGTTCAAAATAACTAGATATTCAATTTTGTTTTGAGTTTTGATAATTTATTGATGATTTTTGTTTTCATTTCTGATTCTATTTGAGATTCTTGAATGTCTCTTGTAACCTCATCAATTAAACTCAAAATCTCAATTTCAGGTTTTACATTTCCAAATTTTATTTTATCAAACCCAACTGTTTCTGTTTTGTCAATCTCTTCTATTCCTTCGGGTAATATTTCGTATACTTTGATGATTTTCTCATCTTGCCTTTGAGGTGACATTAAAACAAACTGATTTTGTCTTAATTTTTCTACTTCCTGTAAAATTTTATCTTCCGGAATTCTTAGTATGTCTGTAATCTGCTCCATATTGCATGATTTTATTTGAAGCAAACGTAATATTTTTGCCCAGATTGGGATATCATTTCCCCATAGAATTGCTTTTGCAACGGGTGTTATAGAAAATGAGCCGTTTTTGTTAAGTGAAATAAATTTTCTATCTTTTAGCGAACCTAGCGAATCTAAAATTTTTCCTACTCCCAATCTTTTTAATTCTGAATTTTCAATATGAGTTTCATCAAATGTTCCATTTTCTTTGATTGCTAAATGTAAAATTTCTAAATCAATTGTTCCTAATTTTCTCATGTTTTTTTGAATTTTTCAACTCTTATCATCTTTTCTACTAGGAAATTTCTTTTTCAATATTTTTCAATTCTTTTTTCACATTTTTTAGATTCGTATAATTTTCATCCACCCATTCTTGATATTTTTTAATTGAACCCAACTTAAAATTAGAATCAGTAATGTGATTTGCTAAAAACCATAATTCCCTATATGAAAAAATAATTTTTCCAACTAGTAATTCGTGTTTGTTAAGAAATATTTGCATTGTCTCATTTGATTCTTTTTCATATTTGTGATCTTTTGGAATTATTTCTTTAAATTCTGTTTTCAATTCATGAAATCTCTCAAATATTTGATTGCTAATGTTCCTCATTTTTCTTATTTTTTCATCGTAATTTTTTAAAAAATCCTTTGCCCATTGCTCTGTTTCATTTTTTTCAAAAAAATCAATTTTTTGAGTTTTGTTTACTTCACTAATTACCTCTGAAATTACTTCTACATGCCAATGCAAAAACTCTTGCATTTTCTTTCTTTCCTTTATCTGGTTTGAAATCCATTTAAAAAATAAATTTGCTTTACTATCATCTGAAAATATTTCTGTAATGGTTGGATGAATCAATATTTTTTTCAATGTAATTTTGGATAAAAACTTGATTCCTACTTGAAGATTATATGTGGATTGTAATGAATAAATTTATGGTTCAGTATGAACTTCCAAGACTGCCTTATGATTATGATGAGTTAGAACCATTCATTGATACTGAAACAATGAAAATTCATCATCAAAAACATCATCAATCATATGTTGATGGCTTGAATAGATCTCTTGAAGAGATAGGTAGTGCATCTCACCCTCAATACATCACTTCAATTCTATCTGATCTAACCCCAATTCCTGAGTCTGGAAGAAATAAAATTAATTTTTTTGGTGGTGGTTTTGAGAATCATAGATTATTCTGGGAAACTATGACTCCAAATGGTGATGGTTCTCCTGGTGGGAAGATAGAAGATGCCATTGATGTTTATTTTAAGAATTTTGAAAATTTCAAACAAGTATTTTCTGATATTGCAATTGGAATTCAAGGTAGTGGCTGGTCTTGGTTAGTTTTTAATTCGACATACAACAAAATAGAAATAATTTCCACTGAAAACCAAACTAGTCCATGGACTCTACAAAAAATCCCTTTATTGGGATTAGATGTTTGGGAGCATGCCTACTATCTAAAACATCAAAATCGAAGAACTGATTATGTTAAAGATTGGTGGAATATTGTTAATTGGGATTATGTTGAAAATCGTTTCTCAGAACTTTCTGACTAACGTATCTGATTTGGACAAATTCTTTTAAAGAAAAATTTGATCTTTTGTTTAATGAACAAGAGTCTAAGATACATTGCATTACTTGCAATTCTCCCCTTGTTTACAGTAGGAATGACCACTGGTTCTTTCACAGACGCTGAAGCTTTGAAAGGTAAGGGTGTTGGATCTTCAAAATATGGTTCTAGCACTGATGTTTGTGGATTGCAACTATGTTCTGAAATTCCAGGCGGTAAAACTGCATGGATGGCCGAACAAGGAAAATCCAAACCTGTAATTCCAGTTACCGAAACTCCTGAAAAAATGGATAAAGAAACCATGATGGAGGAAATAACTGAAGCAGACTTGGGGTCTGTACTTAGATTATCAAGAGCAAACGTTCCTGCAACTATTCCTATGCATCATGGATACTATGATGGCGGAGATGTTTATTTTATCATCACTGATTCAAGTGATCCTACACATGCAGAATTGATTACAAAAAATCAAGATTGGAAAGTGGAACTTGCACCATTGCTAAAGAATGCTCCTGATGCTGCACTTTCAAAAACTTACATGTTTACAAATGGAATAGATGGTGATGGTGTACATGGTTTCCAAGGAGAAGTTTTTACTAGCACTCCTGCACAACCAGATGTATACAGTGCATTAACCTCACATGTACATGTAACTTGGAATGAAGGCACAACACCTAGGGTGTTAACTTCTGATGCAATGGTAATGGAAGCTGCAGATAATGGTGAAATCACATTAACATCTGTTGATGTGGTTTTGAATATGCCTCAAATTGTTTGGCCTGATGGGCAAATGATGGTTAAAGATGACAAAACTTTGACTGATGAAACTCCTTATGGTGGTGGACAAGTTCTTGATATCGATACAGAAGAGATGAATGTAACTTTCATAGCTCATCGTGGATGGGGACCTGATGGTAGAACCATCTATTACATTGTAACAGATGCTACTCCTAGCGGTCCTGCAGGTATGATGGGTGTTGTTAGTTCTCCAACATCTGCAAGTTTAATTGCAAATTCAGCCGCAGTTGATCTATTTCAATTCAAAAATGGCTTGACTGGTTCTGGTCCTTTGGGCTTCCAAGCAGGAATTGCTGCAGGAGCTCCTGGCGATGAAAATTACTCTCCAATGTGGAGAATTTTCATGACTGGTTGGACTAGTCCCGAAAATGCCCAATTGTTAGAGACAATTGATGATTTGAATGCATACAGAGAAACTGGCTTGATCGATATTGGTATTGCACGTCCAATGAACAGTGATCATATTGTAAACTGTCCATTTATTGACCCATTCCAATAAGATCTTCTTTTTTTCTTACATTTGTTTAATTTTATTTGAAAATTCTAACAAATTTTCAGAGAATCAACTATACTATTTATTTTGAATTATGTGAATAATAACATATGAGTATTGCAGGAATGTACATGCTGAATGTACCTCAATATCAAGAAGAAAAAGTCCAACAAGCTTTAGACATGTTATACATTGACAGGAAAAATGAGTTTAGAGAATTGTCTCAAGTTCTGTTAACTGAAAAAGCTCTCAAGGCAATGCCAAATTGGAAAGAATTTGTTTTGAACTTTAGTCTAGATGTTGATGAGGCATTTAAGACTTGGTCTGGACAAAATCCATTATTGTCTAGTTCTCCACAAAAAGCA
Organism: Candidatus Nitrosopumilus sp. SW; assembly: GCF_006740685.1. Classification (NCBI taxonomy): domain Archaea; kingdom Thermoproteati; phylum Nitrososphaerota; class Nitrososphaeria; order Nitrosopumilales; family Nitrosopumilaceae; genus Nitrosopumilus; species Candidatus Nitrosopumilus sp. SW. The sequence continues at coordinate 177,259 of NZ_CP035425.1, read as the reverse complement.
TTAACAATTCTAAGACAACTTGGACATGATAAAACATCTATGAATCAACTTGCTCATTTACTTAACATCTCGTATAATCTATCCCTTGAGTTCAAAGAGATTTACAGACGTTTAAAATAATCTCTTTTTCTTTTTTCCTAAAACCTAAATTTGATTAAAACTCCAAAAATTTTGTATGGATTTCATGCTTGAAGAAGAACTAATTGATTTAATGACGTTTTGTTTACAAAACCCTGACTCTTCTGAAATCTCTGAAAAACATAAACGAATTTCTGAAATTGGTCGTGAATTGTATGATGATGGCGGTGTTGATGCTTTGGAAAACTTCTTTTTTGTACTAAAAAACAGAATTACAGAAGAAATAGAAAAAGATCCATCCCCTATGCGTTCGCTATGGAATGGCCTTACTGACGAATGGCAGTATTGAATTTCTAAATTAGAAATTTATCCTCTGCCGATTCTAAAAATGGCTGTACTACATGTTGGGCATGTGCCTTTGATTGCAGGTTTACCATTTTTCATTGTGTATGGTTTAGCGCCACCGATTTCTCGTTTGTCTCGGCATTTTACGCAATATCCTATTGTCATATGTTCACTAGGCTCAAGGTTCTATTAGCAAGAACTTGTTGAACTTTTTTCACAAATAGGCAAACCTCCGATCTTAATTATTGTGTTTTAGAACTATTTTTTTCGTATTGGATGTTATTTTGATAAAATTAGGAATGAATTCTACGTATTTTTTAAATAATTATTGTTTTTCATTCAATTTTTATTTTTGAATTTGATCAGTTATGTTCCATTTTTGATAAAACTAATGTTCAATATCTATCAAAAACATAATTGAATCCTTCATTAGTTTTGTAATGCTGTTTGTGTTACATTGTTAAACATTATAGTTTTTCAAAATTTTTGATAATTGTACTTTGTCTACTAATTATTTTTCCTGGATTCAAAATATTTTTTGGATCAAACAATTTCTTTATTTCTTGAAATGTTTGATAATTTGTATCTCCATATTGTTTTTTGATAAACTCTGAACGTGCTAATCCATCTCCATGCTCTGCAGTAATAGTTCCTCCTATTTTGATAATTTCATCAAAATAGTATGTTGCAATATTTTTGACTAGTGATAGTTTTTTCCTTTCTCCTATTAGTCTGACATGCAAATTACCATTTCCAATATGTCCATACACAATTGATTTAGTTTTGAATTTTTTACGAATTTTTTCTAATATTGAAAATAATTCTGATAATTTGTCAATGGGAACAGCTGCATCCTCAATCACATGCGGGATTCTATTTTCTTTTTTTATGTTTTTCAGGCTGTAAAACAACGATGAATCTCGATATTTCCACCATTGGTGAATTTCCTGCTTTTTTGTTAATTTTTTAACAATTTTTCCCGAAATTATTGATTCAAATTTTCTATTGTTTTGATTAGTTTTTTCATCATATTCTACAAAAAGTAAACATTTCGCATTACTTTCAAATTTAAAATCAATTTGCTGTAATGTTATTTTATCTACAAATTCTATTGCTGATGGGTTAGTGTTGTTTACAAGTACACAGTCTCTAATTGCATTTTTTATGGAGTTATATTCTATGATGAATAGAATTCTTTTCTTTGGAATATTTTTTATTTTTAATTTTGCAGATGTGACAATTCCTAATGTTCCTTCTGAACCGATAATGATTTTATGAATGTCATTTTTTGATTTGATTTTGTCTATTCTATATCCTGATGAATTTTTTGAAACGTTTGGGATTTTTTTGTTATTAATTTTTATTTTCTTTTGGATTTTATTTGAAAAGTTTTTGTTATTTGGAAGGGTGATTTTATTCCCATTCCCATCAATTATAGTTAATTCGATTACATTGTCTATCATACTTCCATATTTCAAACTTCTACTTCCACTAGAATTATTCCCAATCATTCCTCCAACAGAACAAAATGATCCTATTGATGGATTTGGTGGAAAAAATTTTTTATTTTTCTCTAATGCTTTGTCTAATTTTCCTTTGATTGTTCCAGGACCTACTATTGCATATTTTTCTTTAATTTTGATTGAATCAAATTTTTTCATATCTAAAATAATGCCGTTATTTAATGAACTACCTACTAATCCTGTGCCTGCACCACGTACAGTTACTGATGTCTTGAATTTTTTTGCAATTTTTACTGTGTTAATTACATCTTTTTCATTTTTTGGAATAACTATTATTTTTGGAATTATTTGATATGAGCTTGCATCAACAGAATAAAATTTCTTAAACTCTTCTTCTGAATGCACTTCTCCCTTGATAACTTTGGATAATTGCACTTTGATTGAATTCATTTAATGAATCTAAATTTTGATTCGATAATAATCCCATCGCTCTGGATCAAACTGTGCTACAAACTCTGCTTGCTCTTTTTCAATTCTTGCATTAATTACATCTCTTAATGCAAAACTTGTTAGATACTTGAATTTCTTAGAATGTGCTTGCATTACAAACATGTGTCTCATCTCACTGCCTCCTTTTAGACCCCAATATCCCATTTTCACTGCAATTGGTTCTAAGAATACTGTGTTTCCTAAACCATAATTTTCATCTCTTATTTCCTCTCTTAAATTATAATTTTCTAATAAACCTCCTTTGGCATACCCTACAATTTCTCCATTTTTTCCATTTAATCTCAATGTGGTGATTATTGTCTCTGGATCTTTTACTGATTTTTCAAAATTATCTAAGAATTGCAGTGGTCTTGGTAATTCTAGTAAAATATCATGTAATGAATTAATGAATTCTGGATCATTTCTAGTTGTCATGCATTCTATGGTTGGAACTAACCTGAGATTTTTATATGCAGAATCTGCTTGAATGGTAATTTCTTGTTGTCTGATTCTCATAAATGATAAAACTGTATCAAAAAAGTTCTTCCTCATTTCATTTGAAAGTACTTTGAGAACTGGTTTTACCATATCTGTTTCTTTATTGAGCAATTCTTCAAAATATGCTACGGCACTTCTGACAATTAATGATGGTCTCCATGCAAGTGCGTGAGCATTCATTTTTGCCATTTCCATAGCCTTTGAGAAATCTCCTAATGCATAACCACTAATTCTGTCTACTACTGTAAGATACCACCCCATATCCATTATGTGCTTTTGATATTCTATGTCATTTCTTGTCAGTTCTGAATTCTGAAAACATTGTTTAATTTGTGCTTCAGCATTTTTCTTTAATTCTCCCATCCAAGGATATGTTGTTCTTAAAATCAAAACCTTGATAATTTCTAAATCAATATTTGCAATTTTTATTAACTGGCTAAGTTTTCTATCTGTTGAAATAAATTTTAATACACTTTCTTCATGTGGTTTGTCAACGCTTTTTTCTGGATCAAAGTCATGAAATAATGCAGCAACATATAGATATTTTATATCATCATGTGTGAATTCTATTTTTTCTTGTTTTGCAGCTAATAGTGAAAAATATGTTACTTCTAATTCATGGTTGATATTGTGATATCCATAATAATCTCTTCCAAGTCCTCTACTTTCAAACAAATCAATGGTGTAATCTAACATTTCAACATAGCAATCTTCTTCTAATCTATTTTCTATTAACAAATCAAGAATATTGTTTCTCATGACTTGAGTATTTGCAAATAATTGCATAATCAGACGATCTTTTTGTTCTTTTTAAAGATGATCTGAAAGAATTTTTTTTGTAGAAAGATTCAATAGAATTATGATTTTTTTATTTTTAAATGACTGTTGATGAGATTCTCTTAACATCACTAATTGATTTTACTGAATCTGGTTCATCACAATTCAATCTTCATTTAAAAGACAACTTGTATCCTCTAACTAACGTTCAGGTAATCCATTCCTCTGTTCCTATTAACGAACCTACAACTCGTGGGGGTGTATATTTTTCAGAAAAATTTGCATATAAAATGAAAGGAACTGTCGAAGATCTTTCTGTAGTCCCATTACTTACAAAGAAGATGCTTGGCCCCAATACTGAGTTTGGAGAATTAAAAATCACCACTTCTATAGGTAATGATGGGAATCAAAAAAACTTGGAAATATCTGCTAATCTAACAAACAGTGTTCAGACCCCTGATTCTATAGAGCTTAGCATGATTATTGTAAAACTAGAATCTGTTTAATCTACAAAATACTTGTCATATCTTTCTCTACTATCTTCATCAGAAAGAACTTCATATGCTTTGTTTAATTTTGACATCTCTTCTTCAGAATCTTTCTTTGTTTTATCTGGATGTGTTTTTTTTGCAAGTTCTCTGAAACTTTTCTTTATTTCTTCTTGTGTTGCGTCTCTTGACACTCCTAACACTTCATAATAATTTGGAAGTTCATCATTTCTTGCAGCCTCTCTGAATTCTTTATCTTTAACAGTGTTTCTTCTCTTTCCAATCTCTTCATAATCATCTCCCCAATCTGATTTGTATTTCTCATATGTTTTGTCTTTTTTTGATTCTAGTTCTTCTTTGTCATATGATGTTTTTTTTCTAAGTATGATGTCTCTTGCCAAAAATAAAAACAAGCCAATAACTGCTATTGCAAATCCTCCAAACAGTATGATTTTTTCTTCATCTGTTACTTCAAGATCCATGTCTAATTCTTTTTCTTGGCCGTATGATGATTGAACTAAAAGCAAAACTACTGAAATTAGAAAAACACTTGCAATTTTCAATTCTTTTTCACTATGATAATCTAAAATCTTCTTTTGCAGTATTTAATACTACATGAGTGATTGTATTTTCTACATTTGGAATAGAGGCAAGCTCTTTGACAAACTTACTTAACTCATTTCTCTCCTTAAATTTTGCAATGATTATTGTATCTGTTGAACCTGTTATATCGTAAACACCACAAACATTTTCAAACTTTGATATCTCTTCTTCAACATCCACAACTTTGTCGTTTTTTGCAATGATTTCAATTATTGCAGTAAGAGAATATCCTAATTTCTCATGATCAATCATTGCTGAATACCCTTTAATGATCTTCTCCTTTTCCATCTTTTTGATTCTTGATAGAACTGTTACAGTTGACATGCCGAGTTTTAGTGCTAACTGTCGTGCTGATAATCGTGCATCTACCATCAGATTTCTTAAAATTTTCTCATCTGTTTTATCCAAATTCATATTTTCTATGATGAAAAATTTATTTAAATTTTCACTAAATAACTAAAAGTTTGTTTAATTTACCAGGCTCAATTTTTTTTATAATTTTTCAAATTTAATACAAATACTAAATTACATTCCTTGTGGACGAAATTCAAGAACTTGTGTCTCGTGGTAAGATCCTACTAGAGGATGGAAAATTTGATGATGCACTTGGGTTTTTTGAGCAGGCACTGCTTTTGAATCAAGACGATCCTGATTTGTGGAATTACAAAGGTATAACATTACGAAGTCTTGGTAGGTACGAAGAGGCAATGGATTGTTTTAACAAATCTCTCAATATTGATCCTCGTGATAGAAATGCTTCTTGATCTGTTATTGACAAATAGTGAATCTATATTATTAACAAAATATTATCTTCTGTATTGAATAACACAGATCGAATGCTAGCTGAAGCCTACGAATGTGTTGAGGATGGTGATTTTAGTGATGCCATCCAACTTTATGATCTTGTGCTAAAAAATGATCCCTCAAACATTGGTGCCCTAATCGATAAAGGAGTTACTCTCCAAAACATGGGTCGAATCAAACTTGCAATTAGAACATATGATAAAGCACTATTGGTTTCTCCTGAAAACATTGATGCATTACTAAACAAAGGTACTGCATTACATTCTGATCAAAAATATGAAGAAGCGATAAAGTGTTATGATCATGTCTTAAAAATTGATAAAAAATGTGCAATGGCATTGGCATACAAAGGACTGTCTTTAGGAGAAACTGGAAAACTACATGAAGCCCTAAAACATTTCAAAAAAGCACTATCTATTGATAAAGAGTTTGATTTGGCCAGTATTTCAAAAGATATGGCTCAAGACTTGCTAAAATCTATTAATGAAAATAAAATCAAAACACCGTAACATCGCCAGGTGCTGGCTCTCGGTTCATTTCTTTTTCATGTGATTCAAAAAACTCTTTGTGTTTAGAATTTTGATGTTCTCTGAGACTCTCTAAATCTTCAAACCCTTCGTGGCATAGATAGCATTTTGGTTTATGTTCGTCTACTAAAGGGAGCACCATGCATTGATATTGTAATTTGACTACTTATTTCTTGGGCCTAACTAAGGAATATATCATGATGGGAATGAGTAAAAATATGTTAGATCAATTGGTAGGGGATTCTCAGGCACTAGATCGTGCAATTGCTGGTCAGGAATTATCCTACAAAGACGGCTTAGAATTGATGAATTATGATAATTTACATTTGCTTGGTGCAGTAGCTGATACTCGAAGAAAAGAATTAGTTGGTGACACTGTAACTTTTGCAGCATCTTACTACATGAATTACACCAATGTCTGTACTGCAAGTTGTCAAATGTGTGCATTTTATAGAAAAGATGGCGCAGAAGATGCTTACACATTAACTCCTCAAGAAATCGAACAACGAGTTGGAATTGCAAAACAAATGGGCGCCACTGAAGTACACATTGTTGGAGGATTTCATCCAAAACTTCCACTTGAATATTATGAAGACATGATGAAAATAATCAAGAAAAATCATCCTCAACTAAACATCAAAGCATTAACTGCTGCAGAAATTTTTTACTTGTCAAAACTTACTAAAAATTCTACTAAAGAAATTTTATCTCGTCTAAAAGACGCTGGATTGGATTCAATGCCTGGTGGAGGTGCAGAACTATTTCATCCAGAAATTAGAAAAGAAATTGTTAGAGGAAAATGTACTGGACAAGAATGGTTAGATGTAATTGAAGAAGCACATAACATGGGAATTAAAAGTAATGTAACTATGCTTTATGGACATATTGAAAAACCTGAACATATCGTTGATCATCTCATTAAAATTCGTGACTTGCAAAAGAAAACAAACGGGTTCATTACACTTATTCCTTTAAAATTCAGCTTGGATAATACTGAATTAGAACAAAAACACTTGGTAAACAATGAATGCTCTTCTGTGTATGACTTGAGAGTAATTGCATTGTCTAGACTTATGCTTGCAAATTACCTGAATAATATCTCTGTTTATTGGGTAGCATATGGCAAGAAACTTGCTCAGGTGGCTTTGTCTAATGGTGGAAGTGATTTAGTAGGAACTGCATTTTCTGAAGAAATCTATCGTGCTGCAGGAAAAGAAACTAGTTCTTCAGTAGATGAACTTGCAACTATGGTAAAAGAGATAGGACGTACTCCTGCACAACGAAATACTCATTTTGAAATTTTAAAGAATTTTTAATTTAGATGTTTTTTAATAGATTCTAATTTTTCTTTCCCGCTTTGGTCTTTATCCTTTCTTGAATCTATTTTAATTACAACTTCTACTCTATTAATTCCTAAATTGTGAACTGTTTCAGTCATTTGTTTTGTAGCTTTATTGATTACATCCATATCATTTGATTCTAAAATAGTACCCATAGGATTAATTTCATATTTGAGATTGTCAATTTTTTGAATTGATTCTATTGCTTTTGCAATGTAAAAACTTGCACTGGTAGTTTTTGTTGCCATTGGATACACGCTAATTTCTGCATGAATCATTCCTTCTCTTTATTTTTATCAGATAAAAAAAGTTTGAATTATTCTGCAGGTTTTTTTTCTGTTCTTTTTGCGCTTCCTTTTCTACGTCTTGCTCCAAAACTTATCAAAACTAACAAAAATCCAACACCAATTAACAATCCATACAATAACTGTAATGCCTGGTTTTCATCTTCAGCAACCATCAAATCAATTATCTCCTCTTCAGTCATTCCTGCATGACCTGTTGGTCCTTCGCCTGTAGTTATTCCGATAATGACACCTGCAATAATCATTGCAATGCCTGCAGCAAAAATCTTCTTATCAATTAACACCAAACTGACTTTATTCTGAATTTATCATATATTAGGAAATTGGATTGTAATTTTTTTTGATTTTATTGCTCTTCTAGGTAGATTTTCAAGGAAATTGTACCTTGATCTCCTGAGTTAATTATCAACATTCCTGCAGAATCTGCCACTTTGCAGGCTCCATTTTTGTATGATTTTTCTAGTCCTATACAATTAATGTCTGAATAATAGTCAAAAGTCATTCCAGAATCTACTTTGAATTTTTCATCAATTGATGGCACAAAGAAAATATCTGCAGTCTTTGAATCATTGACTTTTACATTGTATTTGTAAACCGGATCTGCACTAAATGAACATCCCTTTATGAATACTGATTCATCTTGTGGAATTGTTACTAGTTGTTCAATTGGTGCAAATTTTGCATCTTGAATCATTGGATACATTATGTTTGATTTACTTACTGCATGATCTAATCCTACTGTGTGACCAATCTCATGAATCAAAATACTCTTTATGGATTCTGAACTGTATGCTTTCCATTTTCCATCACAGTCGCTACTACCTAATCCAATTGAAACATTTGTTTGACCAACAACATAACCATCATATCCATTTTTTAATTCTCTTTCCCAATTAATCGAAGTAATTCCAAATGATGGTGAGTCTACGATTTCAAATTTTACGTTTGCAGTCAATTCCCAAAATCTCAAAGCCTCGGTAACTTCTATTGACATGTCTTTTGACCATGAAGGACTTTTTTCAATGTAAATTGGATATGTTTTTGAATTATCTACTCTTGCTATCCAGTCACTTGGTAATGTTTTTTCTGGATTTGCATTGTTGTATACTATGACTCCTTGACCATTGTCAATTTTATCATAATCTGTATTTTGAATACCTGTGGATGAACTCTCACCTTTCTTTAACAAGTTTAACAAAACTCTATACTCTTCATTTTCTGCTCTGAGTATTTCTATCTCTTCATCATTAACCAGATTTTTTGCTTTAAGATAGTTCAACTCAACAATCAACGCATCATCTTTTTCATTTGCTGTGTTGATTGCTGGTTCTTTTACAGACTGCTTTGTTGACATTTGTGCCTGAATTTGCTCATATTTGACATCTTTTTGTTCTTGAACCTGCTTTAGATTCTGAATTTGCTCGTGCTTTTGTCTGATTTCTGATTGTAGTAGTTCAACTTGTTTTCTCATTTCTTTATTTTCCGATTCAATTTCTGATATGGTGATTAAACTATCAGTATTTTCATTTGAAACTACACTTACTTTATTTTCCAATAATCTGTTTTCTTCTCTGAGTTTGTCTATTGTACTTTGATACATTTTATTTTCATTTACAAGTAATTTGATCATCTCATCGCTTTCATTTATGCCCGTATCAAATGAATTCAAAGAATCTTGTTGAGATTCATTGGTATTTTTCAAATCTGTAATTTCATTTCTATATTGAGAGTTTTCTTCTTCAAATAGACTTAGTTGTTTTTGATAACTCACAATCTTTGAATTTAGTGAATTGATTAACTCGTTAGATTCCTCAATTTCTATTTTCATCAAAGTAATGCTTTCTTGCTGAATAGTTTTTTCGCCTTGTAACTGTCTTACAAGTGACTCGTATTCTGATATGCTTTCATCATTTACCTGCATCATGTTATTTTTGAGTAGTTCATTTTCATCTTCTAAAACTTGAATTGTATTTTCATATTTGGCTACTTTGGAGTTTAACTCGTTTACTAATTGATTCATCTTATCAAACTCACTTTTCATTGAAATTAATGATGTATTTTTCTCAAAATTTTCATTTTCTAGTTCATGTATGGTTGTTTTGTATTGTTCATTTTCATCTTCTAACTCTTTGATTATTTTTTGGAATTCTGATAATCTAGAGTTTAATGCTGTTGCAAATTCATTTGATTCTTCTGCATCATTCATTATTCCTATCAATGTTTTTCGTTGCTCAATATTTTCTGACTCTAGCTGTGAAATTTTATTTTCATATTCTGTATTTTGCAACCCCAACTGGTCAATCCTATTTTTATACTGATTATTTTCATCCTCAAGCGTGCCTATTTTGTTCTCATAGTCCTGAATTTCTGCTGAAAATTTCATTATTGCCTCATTTGCATTTAGAAGCTCATTAGTTATTGATGATAATTGTAATTTTTGTTCTTGGTTTAAGTTTTCTAATTGATTTATGGCATTAATGTAGCCAGTATTTTGATTTTTCAAACTAACAACTGTTTCATCTGTTTGTATTTTTTCTCCACTAATTTGCTTTATTGTCTCATCATATGATTTTATTTTATTTTCATATTCAATGATTTTTTGTTTTTGAATAAAGCTTTCATTTTTTAATTTCGTGATTAGCGATTCATATGTTTCCTTATCTTGAATTAATTCATTAGCACTGTTTCTATTTTCTTGATTCTTTTCTTTTAGAATTGCAATTAGTTGTTGTTTATTTTCATTTTCAATTTTTAACAGTTCAATATTTTGTTTATAGGATTCTTTTTTCTCATCTAATTCTGTAATTTTATTTTGTAACTTTTTATTTTCTACTTTTAAATTATTTAATTCCTCAATTACATCTGATTTGACTTGAACTAACCCATTATCATTAGAATTTCCTAAAACAGTTGTTTCTGGATTCATGTTTGCTACCCATGCATCGATATTAGTTGACATCCTCTTGTTTGTCTCTCGTAATCTGTCAACTTCTTTTTTCAATGCTTGATATTCATCAAAAATTGATGACATTGATGTTGGAAATTGTCCTGATCTATTCATTTCCTGACTTTTGAGTAGTATTCTATACTCTTCATTTTCGTCTCTTAATTCTTTGACTTCTTGTTGGAATACCTCTGCTTTTGCCTTTAGATATTCTACATCTCTTTTCAATTCTTTATCTGTGGTTGAAGAAATTTCCACAATTCCTTTTTGAGATAAATAATCAATTGCCCTTACAAATTCTTCATTGGAAATTTCTCCATTTGACCACAATTCCAAAGTCCTCTTTACCCACTCTGGGATTTCATCAGTTTGAGCATCTGCAAAATTTATTCCTGAAATGGGGATGCTACCTACGAGTATCAATAATCCTAATAATGCTACTTGCACCAATACCCCTCAATTTTTCTGTGATTTTGTGAAATAAAAATGAGATGCTCCTAATTTAATAATATGATATTTTTTTATGCTAAAATTTCTAAAATCCTTCTGGGGGTCTTTGCACAAATACATTGCAAACAAGTGCATCTGTTTTTTTATCTCTGTATTGCACATTACATGAAACAAATTTTCCTTTCAATGCTCTTTCTAAATCCTCTTTTGTTTTTTCTTCATATTGTGGTTGATTCGGATCGTCAATTTTACTCATGATTATTTTTTCTACTTTACCGTATTCTTCTTGGTTATCTTTTCTAGTGTGACTGATTAGCAATTCAAAAGCATTGTTTGTAAGAATATTGATAACTGCTCCACCAATACCGTCTCCCATGATTTTTTTTCTTTTTTGTTCTATAATTACTTGATGGCTATACTTAATTCAAAATCCGGAACAAGATTTTTTTCTTTTGCCATCTCAAATAATCTTCGTATGGACTCTTCTCCAGAATCTCCCATGTTGACAGTCACTTGATTTACATACATTTTTACAAACTTTTCAATCAAGTCTCGTGGTTTTCCTCTAGAATACTGCATTGCATATTCTAATGCATCTTCTAAATTCTCTAAACCGTACTCTATTGATGCTTGAAGATACTGATCAAATTTGTGGATTGTTTCCATTCCTAAATCAGTTCTCATAACATTAATTCCAAGTGGAACTGGTAATCCGTTTGTAGTTTTGTGCCACCACTCACCTACATCTAAGATTTTGACATTTCCTTCTTGTTCATATGATAATTGTGTTTCATGAATTACCAGGCCTGCATCTACCTTGCCTGACTTTACTGCTTCTGGAATGTCGCTAAAATTCATTTCAACATAATCAAATTTTCCAATCATTAATTGTAATAGTAAAAATGCAGATGTCATCTTTCCTGGAATTGCAATTTTGCATTTTTTTATCTCATCAATAGTCATCTGTTCTCTGGCTGTAACAATTGGGCCGTATCCAATTCCAAAACTTCCGCCACTACGCAATATTGTATATCCTGGGATGTATGCACATGCATGAACTGAAACTGCTGTGACGTCTAATTGTGGATCTGTAGCTTTGCGATTTAATTTTTCAATATCTTCAATCACATGGGTTACTTTGAAATCTGGTGATGGAACTTTTCCTGTAAACATTCCATAAAACATGAATGCATCATCTGAATCAGGAGTATGACCTACTGAAATTTCCATAATCTTACCCTAGTCAGTCGTAATAAAAATCAAAACATACTCTAAACAGATTTTCTAATATATGCCAAAAATCTATTTTGATTGATGAACACAATAGATGCATTTGAAAAAGACATACATCTTCAAGTTGATTTTCTAAAATCTTTTAAAAAACAAAAACCTATTTCTAAATCTCTTCAAAAAAATACTATTTTTACAGGTAGTGGTGACTCATTAATTTCATCATTACTTGCTGAATCTTTTTCAGATGGATTGATAAAAGCAATGGATCCTTTGGATTTGTACAAAAACAAGCATTTGATAAAATCAAAACATGTCTATTTTGTTTCAATTTCTGGAAATACCATTACTAATATCAAAACTGCAAAATTTGCAAAAAAATCAATTGCAATTACTTCAAAATCTGACAGTCGACTAGCCAAAGCATCTGATGGTGTAATCTTGCTAAATTCTCCAAATAATGATGTGTTTACTGCAGGTAGTCTCTCCTTTTTAGAAAGTGCACTTACGTGTATTTCCCTAGTCAAACCTATCTCTATTCACAAACCAGATGTGCTTTTTAGAAAAACAAAATGTTATTCTAAAAAAATCAAGATATCAAAAAAGGTCTATGTTCTAGGTAATCTCTTGACATATCCTCTTGCAATGTTTTGTGCAGCAAAATTTTATGAAGTAATGGGTTATGATGTTCATTACTCTAGGATAGAGCAATTTTCCCACATGGAATTGTTTTCTGCAAAAAGTGGTGATACTGTAATAATTTTTGAAGAAAAAAACCCCCACAATAAACAACTGGCCAAAAACCTAAAGAAAATTGGAATTAATGTAGTTCACCCCAATCTGCCTTCTGAAAAATTATCCCAGATACTTTACTGCACATTTCTTTCCCAGTTCCTTGCACTAAATGAGGCAAAAAAGAAACGGAAAAAGGACTGTCATTTTGTCGCTGCAAAAAATATTCGTAATGTAAGCAACCAAATGATCTATTGATCTTTTTGTTTTGATAAGGTTTAATAGCTGAATCCTAGGGTTTGCGAATATGGTAAAATTCAAGTCAACTAGCGACGTTATGAAAATTATCAAAAATAAGGATCAGATCCGAAACTTTGGTGTAATCGCACATGTTGACCATGGAAAGACTACCATGAGTGACAGCCTTTTAGCTTATTCTGGAATCATTGCCCCATCTGCTGCTGGTAAAGCACTTGCTATGGACTTTGATAAAGAAGAGCAACAAAGAGGAATTACAATTTATCAAGCAAACGTTACTTTGCTCTTTCAACAAAAAGACAAAGAATATGTCATTAACATGATTGACACTCCTGGACACGTAGACTTTAGTGGAAGGGTAATTCGTAGTCTTAGGGCAATTGATGGTGCAGTAGTTGTTTGTGATGCAGTTGAAGGCATCATGACTCAGACTGAAACTGTCACTAGAATGGCACTTGAAGAGAGAGTAAAACCTGTATTGTTTATCAACAAAGTAGATAGACTCATCAAAGAACTCCGTTTAACTCCTGAAAAAATGCAAGCACAACTTGCAGAAGTAGTTTCTAACTTTAACCAATTAATTGATACTTATGCAGAACCTGAATACAAAGAAAAATGGAAAGTCTCTATTCAGGATGCAAGCGTAACATTTGGTTCTGCAAAAGACAGATGGGCAATTAACGTTGATTTGATGAAAGAGAGAGGAATTACATTCAAAGATGTTATTGATGCATATGAAAATGAAAAGGTTGCAGACCTAGTTGAGAAAGCACCTTTAGCTGATGCAGTACTTGGAATGGTTGTAAAACATCATCCTGCTCCTAAAGATGCAGTAAAGTACAGAATTCCACAAATTTGGAAAGGTGATTTAGATTCTGATGTTGGAAAAGCATTACTTGCATGTGATGATTCTGGTCCAACAATCATGATGATTGTAAACATGGTATTAGATCCTGCAGCAGGTCCTGTTGCAATTGGAAGATTATTCTCTGGAACTATCAAAGACGGTCAAACAATTAACATCATAGATGAAAAACGTGAAGGAAGAGTTCAATCTGTAAACTTTTTCATGGGAAACCAAAGAGAACAAGTCGGAGAACTTGGAGCTGGAAACATTCCTGCATTATTAGGATTAACTGAAGCAAGAGCAGGTAACACATTATCTTCTGTTAAAGACATTCCAATGTTTGAAGGTGTCAAATATGTTTCAGAACCAGTTGTTCAAGTTGCAATTGAACCAAAACATCCTAAAGATTTACCTAAACTAGTTGAAATTCTCAGACAGTTAACCATTGAAGATCCAAATCTTATTGTAAAGATTGATGAGGAAAGTGGTGAAACTATTGTTGCCGGAATGGGTGTTTTGCACTTGGATGTTGCAACACACAGAATTCAGGATGCAAAATGTGAAATTGTTACTTCTGAGCCATTAATCAACTACAGAGAGACTGTCAAGGCCGGATGTGAACCAATCATGGCAAAATCCCCAAACAGACACAACAAGATTTTCATGAAAGTCGAACCATTGGAGCCTGAAATTGCCCATATGCTTAGAACTGGTGAAATCAGTGATATGAAAGACAAAAAAGTCGTTGCAGATTTACTCAAAGGTGCAGGATGGGATACTGACACAATCAAGAGAGTTATGAAATTTGATTCTCGTGGTAATGTTTTGATTAACGGAACAAAAGGTGTTCAATTTGTTCAAGAATCTACTGATTCTATTAATTCTGGTTTTGATGAAGTGATGAAAGAAGGTCCTCTATGTAAAGAACAGATGAGAGATTGTAAATTTACCTTTACTCACTTTGTTCCTCACGAGGATACTGCTCACAGAGGTTTGTCTCAATTAGGACCTGCTTCACGTAGAGCATGTATGGGTGCACTACTAACTGCAGGAACTGCTGTCTTGGAACCAACTTTAGCAATTGAAGTTCGTGTACCAACTGATTTAGTTGGAAATGTTGCAACAGTTCTTTCTGGTAAACGTGGTAAAGTTCTTGATATGTCCCAAAAAGGTGCATCAAGTATTGTTACTGGAGAAATTCCAGCCTCTGAAACATTCACTCTATCTGAAGAGATGAGAGGTCAAACTGCAGGACGTGCAACATGGAATACCTCATTTAAAGAATGGACCGAAGTTCCAAAATCAATGTTGGCAACTGCTGTTGCTGATATTAGAAAGAGAAAAGGACTTGCTCCAGAACCTCCAAACGCCAGCGAATTTATCGATAAAGAGTAAAAATAGAAATCCCGTATTCTACGCGTAAATTTCTGACGGTTCTCGTAAAGTTTTAGAACATTCTTAAATTCATACAAAATTCTGATAATCATTGGACAGTTTCAAATTTTCAGTTGGAATTATTCTTTTGATAATTGCAGTTGTGATGTATTTTTACATTGAAGATATCAAAGATGACCGACTGGGATTTTTTGGAACTTCATCAATTGAAAAAATCACCAAAATGTGTGATTCAGGATGGGGGGATGCATTTGGTATTACTGGTCAATGCATGAAAGTTCAAGTGTTTTATTATTCTCCCTGGATTTCAGGGTTCTTTGGAGTTTTGTTTTTGGCAAAAGCCGGACCATACAGAGGATATAGGGGATATGGAGGTGCAGGCAGTCACAACCGCCAATTTAGAATGAGAAGAAGAACAAAAAAGAAAATCATGATACTTGTTCCAATAGGAATTGTCTTAGGATTAGGGTTGTTTGCATACATTAACTATGATATTACAATTGCAAATCAAAGAATAGATGACATTATTCCACCTGAGACATTTGAGAAAACACTTGCAGATCTATCAAAAGGAATCACAGAAAATATTCCCGTAGAGATTAAAGAAAGACCATGATGTTTTTAGACACCGCTTCTTTTATCTAATACTCATAAATTATGAAAATCATGAGAAATGTATTTTTCATCATTCTAATTATTAGCGGAATAGTTTTTACTAGTACAAGTTTTGCTTTTGCAGAAACTTATTCCAGAACTACTAGTTCATCACTATTAGTGGATTTAGGTCCATTAGACATTGTTGCAAAATATGATCTAAGATTCAACATTATTACTCCTTCTGAAATTGAGGCAGGAGATGTTGTTGAAATTACACTTGTGCCAAAATCAAGTACTGTTACATCAACTGTAACCTTTGATGGAGATAAAGTAGGTACGTTTCCTGCAGATTTAGTTTTAGGCCAAGAAGCAACCTTTGGAATTCCTGGAGGATATGGAATCGGGTTATTTGCAGATTCAAGAGCTCATGTATTGCCCAAAGTATCAGGCCCTGCCTACATCGTTTCAAATGATTGGATTTCACTTGATAGTATGACTGCAAAAACATTTCGTGTTTCAGTAAATGAAAATATTAGAAATTACGATTCAATAACTCTGGATATCAATACCCTTCTTGATACAGAATTTGGTGCAAACTTGAATGTGGTTTTGTTTAATCAAAAATTAGCATCTGACACATATCGATTAGAACCGTCTCCAAACATGAAAGTTACTATCCCATTAAAGAAAACAGTGTTTACAAATCTATCATTAGATGTTCGTGATGGAACATGTCAAGGATGTATTCAAGTAAAACCTACTTTGACAGATGAAAATGGCAATAAAGTTCATTCAACAAGTATTGCAATTTCTGTAGACGGAAGATCATCTCAATCTGGACTCACAACCAATCAATGGTCTTGGAATTTCAGTCCTGGTTATGGAAGTCATCAAATCAAGGCTGAATTTTATGGTGAAAAAAGCAAATCAAACAAGGCAATAACATATATCAAATCAAGCGATTCACAAGGATTTACAATTAAAAAAGCAACAACACTCTCAAAACAAACATCTTCTAATTCATTATCAAGTGGTTTATCCTGTGGTTCGGGAACGTATGAGAAAAATGGTCAATGCGTTGCAATGGGACCTTTTGATGGATTGATATGGTTTTTTGAAGATTTATTCAGACAGTTTGGCTCTTCTTCAAAAAATACAATTGATTTAGATAATGATGGAATTGATGATACACGTGATATGTGTAATACAAAACCTGAAACATACAATGGTTACAAGGATGATGATGGATGTCCAGATTAAATAAGATATTTTTTAAAATTAACCATAATTTAGTATAGTGTATCGATATCTTCTATAACCTTATCTAAGACATTATGATTCTCATAATTATTGGATGATTACAACCCTGAAAATGTTCTTCACAATATTGTTTTGATGGAACAACAAGAGTTTGGAGAAAAGAAAAAATGGAAAGGAATCAAAAAGAAATTACAAAAAAATCAAGAACTTGACGAAGAGGAATATCATTATTATCGCCAAATAGGTGAAGAATACACTAGAGCACTAGGAAAAAAACGAGAATGGCAATTAGAAAAAATTCAGACATTGGAAGAACAAGGAATTGGACATAAAGAACGATGGGATGAATTAAGAGAGAAACTAACCAACAATGAGAATCTTTATGGTGTGGATTATGAATACCTTCTAGCCAAAATAAGAGAGTTTGAGCAAGGGGTTGTAACTACAACTTTGGATGTAGAGGGACGTGAAATTGTTGCATATCTTGGAATTGTTAGCGGTCAAACTGCAATTGGTTTAATGTTTCTCAAAGACTGGGTAATGGGATTAAGTGATACGTTTGGTGGACGTTCTGGGATCATGGAGAGAAACTTTAGAACTGCAAAAGATGAAGCAATAAAGCAAATGACAGAAGATGCAAGAAGAATGGGGGCAAATGCAGTAGTTGGAGTAAATGTTGCTTTTAATTCTGTAGAGGGAAAAAATAAACAAATGTTAATGGTGATAGCTACAGGTACTGCAGTAATTACAAGAACAAGAAAATGAATCTGGAAGATAAAGTTAAACTTCTAAAAGAAGACCTAAAAAAATTAGATGTTGAATTAAAGAAAATAGAATCTGCATGGTTTCAGAGTATTGATAGTTTTGATGCCTCAAACACCTCATCTGAGAAATAACATTCACATTATGTTAAGGACTCTTGGATTTTCTGAGTATCTGTAAATTGTCTGAATTGAGTAATTTTTCCATCTTGAATATGATACATGTGAGAAAACTCTACTTGAAATGATTTGCCGCTATTTGATATTCCTGAATATGTTCCAGTTACCATTACATGGTCTTTCATGTCTGTGAATTGTTCTGGAACTGCATGAAACTCTTTGAAATTAGACAACATCTTTGGAAAATACTCGTCAAATACTGCCTTTTTTCCGACATATGTGCCTCCACTTGGCATACCCTCAGCTAACTGCCACTGAATTTTATCATCACACAAATCAGTGCAGGTATTTTTGTCCTGATTCTTAAATGCATTATAGAATAGTTTGATCAATTCAACATTTGACATAACAGTTTTTTTGGATTTTCATTAATAATTTTTTTCGACAGTGATAAACCAAGTTGTATGGCAAAAATCATTCCTAAAATGGGTCTATCTACAACGAATAGATTCTAATTTTTTACAAAAATCCTTTGTTCTAAGGACAACCTTCACAATTATCTGAAATTATTCCGTTAAACTTTGCATATTGTGTGTTGGAATTTGTTAAATCTGCAAGTGTAAGGTCTGCATCAGTAAAGTCTGCTTGAACAAGTATTGCACTAGTCAAAATTGATCCTTCTAGATTACTTCCACTCAAATCTGCATTTGTCAAATCAACACCTGCGAGATTTGCAAATTTAATCTCTGTATTTGTAAATATGGAATTTTTCAAATTTGCACCTGCCAATTTGATTTTAGAAAGTATTGCTCCTGAAAAATCAGAGTTTGTCATTTTGTCATTTTCCAAATTCAATCCTGTCATGTCTGTGTGTTTCAAATTTACATTATCAAAATCAATCTGATTTAGATGTGCTCCTTCAAAGTTTGATTTAGACAAATCTGAATTTGTAATTGTAATTGTATCTAGATTTGCATCCTTAAAGTTAACATACTTTGCAATTGAATTTTCGATAATTGCATAACGCATATCAGCTCCTTGCATATCAGCTCCCGTCATATCTGAATCTGAAATCTGTGAAAAACTCATATCAGCACCTTCTAGATTGACATCGACAAAATTAACATTAGAAATTACACTGTCTTTTAGATTAATTCCTTCTAATGAGACATCTGTGAATATAACATTGCTCAAAGTTGAATTGTTCATCATTGTATTTTTAAAATCTGATTTTGAGAAATCAACACCAATCAATTTTACTCTTTGTAGGTTGGAACTCTCCAAATTAGAGTCTGAAAGATCAATGTTTTCTAAAACTGCATCTGATAAATCTGCAAATCTCAAATCTGAATTATTAATTTGAATTTCTGATAGAGACTCGCCTGATAAATTACATCCAATTAAATTTGAAAATGATTTAATTTTACAATCATTAACAAATCCCCTTACTTGTGATTCTGTAATTTTGACGTCTGTGAATACTGTGTCAGTTATTATTGCATTTGTAGTATTTGCACCATCAATTACTGAAAATGTCATATCTGCATTGCTCAGATCCGTATTTGATAAATCAGAATTACTCCATCTGGAATTTGTCATGTCTGCCCATCTGAAATCAGCTCCTCTGGCATCTGAGAAATCAAAGTCAGAATTTGCCAAATTAGCCTCAATAAACAGGGAATTTGATATGTCTGAACCTGTCAGATTTGCACCCGATAAATTAATTTTATTTAATTTCATGTCTGCCAAATTAGACTTCATCAGTTTTGCATTTGATAGATTGGCCTCTTCAAGGGTTGCATCTCTAAAGTCTACTCCATCTAGTTTGGCATTTTGGAAATTAACTAATCTAAAATTTGTATTTTCAAATCTGGCATTTGATAAATCAGCTCCTGTTAAATCTGCATTATCAAACATTGACCAACTAAGATCACTATCTTTTAGGATTGCATTTTTCAAATTAGTTTCATCTAATCTTGTTTGGCTAATTGTACTTTTGAGCAGATTAACTTTTTCAAGATTTGCATTTGTTAGAATGGAATTTTTCATTGTGATCTCTTTCAAGTTTGCATTCTGTAGATTTGTGTTTGATAGATCAACATTATCAAAAATCACCCCTTCAAAGTTAGAACCACTTAGGTCAGAATTTTTCAAAATAGTTCCCTTTAAAATTACATCTGACAAATTTTGTTTTGATAGATTCGTATCACTAAGATTGGTATTAGTAAAGTCCACATTGTGAAATGATGTCCATGTAAAGTCTTTTCCAGACAAGTCCGCCCCTGTAAAGTCTACATCAATTATTTTGGCACCAACAAAATTGACTTCTGATAAATCTAATCCTACAAATGATACTCCTGAAATGATTTTCTGATCATCTGTCATCAAAATACCTCCAAATCCTTTTGAAGGCTCATCAATTACGATGATTTTGTTTTTAATCATATATTCTAGGGCATTTTTTAACTCTGTATCTGTCATCATTCCTTCTGCCCAAAATTTTATGGTGGTCTTTATCCACTCTGGAAATATCTCAGAATCTATTTGAGCAAAACCAGGAGTTACAAATCCTATCAAAATTAATGCCGAAACTGTAATTGTTGCCCCTCGAATCACACAGATCGGATTTTTTTCTTGAATTTAAATATAAAACAGATTTTCGCCTATTTTTCAATCAGGCTTGATTTTAAATCTCTGAGCATATTCTTTGAACATGCCCCATGTCTTTTTTGCATGCATCGATGATTTTTTGTTGAATTGCTTCTTTCTGCTCACTAGTTAATTCCTGCGTGCCCATCTCACAATCTGTCTTTCCTTCTTGGATCTAAATGTATGTGCCAAATTTTTTTACACAATTTGCCCTAATCTTTTGTGCCTGCCGGAATTTTTTAATAGTTGACCTACCTATAATAGGTTGACCTAGATACAATGAGTCAATCTGAGCCTACCCTAATGACATATGAGCGTGAAAGAATAATTCTAGAACACATCAAAGAAAATCCCCAACTACACCATAATGCTCTCTTGAAACTTGTTGTTCCAAAATTTATGGCAAAGACCACGTTTGAGAAGACTCGCGATTCTCTTATTGAAAAAGAAGTCATTTTTGTAAATTCTGAAAAAAACATGAAATTTTATCACATTACTGAAAACTATGCCCATAAAGCTGCTCAACACATAGAACAAACAACAAACAACTCTTTTCATGATCTAAAAATGCAGATCAAGCGACTAGAAACTGATTTTCCTCATAAAGACATTGATGAAAAGATACACATCTCAAATTTGCTTTTGAAACAACTACTTCAAACCGATAACGGGTTTACAATTCTAGATTCCATAAAAAATCCTAAAAAAACACTGTATCGTGATGAACACTTGACCATTCAACAGTTAATTTACCAAGTTTATGAAATAATACAACACGACAAGGATTCTGAATTATTACTTCCGACAATTACCAGTTTTCTAGGAGTTATTGTACCCAAAAAATCCACTAGATAAATCCTAAATTCTTTAGTTATTTATTCAGGTTCATTTTAGATGATTCATGGGATTACTTTACACAAAATTTTACATGGATTTTGATGACAGTGATTGGACTCAAATTTCAAACAATCCCATCATCTTTCAGACAAAAAAAGAAAATGTCTCTTTGGAGATAGATGATGCTTCTCATAATTTTTACAAACTTAATTTCAAAAAGGGTGGAAAAATTCAGATGTTCCGAGTTACTGGAAGATTCAGATTAACTTGGGATGATGATGATGTATTTGACTAGTAAAATTATAATGGGATATCTTTGAATCATCGGTATGTCATTAGAGGAAAAAGTTTCTAAAATTTTAGAAAATTTTGAAGATACACCTTCAAGTGAATTTATTGACGTCTTAAAGCAAATTCAACCTCAGTTTAAGAGTAATTTGACATCTGAATACCTTGATGGGAAAATACAAAAAATCTCTGATGCTGAAGATGAATCTGAGAAAAAGAAACAATGCAAAGCATTAATTCCTTACTTGGATTGGTATTTGCAAGGACTCTGAAACTATTCAGAATATTCTTTTATTTTCTTTAATGCTGTTTTTATAACATCTAAATCATTTCTTGCTGCTTCTAAATCTCCAACTAGTTTTACAAAATACTCGTGCCCTGTATTTTGTGCTTTGTCAATATCTGATTCATAACACATCAATGCTTTTTCAAAAAATGGAACTTCTGCACTTAAATTTTTGACTGCCTGAATGTCATTGATGCTATTTTTGATCTTTTCAACTACTTCATCTATTTTTGGAACTGTTTTCATTGCTTGTTGATTTAAAACTGATGCAAACATTGCTGCTGAATCTTTCAGTTCTGGACTTTGTCCAATAGTTCTTAACCTTTTTCGATAATGCTCTAATGATTTTAAGAGAATCTCATACCCTCCTTCATCTTTGAGAAAAATTGCACCCATCCATACTTTATCTGTCATATCTCAAATTGAGATTGATGTGATATAATTTAGTTGTCTCAATATTCCAAATTCAATATTATTTCTCAAGTTATTTTTTGGATTCAAAATTTTCTTGAATTGGCGGTTGGTTTCGGCTAATCAGATATAGCAAAATCCCTGCTACGCCAACTCCAATTCCACTAAGGCCTACAAATGTTCCAATGTTCTTGATTAATCTCAGAGTAGGTTCTGTTTGACCTAATTCTATTGAATAAAACATTACCAATCCTGCCAAAAACATGCCTCCTCCTACAAGGATCATTGGAATTCCTGTCTTCATACTGGGTAGTTGATTTTCTAATTAATAAATCACCTAAAATTTATGCACAGGTGAATTATTTTTAAAAAGTTATTTTTACTAGATTAGAACAAAATCAACCACAGGCAAATAATATGTCCCAATTGACTCTGTCTCAAACAATTGAAAATGTCCAAGCCCTAATTGATTCTGGAAATGGTGACTCGGGAAGATTATACTATATACTTGAATGTCTAAAAAATAATCGCCATCTATATCGTTCTGATCAAAACTATCTTGAAAAAAAACTAGAATCACCAATCAATCTTGAAGAAAAATCAGAGTCTTCTGCTGAAAGTTATTTTTTACCAAAAATCCAGGAATTAATCAATTCTGGAATCGGTGATCCAGGAAGATTACAACATATCTTTGATATGATTTCAAATAACAAAACTTTGTATCATTCTGATGCTGCCTATCTTGAATCAAAACTTAATGAACCAATTCCTCAACAACAAGTAGAAACTAAAATTATTTCTGAACCAAAAAAACCAGAATTTGTCTCTACCCCTCCTCCTAAACCTGAATCTGAACCCAAAATTAATCGAGGAACAATGCCAAAAGGTTGGAATGCTACTCCTGATTATACCGAAGTAGAAAAGATTTCAAATGATATTCGTAAAGAAGAAGAAAAAATCAATAAACAAAAATTAATTTCAAATGAAATTGATGCTCATCGCTCAAAATTAACACAATTAATGTCTCACAGAAAAGAATATGAGCAAAAAGTAACTCAAGAAAAAGCAACACTTGAAGCACAAATTCAAGAAGAGAGACTCAAAATTGAAACCCAAACAAAACTATCTGAGGAAATCATCGCACAAAAAGAAGAATTAGCAAAAGTCAAAAAAGAAAGAACAAAAATTATCAAAAATATCAATTCTGAAAAAACAAAGATTACCAAAGAACTCTCACAACAAAAAAGACAGTTAGTTCAAGCACAACTTGAACAAGAGAAAATTGAAAAACAAGTTGAAACAGAACAAATCTTGCTTGCAAAGATGATTGAAGAGCAAAAATCTCGTCTACTTGAGCAGGCATCAATTGCAAATGAAATTAAATCAAAACAAAATGAATTGGAGAATGCAAAAAAAGATTACGAGATTATTGTTTCTCAAGTAAATGCAGAAAAAGCAAAATTTGCAGAGTCTGAAAAACTCAAAAATTTGATAAAATCTAAAGAGGCTGATTTGATTAAAGCAAAAGAAGAACGACTTAATCTCATTAATACTATATCTGAAGAAAAAGAACTGATTACTAAAAAGGCAAAAGAAGAAAAAGAGCGACTAAAATCCCAAGAAAAACTTGCAAAGCAACTAAAACAAGAAGAAAAAGCATACGAGTCTCTTAAAAAGAAACGTGAAAAGACAGAGCAACAAATCAAACTAAAAAATCAAAAACTAAAAGAAAAACAGCAGAAATTAAAGCAACAAATCTCTGCTAAAGACAAGAAATTAAAATCTCTAAATGAGAAGATTTCTACTAAAACTACCAAAAAGCCTACTAGTAAAACAGTAAAAAGAACAAAGAAAAAATCATCTTAGCTTTATTGTTATCTCTTCACCGTTTCCTATCGGTGATGTTATTGTTCTGACATTTTGGTTTGATCTAATGTATGATGAATATTTTTTCATATCTTCTTTGTATTTTTCAGGATATAGCATATTATCTGTAATAATTACCCCTCCAACTGACACTAGAGGTAAAACCATCTCGAAATATTTGATAACATTTTCCTTATCAGCATCAATTAACACAAAATCAAAAAATTCTTTGTATTCTTCTTTCAAATTAAACTCTTGTAGTATTTGCATTGCCAATCCTTCATGTATGGTAATACTGTCTAACACATTTGCTTTTTGAAAATTTTCTTTTGCCCTGTTGATCTTTTTTGGGTTTTGTTCTATTGTTATAATTTTACCCTGATTCTCAACAATTGCTTCAGCGCACCATATTGTGGAATATCCTACTGACATTCCAACCTCTAAGACATTTTTTGCATTTTTTAGGCGTAGTATCATGTTTAGGAGTTCACCTGTTTCTTTTGTTATTGCTAACATCCTTTCATCTGCTGGAACATCTACCTGTCTTGATTTTTCTAATGATGATTGATTTTCTAATTCCTCTAAAACTTTGAAAATCGGTTTGTTCATATTTTCTATAGGTATGCAAAACCTCTTCCTGTATTAGTTATTCTAAGATCGTGTATTATTTTTATTAGATTATATTTGCCTGAGAATGGCACCATTGTGTATGGCAGCAAAGAAAATCGATCTTCTTGAAACCGTTCAAAAAATTATCAATTTAGATTCTAAAATGAGATTTGCTGCAATTATTGACTCTAAAGGTAACATACGAGAAGCAATCATGAAAACAGGTAAAACAAATCTCAAATCTCAAAAAGAAGAAGAGCACTTTTGTAAGCAAGTTGCCCAAAGACGTGCTATGAGAAAAGAATTTGATAGGTCTCTTGGGAAGGTTCGATACGTACATGTTGAAAGAGAGAAAGTTTCTCAAATGGTAGTATATGCCAAAAGAAACATCATTTACTTTACAATGGAGCCTGAAATGCCAATTGATACAAAAATTAGACTAATTACAAAAATCAAAAAACTTACCATAGGTCTATAACAAAACTCAAACTGCTTGTTTTTACATAGTCATGACTTTTCAAAAATATCTTGGTGACTCTAAGATGTTTGAATATGACAAACACTATCGTAATTGCCAACAATTTGACAAACCATTCATCAAAGCAAAGATTAATCCTCAACATGGAAATTATTTTGTTCAAATCGATTTGATGCCATGCAATTACAAATTCTCAAAAAATGATGAGAAAACACTGAAGGAAATGGTAAAACATGAAAATGCCTTCTTAAAATCAAATTCTGAGCCTGAATTACAGGGATTTAGCATTACTTCTGAACTTGCTTGGTTTGACGGCATTTCTATAAAAAATCTTGATTCTTTTTGTAACGAACTTTATGATATAACTCAATCCTAAAACCTGATCAAATTTTTTAATATTTTATCTATTACTTTGAGTTCTTCCTTTCTTTCTTTGATTGTAGTTTCGTTCCATTTTTTAGCAAATTCTGATTTTTGATCCAGTTTTTCTAACTCTCTGATGTATTTGATAAGATGGATCTTATAGTCATGTAGTAAATCCAAATGTTTGTTATGGTTATTTTCTGTTGGAGTTGGCATTTTTAGTCATCTGTAATGTCTGGGAACATTTCTTTAATTCTTATCTTATCTTTTTCCATAGCTTCTATCCTCTTTTCAAGGTGATTTTTAATCACAGGATCATTTTCTTGTTTTTCCTCTTCTCTGATATCTTCAATTGTTTTTGTCAATGATTTGAAATATTTGATGTGCTTTTGTTTTGATTCTTTTGATGTATCTTCTTCTTTTATGTCCACAAAATGGTCTTTTTTTTGTAAAATAAGTATTTGGTGTTTTAATATTCTTATTTACTTATGTTCATACAAATTTTTCTAAAAAACTAAACAAATTTTTAGATTTTCTCTAACGTCTCTTTTATTCTACTAATTTGATGATTTTTTATGGTCGATATTAGGTGCGACGAATGTGGTTTTGACTGTGATTACTCAATAAATGGGGAAATGGAGCAAGTAGTTTTTTCATATTGGAATCATATGGCAAAAGAACACGGAATAGAATATTCTCCTGGAACCTTGGGTAGCTATATCAAAAAGAGGATTTTGACGCAAATAAACTCATAAACATATTTGGGCTCAAAACAGAATAAAAAATAGATTTTGCAATGCATGTCATGCTATTTTTGCTGGATTCTATCAAATCCTGCAGTAAACGGGTATGACTATCGTATTCTCAAAGTCTGCCTTACATGTGTTCCTGAATTGCCTTTGATAATTTTACACTAATATTGAAATCAAATTTAGTTTAATTATGAAAATTCTTGTTGATGAAAATCTAGATGGGATGGATGATCGTCTTAAAGAACACGGATATGATGCACTAAGTGTTAGAAAATTACAAAAGGCTGGAGAAAAATTAGGTTCTGATTATTCTATTATCAACTATGCTAGAAAGAATGACTTGATTATTGTTACAAAGGATACTGAATTTAGAAAGGCAAGTGAAGAAAATGATTTTCCACTGATTCTTCTTGATGATGAAGAAATTCTCAAAGTAATTATTGAAAAACTAAAAAATTTTAGTTAATATTTTTTGCATCTATGTGAGAAATTCTCAAATTTGCTAAAACCTCATTTAGAAACACATCTTCTGGTTGATGTGAGATGTTTGTCATAATTGCTTGCCAGCAATCATCAATTTTTCTATTAATTTGTGGAAACATTTTGTCTTTTCTAAATGTTGGATAAAATGATAATAGTTTCATAATCCCATCAGTTGACTGAACAATTTGTATTAGATGAATTACTGATCTTAGTCTTTCATGAAATGAAAAATTTTCTGTCTTACTAATTGCCTCAAAGTTTTCTATCTCATCATAAATTGTCTTTACTTCACTGTGTAGATTTTTTAGTTGATTATTTACTGACTCGTATAGATTTACTAGTTCATATTCAATATGTGCTCTACTGTGAACTTTTTTTTCAATATCTCCTGATTCTACTAGTGCACTGATTTCTCTGTATACTGTTTTTTCATTTCCCACCTTTTCAATAACCCTCTTTGCTAATTCGGTACCTCTGGTTTTTCCGTTCTCATTTAGAATTCTGATGATTTCTATTCTGATTATCTCTGAATTTTTATCCATAATTTTCACTGTTTTTGATATTTTGCTATGACTTTGCTTTGACCCATTTCACTAATCTCTTTTGCTAGTTGTTCTAAGATCTCTATTCCTTTTTTGATAGGCTCTTTTGGAATATTCTTGT
Organism: Candidatus Nitrosopumilus sp. SW; assembly: GCF_006740685.1. Taxonomy (NCBI): domain Archaea; kingdom Thermoproteati; phylum Nitrososphaerota; class Nitrososphaeria; order Nitrosopumilales; family Nitrosopumilaceae; genus Nitrosopumilus; species Candidatus Nitrosopumilus sp. SW. The sequence goes on along the minus strand of NZ_CP035425.1, from coordinate 149,263 downwards.
TTTCTAATTTTTGTTTCAAGACTAGTTTTTCATTGTTTACAAAACTAATCAAACTAACCTCTTTTCCCATGTTTAGATTGATGAAAAAATCTACATATTCAGAAGCGCTGTTAATACCCATACTAGTTATCTTTTCTTCTTGTATTTGTTTGAAACACTATTAGATTAAAATAATTTCAAAACTCTGTATTAATATGGATAAATGTGACAGACGTGTTCGAGCGTACAAGAACGGAAAAACACTTGATGAATGCAAAGAGATTGCAGAATCACTTAATCCTAATTTTAAAGATCAAATTGAACAAAATGGAAGAGTTTTGTGGTCTCAAATTTTAGAACAAGTTGATCATGATGAATTAATTTACAAATTCACTCTCAAGTTTTTGCGACGAGATGGCTATGATATTGGAAACTGGAAACGTCCTCATGTAAGGAAATTTAATCACTGGTTTACATAAATTAGATTTTGCAACTTCCATCAGGGTTACGTAACTTTTTTGCCATGATGTATGGCGTGACTAAAAGAATTGGTATTGATACTGCAATTAGCAGTGTCTGTAATTGTGCTAATGCAAGAGATAATGCAATTCCACTTGCTGTTCCAATGAATAATGAGAAAAATGTGCCTGCACAAGTCGGACATGCGATAAATGCACCTACAATTGCACCAATTCCACTCATACCACTTCCTTGTTTGGAAAATGTGTATGCGCTAATTGCAATTGTTGTGTTTAATGCAACTAAATATGAAACAATTACTTGTAACACCAAGTTTATTGGAATTATTTGTAATCCCACATGTTCAGTAAGATAAATGATTATCTTTGGCATGTATCCTAATTCCCCACAACAAGGTGCAACAAATCCTGATGGAATCTCTGCACCGTAATGTATTGAAAAGGTGACTTCTGGTTGATACACCAGTGTTCCTGACACAAGCGCAAAAAATATGCCATATCCTACAAAAGTTGCCACGAAAATTTTTCTTGATTTTTTGTTCCAAGTAACTAATGCAATTATTGTTGAGAGGTTTTTTTCATTCTTTTCTATCTTACCTTTATGGTATCTGTACATTCCAAGAGCAATTGCTCCAAATGATGCTAGTAGCGCAATGTAAAAGATGTATGCAATTCTTTGAATCACTTCAATTGCACTAGGTGTTAGTAATTCTGAATCCTGATATCTTGAATAAATTATGAATAATAGCGCAATGGAAACAAATCCTAATACAATTAGTTTTTTGCCTTTACTAACTGAATTTGTCTGGTCCATGATGCTGTCTTTTTACCATGAGATTAAATTCTATCTTAACTTAATCTGGGCACAAAAATGTATATGATTGCAATTATTTCGAGTCTTCCAAATATCATCAGGAATCCTAAGACAATTTTTGTTGCAGGATCAGTATCAAAATCAATTACTCCTGCAGATAGTCCTCCTGTAGTTATTACTCCTGCAGCCTCAAAAAACGCGTCCTGGTAAGGCACATCTTCTGTCTCTGCAAGATGTAGTCCTGTGATGGCTGATATTAACGGAAATAGTCCTATAATGATTAATGTGGATATGATTTCTTTTTTTGTTTGTATTGAAAGTTCCTTTCTTTTTACATTGTTGAAAAATGATCTGCAATCTTTGAGATGGAATAATCTGAAAATCTTTAATCCTCCTGCTGTTGAAAAACCACATCCTCCAATGAACATCAATGTGATTAAAATTGCATGAGCAAATCCTCCTAATCCTGCTAAACTTTGTAGTTGAAGTCCTGCAGTAGTGCTTGCAGAAACAGAATAAAATGTACTTTCTAATGGCTCCAATCCACTTATTCCGATAAACAATGCTGTTGCACCTCCTAAAATTGCAAAGTATGTGAGAACTTCTTTTCCTAATTTTGGTGCAAGGAATTTCTTTCTTACAAATGCGTAATGGAATGTAAATGGCAATGCTCCTAGTATCATTGCTCCCATCAAAATCACTTCTTCTTGCCATCCTAGACTTTCAATGATAGTTGATGATGGAACAAAACCTCCTGTAGCAAGCGTACTCATAGCTAATGAAAAGTCATCAAGTAGATTCTCTTGACCAAAGAAATACAAAAGCATTGCAACAATTACAATGTATACTGCAAAGATGACAGTAATTGTTGAAAATAGTTCTTTCATGTGAAGAGTTCTACCGGAAATAAAACCACGCATTGATTGTAATTTTGATTCTGGATAAAATGCTGTAATTACCAGATAAATGAAACTCATTCCTCCTACAAGTTGTGTGTAACTACGATAGAATGTGAAACTCTGAGTAAGTTCTTCCTCTGGTGTGTGAAATAGAGATATCCCTCCTGTTGTGAATCCTGCTGCACTTGAAAAGAATGCATTTCCAAATACTTCTACTCCTGATTCTTCACCTGGTAGAACATACAGATACGGAACCGTTCCAAACAAAGACAGCAAAAACAGGCTAGAAAACACCAGTATCGATGCCTGTTGTAGATTTAAACTCGCTTTTTCTCCATATGAGTTCAAAAAGAAACCTGTGACTAGTAACAGAACTGTTGTAAGATAAATTCCTGTAGCCGTTGTAGTATCTTCTAAAATTGTTGCAACAATTGCTGGAACCAGTAACAATACTCCTGCAAATTGCAAAACAAATCCTAGATTGCCCAGCACTGCTTTTACTGGTGGACTCAATAATCGTGGCTCTGATGCAGTTGCATCTCTTATTACATTTGCAATTGTTGTTTGAAAAACCATTCCAATTACTTCGTTCTTTTTTGATATGACTGGTAATTTCCTAATACTGTTATCTCTCATTTTATGTAATGCATCTTGCAATGTTGATTTTTCATTAATTGTAACAAGTGGTGTTGTCATGATGTCCTTTAGTTTGGTAGCTTCAGCATATACTGTAACATCACTTACTTTACTTAGAATATCCTCATCTGTAACAATTCCAACTGGGATTCTATTTTCATCTGTAACAACAATGTCGTCTGTTTCATAGTGACGCAACATTCTAGCTGCTTCTCTAGTTAATGTATTCTGACTAAGAATCAAAACGTCTTTGTCCATGTACTCTGTTACTGATTTGTTTAGAACATATGATACAGCACGTTCTGGATTTGTCGACATTAAGCTACCCTTAGTTAGGGATTTTAAATAATTTGGGGTTACGCTTCAGATTTGATCGTTTAAAAAAAATTTACCTTGGTTAAATGATCTTAATTGATCTCTTAATTTTGCTATCTTTATAAGCACTGAGCGTGAAGTTTATGCGTATAATGGATATCAATCAAGCACAAGAGCCTGATTACGAATCGGTAAAAATTGATTATGTTGGATTTGTTGACCCCTATGCTGTTGAAGGCATGGTGATTCTAAAGTCTGATAATGGAAAAGAATTTCACATGAGAGCCTTTTCTGGCGAAGTTGCAAAACATATCTCAAGTTTTGGTGATGAGAAAGGTGGCGAAACTGCTCCTTCGATTTACAAAATGATTGAAGATATTTGCGAAGAAAATGAATTGGTTCTAGTTAAAGTCAAAATCTATGAAAGCGGTGAGGTTTTACGAGCAAATCTATACTTTACAGGCAAAAAAGACCTTGTTTTGAGAAACTATCGTGCATCTGATGCCATGGCACTTGCTGCATACTATAATATTCCAATTTTAGTTAGAAAAACTCTCCTAAAAGAAAGCATGGAAGCTGAAACCTGATATTAGAACAGTTTTTCTCCTAGTTTGATTGTGGTTTATCATGAATGAGCAAGAACAATTAATGGACAATCTACTAAATGTGGATCTTGAAATAATTGATGTTGTAAGGGAATTACATCAAGGAAATTGGGATTCTGATTCTCACAAAAAACAAGTCGGTGATTTGTTAAAAATTCGAGATGAGATGGTTCAAAAATTAATGGCAGCAAATGGCGAAGGTCATCAATGTGATTGTGGTCATGATCATCATCACGAGTGACTAGTTTTCAAAAAAATTATCTGGAAACATTTTCTTTATTCTATCTAATTCTTCTTGATACTTTGTGATTTTTGCATCCAATTCCAATATATTTTCTTTTGACGCATCTTCTTTTTGCTTTTCTAAATTTTTGATCTGATTGGAAATTGTTTTGTACATTATGGAGTACTCTGGAAATTTTTCAGGCAGTTTTGCCATTAGCTAGATTAAATATCCAACTTACTAATACTCGTTATGAAGATTACAACATTTCTTGTATTTTTGATAACTTTGAGTAGTGGTATGGCTTTTGCTGACCCTGTATCTTCTGAAATCCCTTCTGGGGAAAAAACTCACTATGTTGATGAACAAATTATGATCATGGCTGACATCTCAAATAATCAAGACATTTCTCAGAACTTTGCATATTTGACACAAGTAAAAAATGATCAGGGTGTTGTAATTTCGCTATCGTGGTTAACTGGGTCACTGTCTCCAAGACAATCATTTTCTCCATCTCAATCCTGGACTCCAACTGAATCTGGAACTTTTCATATCCAAGTTTTTGTCTGGGAAAGTGTAGATAATCCGGAAGCACTATCTCCCCCACTTTCTATGATTGTATATGTTGAGAATAGAAGTACTTGATTCAAAATTCTGCTTCATAATTCGGCAAACTCATCATCATTCAGTGATTAGCTTAGTTGTCGGTTAATCATCAGCAAATTATGTTGTTTGTTAATAGTATATTATTATTCATATGTCAGGAACCTTTTTGATACTAGTATTTCCTTTTTAGATATGGTAAATTTTGAAAAACTATACAAAAAAGTTGCGTTACAAGTAATTGATAGGTGCCATGGTGCAATTAGAATAAAAAAGCGTGGAAAAATTATTCAAGTTTATGATCCAAAACGTCACATGTGGAGTGATGGTTTAGTCGGATTGATAATAAAAGAAGAATGCAAACTTGCTAATCTTCGAGATTGGGAGATTGCAAATGTTAGAAGACATATCATTGAAGAATTACTGTCAAAATCTGAGGACTAATAAGCCACTTTTCTAATTAAATGAGGCTCTTTGAGCATTATTGTATCGTCTTTTCTTGAGGATAGTTCTACTTGTTTTAGATTCAAATTTGTAACTACGATTAATGCCTCACAACGAGTACAAAGAATTGTTTTTCCATCTGATCTTTCTTCTCGGATCACATCTCTTTCTAATCTATCTTCTTTCTCACAAGTTGGACACAGTTTTGGCTCTTTTGCGATTGTGATTATTTCTTTGACAAAGATGGTTCTACCCATATTTTCCTATTTGTAATCACCCCTTTATTTTTTTAAATTAACTATTCTGATTCTGCCAATTTTTGTGAATGCGACATGTCTTTTTTTGTAACTTCTCTTATGATATTCTCCAAATTTGTAATGTATTCATCCTGACAATTCAAAGAACAAAATTTTTGCCTGACATCTATCAGATCATTCCCACAATTCTTACACTTCACAAAGGAAAAAACTTGGATTTAGTTATAAAGAAAAGATGAAAAAAATCCTGGTGCTAACAAATTTTTCTCCGGAAAAGCATTATTTTGTTAATTGGTATCAGCAATTCAATTTCAAGTGTCAAACCGTTTTAATCACCTGAAATTAGAACGAATGGTATTCAGTATATTTCCAATCTAACCAATTAACAAAATCCAAATAATTCATTTTGAAAATATGTTTTTGTATGTGGTTTGTTTAACTAAAATTTTATAATATTTTTGGATCTTTCTTGTAATTTTTCACACTAAATCTTAAATAGTAAAATTTCCTATAGTAATTGATGTCGTTAGTTAAAAAATCTAACGAATAAACCGCGTAGCCCCGCAGAACGTTAAAGGCCATCAAACGTTTAGACGTTTGACCACGAGAGGGAATCTCTCAAAGTTCTGCAATTTGGGGTTGCGCCTTTTTAATTTCTAAAAATTATTTTTTCCACGAAAATTTTTCTATGTAACTATTTCATCTAATCTGTCTTCTTCTTGTGCTCTTTTGATTTCCATGGCAATTCTTCTGCCAACTCCAAATGTTTGACCGTATTGGTATTTTGTGTATGGGCTGGTTGTTGCAACAATAGGATTTCCTGGAACTCGTAATGATACATCATATACAATTAATTCCAAATCTTTTGTTATTACGCTTTGGAGTGAGAATGGCCCAATGATTCCTGGGGCGTATTCTTTTTTGACTGCTTTTACAAACTTGTCTCCTATTTTGAGTACCTTTTCTAAGAGTGATTCTCTAATGCTTGCAGGTGTGTGGCCTACTTCGATATTTTGCAAATCTATATCGATATCTAATTGTTGTTTTGCAGGTAATGCATTGAAATCCATAATGTTTGTTTGTAATCTTCTCTCAATTCCAATGAAATCCACTTGGTCTGAAATCGGAGTGTGGAAGAAATTAAAATTCATGTATGTTCCAATTGCCAATTCTTCAATACTTGCTTTTTCTAGGTCTTTTCTTGCTATCACTCCTTGTTTGATCTTTTCTTCGGATTTTGTAACATAATCTTTGTAAGATGATACTGTAAAAAATGCTCTTTCTAGTGGTCTGTTTTTTTCTTGTACTTTGACAATACAAGGTTTGTTAATTCTCTTAGGATCCTTGAATAATTTTGGATATTTTATTCTGGCTTTTTCTAAAAGATAGTATTGCCCTTTCTTTGCAGTTCTTTCTTCTGCTTGAAACAACTTTCTGTTTCCGAAGATTGGAACTTTGAAAGAATTCTCAATTGTCTTGTATCCTAGATATACTGTGAGGGAACGATGTGGTACAATAATCGTATTTGACTCTCGTAACTCTTTTTGGATTTTGGCTGATGCCATCTCTTTGAATTTATCTAATACTGTAATTTCATCTGCAATTCTATTAAATCTCTGATAGGGTCCCTCTCTGCCTTTTTGGCAAAACACTCTAGTTTGGAAATCCTCATCTTTTGCACCATCCATTATTTCTAGTGCTGAATGGCTTCCAAGAACGCCTATTTTTACATCTGAGTACTCATTAACAATTTTCTTGATCTCAGAACTCTTTATCACATAATGCCTTGAAATTAGGATCTAATATAGCTAATTTTCAATTTTTAGGATCGGACAAAATCGCAAGATTTTTCTGAAATTGGTGTTTTTCATAACCGTGCTGTATAGTTTTGAATTGCAGATGGCTGGCGTAATTCTGCTAACTGCAATGGCCGTTGGAGGAATCAGCCTTTGGTTAAAACGACGAAAAGAAAGAAAGGAGCTTGAAACCTCTTTCAAAAATGACGAGCCTCCTATCTAGTGCTAATGATACAATTCTATCTAATACATAAAATACTCTACATTCTAATCTAAATTATTGAAACTAATAATTGGGATTACTGGAAGCACTGGAGTTATCTATGGAATTCGGATGCTTGAGATTCTAAAAAAATTAAACATTGAGACTCATTTGATAATGTCTGAATGGGGTGCAAAATGTATTCCCATGGAAACTGAATTCACCGTAGACTATGTAAAATCTCTTGCAACTAATGTTTCTGATGAAAAAAATATGGCTGCAAGTGTTTCTAGTGGAACTCATAGAATCGATGGAATGATTGTTGCTCCCTGTAGTATGAAAACCTTGGCTGCAATTGCTAACGGATATGATGACACACTTGTTGCACGTGCAGCTGGTGTTACAATCAAAGAATCTAGAAAATTAATTTTAATGGTTAGAGAAACTCCATTATCTGCAATTCATCTAGAAAATATGTTAAAACTTTCAAGACTTGGTATTGTTATTTTACCTCCCGTGACTGAATTTTATACCAAACCTCAATCAATTGATGATATTGTAAACCATGGTGTAGGAAAATGCTTAGACCAATTTGACATTGAACATAATTTATACCCTAGATGGGGCACTTCCTAAATTAATTGCCACAATTCTCTTTTGAAAAAACATGTTCTTCTGATAGAAACACTGTCTACAAAATTTTCTCCGATTATGAAAACTATCAAAAAACATTTCCAAAGTTTTTTCCATCAATTAGAATTCGTTCTATCAGAGATAATGTTGCAGTAGTTGAGGAACATCTGAATTTGGGGGATGATGAATTAGTAATTATGGCAAAACATGTAACTGATGAACCTGTATTGCACGATGTCTTTGTAATTGGAGGTGATGCCAAAGGCTCTCACATCCAAGAACAATTCATTGAAACACCTCATGGCACAAAAATTCTAGTTAATGTGGATTTGAAATTAAAGGGAAAAATGAAAATTGGTAGTATGTTTTCTAAAAATCGATATCAGCAAAACTATGAAGAAATTATAGATAATTTTATAAAAATTGCTGAAAATTAGTCTGATTTTGCTTCTTTATCTTTGAAGTCTTTAAGTTCTTTTTCACCTTCGATCTTACCTTTCTCAAATTCTCCTTTAGCCTTACCGAAGGTTTTTGCTAATTCTGGAATTTTCTTGGCACCAAAAATTAACACTACAGCAATAACTATGATGAATATCCATTCTTGACCTGCAATGAAATTGGCTAAATTCATTCCAAACATTTCTGAGTCTCTTTATCTAAATTCGGATTTAAGTGTTCAACTTTTTGCGTTCTTTACGCTCAATGAGAACCATGCCTGTAGCATACAATGCAATCATTGGTCCTGCAATAAACCACATTGTAACACCACTTCCATCAGGTGTAATTATTGCACCAAAGATCACAATTATGACAATTGCATATCTGATGTTTTTGCGCCAAAAATCTGCATCAACCATCCCTGATGCTGATATTGCATACATTACAAGTGGAAGCTGAAATGAAAATCCAAATGCTAACAAGAATTGCAACACAAAAGTTACAAATTCTATTACGTTGAGAAATGTAACTAATCCTGCTGATTCACCATATCTGTATAAGAACTCAAGAATGTATGGGATAACTAGATTGTAAGAAAATGCACATCCTGTAATGAATAATCCTAATGCTGGAATTGTGATGCTTCTGCTAACATTAATTTCGTTTTCTTTAAGAGCTGGTTTGATAAATCCTACCAACTCTTTGATGATTACTGGCATCCCAACTACAATTCCCACCAAAGCTGCAATGTACACTTGTGCAAAGAATGCTTGACCTGGTGCTGTTTGAATTAATTGTACATCTTCAGGTACAAGATTAATTTTCATATGGTTGGTAATCTGTGCTGCAATGTTGTTTAATGGTTCAGGTGTTGGATAGTATAATATAGTTTGACCCACTTGAATTGGTTCGGCATGAAATGTTAGAATGAACCCTGTGATGATTCCGATTACCAATACAATACGAAGTATTCTTTTTCGTAATTCTTCAAAATGCTGATTGATACCATCTAGCTCTGACATCTGATCTCTTTGTGTTTTTAGCTATATCTATTTGCCGGGAATTGGCAACAACTTTGCTTCCGGCAATCCATCTTCTTTTAACTGCTCTATGGAAATACCGTCAAATTCTAAAGAAATTATGGCCTTTGTGTTGAATTTGGATTCCATCTCTTTTGCCAAACTTGCAATATCCTTGCTTGAGTAGATTTCTTGTGAATCCCTTAAGAAAATCCTTTCTCCCTTCTCCATCTCTTTTCCCCCGAATTTCCCTTGAAGGAAACTGGTAATCTCCGGCAATTCTTTTCTGTCTATGTTGTTATGAAAATAACAAATTCCTTTTACTGACTCATAATCATATGCTGTACCATTTCGATACATGAAAACTCCGATAAAATGTGCTTCATCTTCTGGTTCTCTTACACATTTTATCTCCCAATTTAGCAAGTTTTCTTCTTTGTAACTGAATCCTTCCATCTCTTCAGAAGTGATCTTCCAATATCTCGATCTTGCCATATTGATTTATCAAAATCATTCTGATATAAATTCCAATATTGCCTGACCGTGACTAGATCTATTGTTGGAGCATTTGGTGTCTCCTTTTATATGAAAAACATGTATCATGATTATTGGGAGACCGAATCACTGTTGTGTTAAAAACTGAACATGCTGAAAAACTACGAAATATCCAAGCCAAGATGATCCGAAACTCTACAAAATCCGTTAGCTTCTCACATGTTTTGAATTTAGTTCTAAGTGAAGGATTAAAAAAACACAAAGCATAACTCAACAATACAATTATTCATTTACTATCCCTAATTCTAATTATTCATGATAGATCAAAAAAACCCTCTTTATCCAATTGAGCTTGACGATTATCCAAAGCTTTTTGATTATGTGTTAACTGCTGACGGTTTGGTCTATTTTCAATCTTTGAAAAGAAATCATATCTTGGGAAAACATATGACTCAAGATGAATACAATAAACTTCGATTATTGTATGTGTATTATGCAACTGCAAATAGAAATGCATCTGAAGTATTTGCATGGCAAGATCTTTGTATAACTCTCGATAACAAAGGAATCATCGAAAAAGAAATGTTTCAATCAAAAGAAGATTTGAAAAACAAACAACTCATTATAGAAAATCCCCAATATGTCTCAGGACTCTATAGAAAATATACTGAATTTGTAAAAAATAACATGAACTCAAAGTAACCGATTCTGGGCTGGGTAATATCTGCACAACACAAGTCCTCAGAACCGGAAACTTTACTGTTTATTTCAAAATAAGTATAAAAACACAAAACCATTCGGAAGATAGATTAACCTCAATTCAATTCTGCAAATTATTATGGCAATGTATAATGTCCATGTAACTATCGAAAACAAGCCTGGAATCAGTGATCCTGAAGGTGATACAATCCTTAATGACTTGGTACTGAAGGGAACTCACAAAACTGTATCAAAAATTAAAACTGCAAAAATGCTAAAATTCACAATTAAAGAAAAGGACAAAAAAACTGCCCAATCTAAAGTTCAAGAAATCTGTGATGATTTACGTATCTACAATCCTATGGTAAGCAAAGTCACAATTGACGTTTTTGATGCCTAAGGTTTTTCATCTTTGATCATCGCCAAGAAACTGATCTCTTTTTCTTTTAGAACTACATCCGTATAGTGTATTGTTTTATCTTGTTCAATAGAATGACATCTTTCTGTATGATATCTCATACATGAGACATGCGATCACGATTGTTTTTCCAATAATTTTTTCTCACTAGACTCAAATTAAATATCTCTAGATCTAATTCTAATTGTGAAAGTGGGGGTAGTAGTTTTTCCTGGCAGTAATTGTGATCGTGACATGTATCATGTTCTAACTGATGTCTTTAATCTTGATGCACAATACTTTTGGCATGAAAAGTCTCTCCCAAAAAATATTGATGCTGTGATTCTCCCAGGAGGGTTTTCATATGGAGATAGGCTTCGCGCAGGAGTCATTGCTGCTCATAGCCCAATCATTAAGGATGTTCAAAAATTAGCTAAAAAAGGAATTCCTATTTTGGGAGTCTGCAATGGATTTCAAATTTTAGTAGAATCTGGTCTTTTGCCTGGAGTTTTACTCAAAAATGAATCTCTTAATTTTATGTGTGAGTGGACAAACCTAATTGTAGAAAATAACAAAACTCCATTTACAAATCAATTCAAACTTCACCAAAAAATTCCAATCCCAATTGCAAATGGTGAGGGTAGATACTATGTTGATGATGATACTCTGAAAGAACTAAAGAAGAAAAATCAAATCGTGTTCCGATATGAGCAAGTAGTAAATGGCTCTTCAGATAGAATTGCAGGTGTTTGTAACGAAGATGGAAATGTTGTTGGTATGATGCCTCATCCTGAAAGAGCTGTTGAATCAGAAATCAATCCAATTGATAACAAACCTTCTTCTCTAATCTTTGAATCTCTATTATCTAAAATAGGTGTAAGCAATTGAGTTTAGAGCCTCAAGAATTATCTGAACTAAAATCCAAAATTGGAAGAGACCCAACTTCTACAGAACTTCAAATTGTTGCAGCAGAATGGTCTGAACACTGTTCTTACAAATCTTCAAAAAGACATCTCAAAATGTTGCCAATGAAAGGCCCTCTTGTAATAACTGAGAAAGGATATGATTCTGGTGTTTTAGATGTTGGTGGCGGATATGTTGTGACAGCACACATTGAAAGTCACAACCACCCTTCTGCCGTAGAACCTTATGGAGGAGCTGCAACTGGTGTTGGTGGTGTAATTCGTGATATTCTGTCTGCTGGAACAAGACCTATTGCAATATTTGATGGATTAAGATTTGGTGATATTGAAAAAGATCAACAAGCAAGATGGTTATTCAAAAATGCAGTTACTGGTATTGCTGATTATGGAAATTGTTTAGGCATTCCAACTATTGGTGGAGAAGTTGAGTTTGATCAATGTTATGAAAATTATGCTCTAGTAGATGTTGCCGCTATAGGATTCGGCAAAAAAGAGAACTTGATAAAAAATCATGCTAAAAAAGGAGACATTGTTGTTCTGATGGGTGGCTCCACCGGAAGAGATGGAATTGGAGGCTCTCAGTTTGCATCTGATTCTTTAGAGTCTGAAGACCGCTCTGCAGTACAAATCCCTGACCCCTTTATAGAGAAACTAATCATTGAAGCAGTTTTGGAAGCAAGAAATGAAAAACTCATTCATGCAATGAAAGATTTGGGCGGTGGTGGATTGTCTTGCGCCATTTCTGAAACTGCCGATGCATTAGAAATTGGAATAGAGATGGATGTAGACAAAGTTCACACTAGAGAATCGGACATGCATCCTGATGAGATTATGGTCTCTGAATCTCAAGAAAGAATGTTAATTGTTACTAGTAAATCCAAATTCAAAAAATTACAAGCAATCTGTAAAAAATTCAGAATTGGTTGCTCTGTAATTGGAAGTGTAAAATCTGATCATCAAATGCATGTCAAAAAAGGCAAAAAAACATTTGCAAATCTTCCAACAGACGTTGTTGCAAATGCAACCTTACTTGATTTACCCTCAAAAGAACCCGCATATCTAAAAAATATTGAAAAAGAAAAGAAACTCAAACCAATATCTGATTATTCTAAAACAATGATGAAACTACTTGCATCTCCAAACATTGCAAGTAAAATTTGGGTGTATGGACAATATGATCACGAAGTTGGAATTAGAACTGTGATAAAACCTGGAAGAGATGCATCTGTTTTGAGGCTGGATAATGGGAAATTCCTTTCAGTCAAGATTGATGGGAATCCAAAACAATGTTACATTAATCCTCGAGAAGGTGCAATTGGATGTTTTGAAGAAGCATGTAGAAATGTTGTCTGTACTGGAGCAAAACCAATTGGAATGTTAGATCATCTTCAATTTGGAAATCCGAAGGATCCTGAAATATTTTGGACATTCTTAGAATCTCTAAAAGGACTAACTGATTTTGCAAAAGACTTCAAAATTCCTTGTGTTGGAGGCAAAGTTAGTCTGTATAATGAAACTCCTAGTGGCCCTATCAAACCCACTCCGTTAATTGGGGTTATCGGACTAATTGAGAAAAATCCTCAGATTTCTCAAAGAATCATTAAAGATGATTGTCTAATAATTGTTGGAGAAACCAAAGATGAACTCGGCGGTTCAGAGTACTTTGAATACATACACAAATTCATTGGTGGAAAATGTCCTACAGTTGATTTTGCTGAATCTAAGAAAAATATGAAGTCTATATTGGAAATAATTCCAAAAAAACTTTTGAAATCTGTTCATGATTGCTCAAAAGGTGGATTGGCTGTTGCAGTATCTGAATTATCTATGAATAACCAAATTGGATGCAAAGTATCATTGGATAAAGTCTCTTCTCAAAAATTAGATGTTGACAGAATATTATTTTCTGAAAGTCACTCTCGTTATCTTTTAACATTTGATAAGAAAAATCTCTCAAAAATTGAAAAAATTCTCAAAAAGAACAAGACATCATACAATATTATAGGTAAATTTGGAGGAGATAAGATTCAATTCGTAAAGGGAACAAAATCAATTATAGATCTAAGAGTTGATAAAGCACAAAAAACTTGGTTAAATTCGTTAAGGGATTTGGTACTGCATGGATAAACCTCAGCATATTCTTGATGATAAACCAAAAGAAAATTGTGGCGTAATTGGAATTTATAGTCTTAGTGGTACCAACGTTATTCCAATGGCAATTGATGCATTACGTGCTTTACAACATAGAGGTCAAGAAGCATGGGGTCTTGCAATTCCAAACAAACCTCCACTCAAAAGACTAGGTCTCGTATCTGCTGCATCATCTGAATTCAAAACAATCTCTGAAGAGTATTCTTCCCCGTGTGTAATTGGACATGTTCGGTATTCTACTATGGGCAGAAGTTCACTGGAAAATGCCCAGCCTCTCAAAGTAAAAGATCTCTGTGTTGCTCACAACGGTACCATTGCTAATGTTCAAGAATTATCAAATTTAGTTGGTGGATGTTCATTTACTCCTCAAAATGCAAGTGATACTTTGGTTGCTGCTCAAAGACTTGTTTCATTAATTTCTGAAAATGGACAAATGGGAAAAGCATTGTCTGTCCTAAAAAATGAAATGGTTGGTTCTTACTGTTTTACTTTTATCTCTGATGATAATTCCGTTTACGCTGCACGTGATCCTAAAGGATTTCGTCCAATGGTTTTAGGTCATAAAGAATCTGATGATACTTACATTGTTGCATCAGAATCTTCTGCTGTTTCTGCAGTAGGAGCTAAAATGGAACGAAACGTAACTCCTGGTGAATTAATCCGAATGAGCAAAGATGGTCTTGAAACTGAAATGTTTTCTGATGATTCAAAACGTGCACATTGTTCATTTGAATTTACTTATTTTGCTCATCCTACAAGTAACATGGAAGGTACTAACATCTATGTTGCAAGAAAAAATATTGGTCGTTATCTTGCAAAGAAATTTCCTATAAAAGATGCTGATTTAGTAATACCTGTACCTGATTCTGCAAGACCTGCTGCATTAGGATATGCTCAAGAACTTGGTGTGTCTTTTGATGAAGGATTGCTCAAAGATAGATACAGTAAGAAAGGCCCATTACGAAGTTTCATTGAACCTCACCAAACTGACAGAATAGAAATTAATCGATGGATTATTCCAATTAGAGAAATTATTGAAGGAAAACATGTAGTTGTAATTGATGATAGCTTAGTTAGAGGTACTAGTTCTAAAGCCATAATCAAGGCACTAAGACGTGCTGGTGCAAGAAAAATCAGTATGGTGATTACATATCCTCCAATCAAATTCCCTTGCTATGCTGGAATTGATTTCCCATCTCAAGAAGAACTTGCAACATTTTCTAATGGAAAAGACCAATCTGATGAAGAAACAATAGATATGGTAAGAAAAAGTATAGGTGCTGACTTTTTGGGATATAATGATGCTGAGAATCTTGCAGCAGCTGTTGGAATTCCAACTGATTCTATGTGTTTTACATGTGCCTCTGGAAATTATGATTCCCTTGGAATTACTCCAGAGTTTAAGAGCAGAGAAGAAATCAAAGGAGAAGCAAGTTAACATTGCAAGCAATTTGGAATGGAGAAATAATTGCAGAAAGTGATGACACTGTAGTTGTTGAAGGCAATCATTACTTTCCTATAAATTCTATCAAAAAAGAATACTTTGAAAAAACTGACATGACTAGTTTTTGTGGATGGAAAGGAATGGCGAATTATTACTCTGTAACAGTTAATGGAAAAACAAACAAAGATTGTGCATGGTATTATGCAGAACCAAATGATGCTGCTATGAAGATAAAGGGCATGGTTGCATTTTGGAATGGCGTTGAAGTAAAGTAACCAATTTAATTATTAGAAATACTATAGGGTTTTTGTGAAACAGTACACTACACTTCTTTGTGTTGGTATTGGGGTAATTGTGATAATTGGTGCAGTTTTTGGTGCAGATTTTTTCAAGTTTTCTGTAACCACTCAAGATTATGAAATTTTTGTAGACCCTCTTTTAGATGAGCAAGGAATGTTTACCATGGGTCGAGTTACTATTCAAAACATTGGTGCCAAACCAATAACTAATCTCCACATAAATTTTGGTGATGGTGATATCTTGGATATTCAGACTCTAAATGTTGGGCAAAAGATCATCGTATCTCCACCTCCAGAAAACTCTATGGAATTTGTAATGATTAGTGCTGATAACGACATATTTGTTAACAAGGCCTACCGTGAAATGCCCAAAATGGTTGGCATGATGGGTTCCTAGCAGTTAAATTCTGTAAAAACAAAGTAATTTTACTTGAAATTTCTTACCAGTGGAAAGGTAAAGGATCTTTATGATGTTGATGATACCACTTTACTCTTCAAATTCTCTGATCGAGTTTCTGCATATGATGTCAAATTCAAGCAAGATATTCCTAGGAAGGGAGAAGTTCTATGCAAATTTGCTGAATTTTGGTTCAATGAACTAGATGTTCCAAATCATTTCATTAAACGTGAATCTGAAACCGAGATACTTGTAAAGAAAATGAAAATGCTTCCAATAGAATGTGTAGTACGTGGTTATTTTTATGGTAGTTTGGTAAGCAGATGGAAGAAAGGTGAAGTTAAAGTTCCTGAGGGAACTGACACTACTCTTGCTGCAAAACTTCCAGAGCCAATATTTGATCCTACTACCAAATCTGAACATGATATTCCAATTGACAAAACAAAAGCAATTGAAATGAATCTTGTTTCTGAAGAACAATACAATTGGTTAGAAAAAACTTCGATTGAAATTTACAAAAAGATGGCTGCAATTGCAGATAATGTTGGTTTTATCTTGGCTGATTTGAAATTAGAATTTGGAATTTTAGATGGTAAGATCACTCTGGGTGATTCTATTGGTCCTGATGAATATCGGTTGTGGCCAAAAGACTCCTTTGAGGTTGGAAAAATCCAAGAAGCATATGATAAACAACTCCTACGAGATTGGTTAACTGCAAATGGATATCAAAAACAATTTGATGATGCTCGTGATAACGGACAAGAACCACTTGCACCTGAAATTCCTTCTGAAATTATTTCTAAAATGACAGAACGTTATGTCACTGCATATGAAAAAATCTCTGGTAAATCCTTGTAGATTCATTTTTACATTTAATGTTGACTAGTAGTTAACTTTCAACTCGAATTGTATTTTTGAAAATATGAAAATTTATGTCCTGATAGCATGTTTTCAGACCTTTGTCCCATGATCATGGGTTTTTTGATATTTTACAAAAAATCTTAGACCGTTACAATAATTCTTTATCCAGTACAAGATACATTGTAGTGGTATTATTTTTATTGATTGCACTATGATAATTATTGTAGTCCTAACAGTATATTTGATAGCGGTATGATTTTTTTAGATATGAAAAAAAATTGATGCGATTAGACAAAAAAATATGATACAAGGATCTTTTAGATCAGAAATAAAGGTAAATTCAGTATGTCTACGTTACTAGAAAAGCCAATCAAAGTAAATCGTATTGTTACGACAAGTATTGAACACGCCCGAGCAATTGAAGACCCTGCACGTGCAAAAATTGTTGAGATATTATATCATCAAGCTCTCTCTGCTGATCAGATTACAACTACATTAAAAAAATCTGGATTCAAAAAAGCATTAACAACAATCCGTCATCATTTAGAGATTCTCAAAGAATCTGGATTAATTGAAATTGTTAAAATTGAGGAATCTCGAGGTGCTATTACAAAATTTTACAGCACTTCTACAAAGCTACTTGATTTTCAAACCCCTGAAGATTTTGAATCAAAATATTCCAAAATCATCGATAACACCTCTACAAAAATTGAAAAAATTCTCAAGGGATTAACTCCAAAAACTGGAAAAACAAAAGGCAAAAAATCTGAAGAATATTCTCAGTATTTGATAATGGAGATTATGAATCGCGCCATGACAAATGTCCTCGAGAATTCTGGCAAAAAATAATCGTTACACCTAAGTATTTCTTGTAAGAAATTCTTGTATGGTGCGTGTATTTTACAGCCAAAAAACAGAAGATCTAATCGAAAAGATGACTCTTACAAATTGGCGTAATCATGTTCAACAAGAACTTGGTCAAGAACACCAGGACATGTCTGATAATTGGAAAATGTGTGCAATTGGAGAGAGAATAAAAATTGAAGGCAAAGATCTTGAATCAATAAAAGATCTTTCTCCTGAGGCGATCCGATTGGGATATGAGTTTTCAGTGGCAATGCAAGAAAAAGATAACCAAAAAGCACTTGAGATAATTACAAAAATTGAACAACTTCCAACAATATGGAGAGATGAGGTAAATGGATGAAAAAGCTATAAAATTATTTTCTGAAAAAAATCTTGTGTATATTGCAACTGTAATGAAAGATGGTTCTCCACAAGTTTCACCTGTCTGGGCAAATTTTGAAGATGGTTATGTTTTGGTAAATACTGCAGAAGGCAGAATTAAACACAAAAACGTTTTACGTGATCCTAGAGTTGCAGTTTCCGTTGTATCAAAAGATAATCCTCTTGACATGGCAACTATCCGTGGAGTTGTTGAAGAATTAATTCCAGACTACGATTACAAACATGCAGACAAATTAACACAACAATACATGGGACGTGAACATTATCCTTTCAAACGTGATGATGAAAAAAGAGTTATACTAAAAATAAAACCAAACAAAGTTTTTGTTTTACCTGAATTGAAAATCTCTGAGTAACAATATAGAATGTTTCTAAATTCGAGTTTAGAAACATAATAAATGTAGGATGTAAATCATAAAAAAGTTAGCATAGACAGCTTAACGTCGACGTTTAGCTGCCTTTCTCTTTGGAGCGGCTTTGCGTTTTGGTGCTGCCTTTCTCTTTGGAGCTGCTTTTCTTTTAGCTGCAGTTTTTCTCTTTGGAGCGGCTTTGCGTTTTGGTGCTGCCTTTCTCTTTGGAGCTGCTTTTCTTTTAGCTGCAGTTTTTCTCTTTGGAGCTGCCTTACGTTTAGCTGCAGTTCTCCTCTTTGGAGCTGCCTTACGTTTAGCTGCAGTACGTCGTTTTGGTGCTGCTGTTTTAGCTGCATTTCTTCTTCGTGCTGCTTTTCTCTTACGAGATGCTGCTGCTGCTGCTGCTTCAGCTGCTTTTTTAGCTGCATTTCTCTTTCGAGTTCGTGCTGCTTTTTTAGCTGCTTCGGCTCTTTTGGCTTTAGATATTGCCATGATTTTTTTCAAAAATGATGTGTGTTATATGGTAAAAGTCACACATTATTACGTAAACTATAGAAAAATTTGACAATTATTTTTGATTTTTAATTTTCCGATCAACAATTTGTTATGCAAACTAGTGCAGTATCAACTGTTGATTGTTCTTTTTGTGGTCTGATAATTATTTTGTATATTTTTTCTTCATCAAATGGAATGTCAAATTGTGTTGTTTTTTCTACTGGTTTGTTGGGCTCTAACCATTCTAAAAGAAGATCTTTTGAAGAAAATTCACCATAAACTGCTTCATGTTTTTGCTCCTTTTCATCAACAATGTAAAATTGTCCTCCTGAGAGTAGAGTTCTTTCCTCATCTCCTATGTATTTTGCAGTAATTCCTATCATCACAAATGTATTTTCTGGTTGTGTCTCTTTATCTCCTTCATGTGTTCCCTCAAATGTAATTGTGTATTCTACAGGTCCAACAGTGACTATTTCCCCTGCTGTAGTTTCAATAAAGTTTGTTTGATATTGTGTGTATGTGTACATTGCAGCCCCCATTGAAACAAGTATGGCTCCAATCACTATGATTACCCCTAAACCTGCCACAAAAAATCATGATTTTTTTGATATATAGTTGCAATGTTTGGAAAAAAAGTGCTTAGACCCCGGTGCAAAATTGCACAAGTGAGAGGGGCAGGGGCCTAAACTCTGATAGTATTACGACACTTTATGACATAAAATCCACGGAATTTTGACCAGATCTTGCATTCCATCTTGGCCTTTTTTTGGCCTATTTTGGTCTGTTTTTTGGAAATTTTTTGGTAATTTTTCATTAAAAATAGGGGTTTAGCTCCCAGGCACGACTCAAAAAGATCATACATGTTTAGCTGGGACATCTAGGTGGTTTGAGGATTGCATTTCATATCTAGGCATAAGTGTTCAACCCCCCCTCCAAATACCTAATTTTGAAAAAATGGTATTGTGCCTAATTATGCTAAAATTAATGGGGGGTTTAACGCCTAGGCATAATTCTGGAAATACATCATTTTAGAAAATTTTGAGCAAACTCTCCAATAAACTCTGAAAATTGAGCAAATATTTCAGATGAAAGTATCCTGAAACTATCAAACAAGTTGTTGGTAGTTTCAAATGATTCGTTTATTGCATTCTCATTAATCTGTAAAGAATCAATTTTCATATTTTTTTAGCAAGATATTGTGATTTTACCTTCTGCTTGTCCATCTGAACATACATTTTCTGCCAAAATAGGGGGGTTTTTGGACAGAAATATTGCCAAAAAACATCTTAGAACTAGTCCATTAATCTGTTAACTGGGATCATGATGTTATTCATCACTTTCTGCCCTTTTTGTTGCAGTACCTGTGATTAACTCCCTGTTCAATATTGGGTTTAATTTCATGAAAAAAACACAAATTATTTTGTATTAAACAATAGGATGTCTTGAAAGTCTGATAAAAAAGGGGCTTGTGCCCCTAGTTGAAATGACAAAACTGAGTTTATTGTTGTTCTACTCTGATTGTAATTTTGCCTTTTTTTGCAGTGTCGACTATTTTGAGGGCTTTGTTCATTACCCCCATGCCAAATCTTGACAATTCTTTTGTAGAAATTGTAAGTTCTCTTGGTTTTGATTTTGATGTTTTTCTTTTCATGATTAGAATAGGGTAATTTTTGATATAAGGCCCGCGTAGAACTGATAAATCGTCTATTTTTTAGAATGTCTTCATTAGAAATCTTGCAGTTTTTTCATGCATTTCTGAAACCCTATCTATTGCATCAAACAACCCTTGTTGATTGATATTTTCTTCTTTATCTAGAACTGCGTACACCCCAATCTTTCGTTTGCCGTCTTCTGTAGTGTTTTTGTTAATTGCTTGGATTGTATAGCAATAATCTGCTACTTTTTTCTCAAATTTTTCTTTCTCATCTTCACTAAATCCAAGATATCTTGCAATCTGGTTGTTTTTCATAGTGATTTTGGAACCAATTACCAAAATACCTTGTTGTGCTTTTGGCTCAAAAATTTCTACAGGAACTCCTGCTGGACCTGCATGTTTTACTAGAATTTGAAATGTATTTTCGGGATTTTTGATATCCTCAAATGATAACCCTTCATGAATTAACCATCTTTCAACATTATCTCTCATTCTGGATGCACTCATCACAAATCATTGTAATTGCTTCTATATGATTCTAAATCCATTGATTACAGTACTAAATTTATGATATTTCTAAATTCGAGTTTAGAAATACTGTGAATCTTTACCTGTAACCAAAACTTTTTCATTAAACGTTTACTCTGAAACCTGGACCAAATTCAGGAATAAATGATGCGATAATTGCATTAAGAACTAACCCTGTTATCATCAATGCAATTCCTAGATACAAACAATTTTTTGCTTTTTTTGGATCATCATTTCGTATAATAAAATATGCAATAACTCCGCCTATTATTCCAAAAAATATCGGTAACAAAAACCATAGATTACTTCTTGGTCTTTCAGGATATGTCATTTTCTTAAAATTATTTTGCAGTAGCTGCTTTTTTCTGTAACTGTGTGATTTCAATTTCAACAGTTTCTAACGGATCCTCTACTTGATTGCGTTTAATTGAGAACATTTTTGGTTTCTCAAAGTCATCTGTACAGTCAGGACATGCATATACTAGTACTCTATGTTCATTTGGTGCTTTTGGGTTTGATAATCTAGGGTAATACACCAGTCTTGCACCACAATCAACACAATATCTGTTGGCCCTTCTAGTTCTGACCAATGTAAACCTCCTGCATTATTCTAAATGTGCGATCATCTATTAGATCTATGTTGTCTAATAGTGTAAACCAATTACTGTCAACCGATCAATATTTCTAAATTCGAATTTAGAAATATAATTTTATTATTATGGGGATTATGTCCCTAGTATCAAAATAAAATGTTTCAAAACTCGAGTT
Organism: Candidatus Nitrosopumilus sp. SW; assembly: GCF_006740685.1. Lineage (NCBI taxonomy): Archaea > Thermoproteati > Nitrososphaerota > Nitrososphaeria > Nitrosopumilales > Nitrosopumilaceae > Nitrosopumilus > Candidatus Nitrosopumilus sp. SW. Next base: position 127,212 of record NZ_CP035425.1, on the reverse strand, counting down.
TAGAAATAAGTGGCGCCGCCCATCAGACTTGAACTGACGACCGTCCGATTAACAGTCGGATGCTCTACCACGCTGAGCTAGGGCGGCAACATGTTTGTACCTTGGCAAAAGTGATTTAATCCTTGCGACTATACAATTTAGACCAAAGTTGTTAGTAGTTTAGTTAAATTTGGCAAAAAACTCTTTGATTTCTTTTGAATGGCTCTCTACTAATTCAATAATTTCCAAATGCTCATCTGCGGTAGGCTCTCTTTGATGTACTACTTGAAACGCACTTAGCGCTGAACCGACCATTTCTCCAACAAAAAAACCACACAAGAAATCACCAATTTTTTCACAATTCCAAATCTCTCCAACTCTTGGAGAAGCTCCTGATTTTTTGTATAATTCTAAAGTCTGTTGGATTAAATCTGTTGTTTGTTTGGCAAATTCTGGGTCTAGGGTCATTAGAAAAATTAAAAATTTTACTTGTCTATACCTTTCTTCTTTTCATAGACATAGATGCCGTCTAGGAAAACTCTGTGATCTTTATTCTTTACTTTGGTTTTTAATTCTATGTTAGCTGCAGTTTGTGTGATATCTGTCCAAACCTCTCCTGTAAGAATAACATCCTCGCCTTTTGGAATTACTTTGGTATTTCCCATGATGTGTGTGGTTCTTGGTGCTCTTTCACCTTGATAGTTTTCAATTAGAACTTTCTTACCTTCTACTTTTACTGTGATTGGAAAGTGTGCAAACACTACTTTCATTTTAATTGTATATCCTTCAACAAGACCTTCACAAATATTTCTGATAATTGATCTTGCTGTGTGTAAAATTGCATAATCTCTTTTTTTCTCACCTATTGTTTTGAGGTTGACTTTATCATCCACAATTTCAATTTGTACTGGGATGTTTCTGAAATTTTTGTGTGTTTTGCCTAGAGGACCCTCAAATGTTAACATGTTTTTGTTTTGTGTTACTTTTACTCCTTCAGGTATTGTTACCTGGTCTTGCATTTTTTCGAGTTGACTAGTAGACATATCCTATCAAAAATCCTCCAATTCCTTTTTGTGATGCCTCGTGATGTGACATTACACCTTGATTAGTTGTAACTAGAAGCATTCCTCTGTCATATGCTGGCAAGTATTGTTGTTCCCAGTTGTTAAATTCATCTGTCTTTACTTTGAATCTTGGTGAGATTGCACCACATTTTGTAATTTTTGCCAATAATTTGATTTTGAATTTTCCGCCTCTTTTATCATCAATATGTTCAAACTCTCCAATGTATCCGTCTCTTTGAAGTGTTTTTAGAACTTCAATTCCTAATTTTGAAGTTGGGAGTATTGTACACTCTCCTTTTCTTCTTGTTTCATTATTGTATAATGTAACAAATAGATTTGCTAAAATGTTAGTTGCTGGCATATTCTATCACCTATTTTTCCTAAATCCTAGAGATGTTGCTACCTCTCTGAAGCATCGTCTGCATAACATTAAGTCGTATTTTTGTATAACTGCTGTATAATCTCCACATCTTTTACACCATCTTGATCCTCTGCCAAAATCATGCTTTTTTCTTCCAGTAAATTCGTATGATCTATCTTTTGCCATTATGCTACCGTCACTCCAAACTCTTTTGCTAGATAATCCTTTGCTTCTTCTTTTGTAATAATGTGGGATTTACCAACACTTGCTTTGTGTTTACTTCTTCTTCTAATTCCATAACCTGGTCTAGTTAATGTAACTGAAATTCCAAGACCTAAGATTCCAATTGATGGCTCATATTTGACGCCTGGAATATCTATGTGTTCTTTAATTCCAAATGAATAATTACCAAAATTATCAAATGCTCTGCCATTTACGGTATTGCCTTTGGCCTCTAACAATCTTTTCAACAATGCTCTGGCATCGTCTCCTCGAATTGTAACTGCAACCCCAATTGGTTCTCCTTTTCTCACACCCCAATCTCTTTGGGTTTCTTTTGCATTTCGTGCTGATGGTTTTTTACCTGAAATTTGTTCCAATGCTCTTCTTGCAATGTCAATTACATCTCCTGATTTTCCAACTCCCATGTTGAGAACTACTTTCTCTAAGGAGATTTTTTTCATTGGGGATTCTGTTGTTTGAGACATATGATCACTTTAATTGAATTACTGGCTCCTCTTTTCCGATTGGCATGATGATGTCTGCAGGAATTTCGATTTTTCTGTCTTCCAAAGATAGAATAACTCTTTTTGGAAGAATGAATGTACCTTCTTCAACACTTTCAATCTTTCCAATTTGTCCTGCATTAATTCCACGTGTTACTAATCCATGGTTTCCTGCTTCTAATTTAATTACTTCAAGAATTTTTTGATCTGGTACTTGAATTAAACATACATCGCCAACATTTACTTTGGTATCTGAAATGGTTGAGCGGCCATCATGGAATCCAATTTGCATTTTTCCTTTGTTGATTGTTGTTTTACTTGTAACTCTGACAAGTTTTTTTGTTTTTTCAGAATCGTTAATCTTAATTGGTTTTAGTAATTTGCCGTCTGTTGGAACAAGACGATAAACATCTGAGACATTTTCTAACTCTACTACATCCATTAGTCCAATTGCATGATGTAATGATTTTCTAACGACACCATCGATCTTTACTTTTCCTGAATAAATGGCAGTCTTTGCTTCTCTGAGACTGGTGACAATTTTTAACATGTCTCTGAGGAACACTGCTGTTGGAACTGAATGGTGTTTTTTATGTGGTCCTGGTCTTACTGTAATTACAAATCTCTTGTCTTTTCTGGCAATTCCCCAGAATTGAGGTGCCATTTGACGTTTGAGTTTTTTACTACCTGAAATACTTACCATTAATTCTCATCTTCCTTTTCTTTGGGTTTTTTCTCTACTTTTGTTTCTTTAGGCTCTTCTTTCTTTGGTGTTTCTTTAGGCTGTTTTCTTGGATCTTTGCCCTCGAGTTTTGCTATTCTCCACTTATCTTCTGTGTTTAGTGATGTTACTAGTAAGTTTGAAGTATGAATGAAAACATCAAATTTATCGCCTTTGGTCTTCTCTTTTTTAACTCCTTCAATTGCAACGCTGCTCTTCTCTGTAGAAACTTCTGCAATTTTGCCATCTACTCCTTTGAATTCTCCTCTAAGAATTGTTACACTGTCACCTTCAACAACTCTGACACTTCTTTTACCGTATTTTTTATGAAGATCTTTTGATAGTGCACTTCCGAGTTGTTTGCTTTTTGTCTGGTAAGATGCACGATAAATCATCTTGTTACGCATTTTAGTTGGCTTCATCTTCTTATACCACCATTGATGCCAAGTTAGCTACTCTTGGCCATTTTTCTGAAGCTTCTGCGGCTACTGGTCCTTTGATGTCTGTTCCTTTTGTTTCTCCTTCTGGAGTGATCAACACTGCTGCGTTGTCTTCAAAACAAACTCTTACACCGTTTAATCTGCGAACTGGATACTTTTGTCTAATTATAACTGCACCATACACTTGTTTTCTTAATTCTGCTGGTCCTTTCTTTACAACAACATTACAAAAGTCTCCAACTGATGCTGATGGAAGTCTTGATGCTCTTGTTTTATGTCTTGGAACGTTAATTACTTCTAAAATTTTTGCACCAGAATTATCTGCACATACAATATTTGCTCCAACAGGAATTACTTTAGTTACATATGGGCGGAATTCTTCTACTCCTTTACCTGCTTGTTTTGCCATTATGATCTAACCTCCACAACAACATATGACACTGATTTTGATATCGGTCTGCATTCTGCAGTTAATACACTGTCTCCTGACTCAACATCAATACATCCAGGAACGTGGGCATGAATGCTACTTTTTCCTCTTGCATATCTTTTGAATTTGTTAAAGTAAATTGGTGCATCTTTTTGTAGTGTAATGGTTTGTCTAGCTTTACTTCCAGTGACTTTGCCATCAAAGAGTTTTCCTCTAATTGCTAATTCTCCGTGGAATGGACAATGTTTGTCTGTACATTCTCTTTTTGGTTCTTTTACTTTTAGTCCGATGTTTCTAGTCATGCCTTTCCTCCAATTCTGTCAAATGGTCTTTTTGCAATTTTGGAACCTTCAACAACAACATCGTTGTTATTGATTGAGAACTTCCAATTGCTAGTAGATTTTGCAATTGATCTCACTCCATTATCTGTGTTAATTGTAAACATTGATTTTGTTTCATTTTCGATTCTTCCATTTAATCCTATTACTTGTGGATTTGTTGATTGAACAATCTCCGTATTTAACCCAATAAACTCATGTGATGTAATGTTATCTGCAGTGATCATTTCTCGTTCCTCATCTCGTTTAATCTTGTTAGCATTCTTGCAATATCGTGTCTTAGGGGTTTTAGTTTTCCGCTCTCTTTTCTTAGTGTACCTTTAGCTGCATCTACTCTAAGTTTTGAAAGCTCACTTCTTGATTCTTGAATCTTGCTTTTTAGATCCTTTTCGTTTAATTGTTTAATCGTCTTCATGCTGATTCTGGTCATTTGAGTTTGGCCTCCTCTTCTTCTAATGTTTCAAGTTCTTTCATCTTTTCTTCTTCTATTGCAATTTGTTCTGATTCTGTTCTTGCTTTCTTTTCAGCAGCTGTTTCATCTCTCATCTTACCTGTTTCTGCATCTTTGACTTGTTTTGCTTTCTTTGGCTTCTCTACTTTCATTTCAAATTCTGGAACAAATTTTTCTTTTCTTGCAATTCTAATTCTAATTCCAATTAATCCCATTGCTGTATTAACATGTGCGATGTCTTCAGCAACAATTACTTCTGCATGATGTCCTGCTCTTGGTAAAATCCCTGCTGTGTGTTTTTCAAAGGCAGAACGGTCCCCTCTAAGCTTACCTGAAATTGTAATTTGTACACCCATAGCACCGTTTTCCATAATTTGTTTTAGAGTCCACATGGTTGCTCTTCTAAATGCGGTTCCTCTTTCAAGGTGAGAAGCCATTCTGTTACACATTACACTTGGTGATAATTCTGGTTTCTCAATTTCAACTACTGAAATTTGTGGGTTCTTTAATCCAAAGTCTGTTGCTAGTTTGTCAGTAAGGTCTCTAATTCCTGAACCTTTTCTTCCGATAACTATTCCTGGTCTTGTAACATGTAATGCAACTCTAGTTCCTGTTGGGGTCTTTGAGATTTCTGCATGTGAAAATCCTGCTTCTTTAATAGCATCTCGAAGATAATCTTTGAGTAGCATCATGTTGTAATTGTCTTTGATTACGTTTTTCACTGATGACATTTCTAAATCTCCTGTGCCACCAATTCTACATGAGTCAATACGTTGTTCTTTGGAGTTGCTCTTCCCATTGCTCTTGGGATGAATCTTTTTACAATTACTCCTTTGTGAACAGTTGCGTTTACAATTTTTAATCTATCTAAATCCATTCCTTTGTATTCTGCATTTGATTCTAAATTATCTAAAACTTTGATGAATTCTTTTGCTGTTTTTTGTGGGTAACGTCCTGCCATCATACCAGGATCTCCTTTGTGTCCTACTTGATTCTTGTATCTTCTAAATGCAACTGCTCTGTCTTTGTTTATTACTGCTTGCAAGTAATCTCTTGCTTTCTCAATTGATAGTCCTTTGATGGCAACTGCAACTTCTCTTGCATGTTTATGTGACATGTCTTTTTCTCTGACTGAAGAACGTACATGTCTTGTTGCATCATAATTTTGGAAAGCGTAACCGAATCTACCCATAATAATCACTTCAATGGCACATAGAGGCTGGATCTTGATGCGCCGACACCTGGTGCACCGTGTGAAACCTTCTTGTTTGTTATGACATATTCTCCCAAATAATGACCAATCATTTCTGTTCTAATTAGAACTGGTCTGAACTCTTTTCCTGAGAAAACATTTACTGTAACATCTACCATGTATGGTAGGATAATCAAATCCCTAACGTGTGTTTTGATTGGATTTTTTAATTTACCTGCTTTTGCTGTTTTGATCTCTTCAATTAATTTTCTTTTACCGTCGTTAATTCCTCTGGTAAGAGATCTTCTTTGTCTTGCATTGAATAATTGGAATAATTTTTCTAATGACATGTTCTCAAGTTCCTCTTTTGGAATTCCTCTGTATGAAAATTCTTTAACCATTTTTGTTCTTCACCTTCAAACTCCCTATTATAGCATTCCTATCTTTGTTGCGAGGTCTCTTGCCTTTTCTGTATTTTCAAACTGAACAAATGCTTTCTTACCGTAAATTGTTCTAGCTGTGTTGACATTGGTGACTTTTTCATTGTATAGTGTATTAACTGCATCAGCAATTTCTGGTTTGCTTGCTGATCTATCTACTATGAAACAAATTTTACTTTCATTCTCTACCATTGCAAATGTTTTTTCGGTAATGTATGGTTTGAGTATGATTTTGCTTGCTTGATCTACGTTCATTGTACTTTCGCCATTACCTCTAGATGTGTTGATTTAATCTTTCCAATTTCTTCAATTGCAGATTTGGAATAAACGGTTAATCTAATTGGGTCAGAACCTGGAGCCAAGTCTAATACGCTCAAATTTTTGACACTTGTTGCTTCTACACCTGGTAATGCACCAATTGCCTTTGAAATGTTTGTTGCATCTTTAGTTACAAACAACACACTCTTTCCAACTTTTTTACTCCTTCCTCTAAGTCTTGATTGTCCAGAACGTGGTTTTCTTGCTTGTAATCTTTCTACATCTTGTGTTAGTTTTAATGAATCTAGTATTTTGGATATTTCACTTGTTTTAGAAACTGATTCTATATCGTCTGAGACTACAATTGGGAATGATTCGATTCCTTCTACCTTATGTCCTCTTGATACTACTTTATCTTTTGATGCAGTTGCAGCAATTGCTGAACATAATGCTAATTTCTTTTCTTTTTTATTCAATTTTTTGTAAATTACTTTTTCAACAATAGGTGGATGTGCTTGTCTTCCTCCTCTAGTTGATGCAACTTCTGCACCTTGACCTTGTCTTCCGCCACCTCCACCTTGTGCTCTGGCTACACGAGATACACCTTGACCTGTTGGTGGATCATTAGAGTCTGCAACTACGTCTTGACCTGCACTTGGATGTCTTCCTTGTGGTTGGAATTTGTGTGATGTGAGATTAGTGAAAGCTTTGTGAATCAATTCTCTTCTAAATGGTGTGGAAAATACTGCTGGTAATTCTACTTCTCCGTCTTTTGTTCCAGTTGTTGTGTATACATCGGTCTTGGTCATACTACTACCTCCAAGATATTTGGTTTGTTGACTTTAGCTGGAACATTTCTGATTTGACTTCTTAGTTTGATTAATCTTCTATAAGTTCCAGGAACTGAACCTTTTAGAATAATAAAATCTCCTTTAACTAAACCAAAGTGTTTGTACCCTCCGTCTGGATTAATTTTTAATTTATCTTCTTCAGTATTGCCCATGATCATAATTCGTTTATCATATTCGATTCTTTGATGGAATCCAAACTGTCCTGCTCTTGGAACTGTGTACATGACGCTTTGTGGAGAAATTGGACCTAATGAACCAACTTCTCTAACTGTCTTTCTTGATTTGTGTTGTTTCTTCTTTACGTTCCATCTTTTCAAAACACCTTGCCATCCTTTACCTTTTGTAATTGCTGCAACGTCAACACTTGCACCTGTTTCAAAAATCTGATCAATCTTAATCTCTTTACCGAGTAATTCTTTTACATGTGCAAATTGTTTTGGAATGTCTCCTCCACTTACTGATGCTTCAAAGACATATGGTTTCTTTTGTTCTAATCCTGCTGCACTTGGTGATACTGCAACAATTGCAAAAATCTCTTTAATTTTTTTCAAACTTTTTTCTGCATTGTCAATTGCATTTTCTTGTTTGTTTTTTAGTGAAATTTCTTTAGCGATATTTTTTGGTATGTCTTCTGCATAAACATCAAACTCTGCATGTAGTCCATCATGATCTTTTGAATAACCTCTAATTCCCAAAATCAAAACTGGTGGTGTAACTAGAACTGTTCCAAGACTTACTAGTTGTTTTCCTGCATTGGGTACTTTTTCACGATCATCAATACTGACAATTTGAACACATCCTGCTTTGAAACCACAATGAGCTAAAATCTTTGGCTCTTCTGAATCCAATTTAGGCCATGCTCTGATTCTTGCCTCCATGCTTTTAGCACGTACTCTAGGTGAATACGCAAGGCTTCCTCTACGTGGTGAATGTCTTTTTCTAGCACCCATGACTAAAACGCATCATCGATTGCCCTCTATTAAACCATGTGAGATGTCGTTAACCACTAAAAAAACACTAGTTAACCAACTGTGCCTAAAAACTATGGATTTAGAATTTCATTTAACATATTCCAAATTGTTATTGTTCCAATAACAATTCCTGCAGCTCCTACTCCTATTGCCAATAACAAAAAATTTTTTCTTTCTGCCATGATTATGATGTAGTTTGGGCATTCAATATGGATAAAGTTCCAAGTAATGCTTCTTCAAGACGCACTGTTTGAGTAGCTTGGTTTGGAAAAAAGTTTAGAGACTTTGCATTTTGCACATTTTTCATCTTCCCACCTAAGATCTCATGAATTCCTTTCTCAGGAGAACCAAACACCACAAGTGTTGGTTGATCTGATTTTGTGTATTTTGCAATCTGTTCTTTTGTTGCAGTTTTACCTTTTCTTGATGTAAGAATTATGTTTCCCTTCCATTCTGATAACAATGAAAACAGGTTTGCTCTTTCTTTAACAGTATATCCCCAATATTCTGGGGCTTCGCTTCTGCTGATTTCCTTAATTGAGAAATTTGGATGCCCTTCTTTGAACTGTACTGTTACTCTTTTTCCAACAGATGTTTTTCCAAAAAATGGAATCAATTGATTGATTCCTACGTCCACAAATCTTTTGCCCTTTACACTAACTACTATTCCTTCTCTAACATCTCCTTTGCTTATTTTTTTTGGATTTGCTGGTGTAACATGACTTGGAATTCTTAATGGTTGTAATACTCCTGCAAATTTTAAATCATTTACTTTTGCAAATAACCTTCGTCTCAAAAATTGTGGTGTTTCTAAATATTTTAGAATCATTACCATGAGATTACCATCCTGTTTGTTGTTTCCTTCTTGGTAAACATAGATAGTTTCAATTTTAAAAATTGCACAAGCTCTTGCTAAAACTGAAATCTTTCTAGTTTTGTCTATTTTTAATGATTCATCTGATAGAGATGATTCAGGAATTGCAACAGATAATTTCAATATAATCGAGTCTCACAAACAGATAAAATAATTAATTTTTGTCGTGTGGATATTTTTCTTTAGCAGTTTTTGCATAATTTGCAATCTGCTCCTCTGAAACTATTTCATACAAACCAGTATTTGTTTTGATATGTGCCATTCTGATATGACTAGTTCCTTCTTTGTCTTCACTTGATAGATAAATTCCTGCAGAAGCTAATGCAGATGCATCATCTAATGAAAGATCATTTTTGTATGTTTTTTCCAAAAAGTCTGTTACTTGATCAGAACCTGAACCAATTGCAATTGCATCATATGAAATGTATGTTCCACTAGGATCTGTCAAATACAATTGTGGTTTTCCCGCAACAACCCCTCCAAGAATTAATGCAACACCAAATGGTCTTACACCTGCATATTGAGTATATTGTTGAGATTGATCAGCTAAATGTTTAGCAATTGTTTCAACTTCTACTGGTTCGTCATAAATCATTTTGTTACTTTGAGAAAAGAATCTTGCATTGTCAACTTGACTTCTTGCATCTGGTATGTATCCTGCTGCTGCAACCCCAACATGATCATCAATTTGGAAAATCTTTTGAGCCGTATTTGAAATTTGTAATTTTCTTGGTTTTTCTTCTACTGCAATTACGATGCCATCTTTACTTTTTACACCTACGGCAATTGTTCCTCTTCTTACAGTCTCAATTGCATATTCGACTTGGTATAATCTGCCATCTGGTGAGAACACTGTAATTGCTCTGTCGTAACCTTGTTGTGCAGGAAGCATTTGATTCCAATGCTCTGAAAGTTTAATTTAAGTCTAGCCTATCTAATTTGCCGTGAGATTCGAAATTGAATTTTCAGGACATGAGAATATTAGATCAAACCATCAAAAAACTATAGAGATTACAAAAGAGTCTCATTTGACACCTCGGGGAGATTGCATAGTTGGTGTAAATGCAAATCATGCATGTGCTGATTTACCTCAGGATCTAAAAGACAAATTAAAAAATTCTGATTCAAACATTACCTTTTCTATTGATATTGGGGATTACAATTTCACTGTAGAGGGGAAAGGTCATCCTGATCTAATCCTTACTCATACTGAAGACATTGTAATTAGAAAAAGTGATTTTGTATGTCCTAGAACTTTAGCTGTAAAATGTGACAAAGCCTCTGATTTGTTACCTAGAGAAATGGTTGCATTGTTACAAGATCCAAAAACCAAAGGTACCTTTACCATTACAATTGATTAAAACTGTGACAATTTTATAGTCATTAATCTAATTTTGATCATGGGAATGAAAACTAATCTGTTCATTTTAGTCCCCTTGGCAGCATTTGCAGCAATAATTCTAGGTTCAGGAATGTATCTGACATTGTGTAAAAATGCTCTTGTTCCATTACCTTGCTGAATAATTTCCATCTTTAGTTAATTCTGATTTATCATGATTTTCTTAAGACATGAATCATTAGATGTTTCATGGTAAAACCTACAATCGAGTTACCGATTTCTAAAAAACCTACAGATGCAGAACTCAAAAAACTCAAAGATTATTTCAAAGAAATGCCTATTGATGAAATTCTTACTGGGTTGAAATTTGCTAAAAACAGATGGTCTGCAAAAGATGCAGGTACTCTAAAGGTTGGAAGAAAAAGCATTATTCAAAAAGAAGTTCATTCTGTAACTGCTGAACAAGCTCAATGGAGATTAAAGAATTGGAAGATGATGATTGCAAATTATCGAAGACGTGGATACAGTTATCCTACAATTTCTAGAATAAAAAAAATCCTTGTTCAAAAAAGCAAAAAGAAATCTAAATGAAAATATCTGATTTTCTCTCAACAATTTGCTGTTTGAGAGAATCTGGAACATCTGGAATAGATGCTTTTGTTTGACCTGCAATAACACCTTGTGCTTCTTCTAATATTGCCAATGTGTCTGCATTGGTTTCTGCCCCTACACTCATTGTATCTCCCAATTCAACTGATGAGCCTGCCATTACATCTCCAAGTATGGATGACAAGTCTTGCATTGATGCATTTGCTTCTGGCATGATTCCATTAAGTGATGGGGCTAATCCTTTGATAATTGACATACATGGACTAAGTGTGACTACAACATCTCCTAGTTCTGATACTGTATCTAGTCTAAGTTTGACTTGCTCCATTGAAAGTTTGGCACCACTGACCATGTTTTTCATTTTTCGTACCTGTGCCAATTCATTTGCATATGCTTGTGCATAGGCATTTTTGTTATTCTTATGAGCGTGAACTATTTTTTCAAAAATTTGATCATGTTTTACTCGTAATTTTTCATTAATTCCTTCTAATTTTGAGATTTGAAATTGTAATTTTTTTTGTGCAAAATCGATTTTATTTTTTAGGGGTTCATCTGGTTTTACTTTTCCCATGACTTTTTGGGAAATACTTTCTCCCTGTGTTTTGTTCCAAGAGTTACTTAGCATATTTGATTCTCGATATTGGTCATAAATTTTGTTTTAAAGAGATTTGTCACTCTAACTAGTGTAACTGGAGTGACAGACAGATGTAGTTACACTATCCAAAGGTAAATGTGAATATCTGGAATCCTTTACCTTTGATTTTAATTTCTAATACATGAGAAGCACTATCCTCACTACTTATGATGTTATACAATCCCGGTTCTGAAACATTTAGGATATTTTCTGATGTAATGTCGCTTCCAGAATATTGATCTGGTAGTGGTTCTCCGTCAAGATAAATTTCAAGTTCTGCATTATTTGCAGTGACAATGTTTACTTCTTTTGCATTATACAGTAATTTTATCACTCCAGTTTCTGAAATTAACTCCATACTGTCTTCATGATTTTTCCATGTCCCAACTGGATAGAATTTATGTAATTCAATTTTGTCTGATTCTTGATACACTACTATCTTGTCTGGTTGAAATCCTTCTTGACTGCCTAATTGATTTCTGTTTTGTGCAAAATAATATCCAAAATACAATTCAGGGGTTCTAAACAATGTATGTTCAAATTCTTCAATATCTACTAATGAAGATGCAGATGCCATTTGAATTCCTAATGCATCTGATCTTTCTTTAATTAATTGTTGAATGATTTTTTCTGTTTCTTGATATCCACCTTCGCCGATATGATCATATCTTATGTATCCCTCATGATCTGCAATGTATTTTCTTGGCCAGTATCTGTTTTCAAATGCTTTCCATGTTTCCATGTCATTATCCATGACAACTGGATAATTGATTCCATGTTTTTCAATTGACATTTTTACATTTTCGGGAATTTTTTCAAATTCAAATTCAGGAGAATGGATACCAATTACTAATAATCCCTGATCAGAATATTTGTCATCCCATGCTGTAATGTATGGGAGAGTTCTGATGCAATTAATGCAACTATATGTCCAAATGTCATACAACACTACTTTTCCTTCTATCTCTTGAGCTAATTCTTCTGGAGTTGTATTCAGATAGTGTGCAATTCCTACCAAGTCGGGAGCCTTTTTGAATCCAGATTTGTCTATGTTTGTAGAATCACTACTTGTTATGTTTGAAACATTGGCTTGATCAAGTGTTGAAAATGACAAACTTAAGGCTGTAATTCCTATCCCTATGGCTGTTACAAGAATAATTGCTGTTTTAATTTCTGATTTCATTTTATCACCCTAAAAATAATAATTCATTGAGAAGTGGAAAGTTTGCAATATATGCTAGTTGATTCGTGTATACTAGAATTCCCAAAATTACAATAAATCCTCCCAAAATAATGTTGTAATATTTTAGATGTCTGCTCATTGAACGAATTATTTTACTTGCTCTAGAATAAAAGATTCCAATTAAGATAAATGGAATTCCTAATCCTAATGAATACACTAACAGTAAGTTGAATGCAACAGAAGGCGTTGTTGCTGCAAGTGTAAGTATTGTTCCCAGGATTGGTCCAACACATGGAGTCCAACCTGCTGCAAACGCTAATCCAAAAACAAATGACATTGGATAACTTGCCTTTGATCTTTTTGGGAAAAACTTTTTTTCTAAATTTAATTTGTTTATCTTCATTGAAAGTAGTAAGAATACTCCGAATCCAATTATAATTACCCCTCCGATTTGATTAAGTCCTTCTACCAGTTCTCCTGATGTTGATGAAAGCGCACTGTTGATAATCACTCCTAGTGTTGAAAAAACTACAGAAAACCCTAGTACAAAAAATACAGAGTTTAGAACAATGTTTGTTCTGTTTATTGAAAATGTCTTTGTTCCATCTTTTTGATTTAACTCTGATAGTGTGGTTCCTGAAATGTATGCAAGAAATGCTGGAATCATAGGCAAAATACATGGTGCAACAAATGAACTTAGTCCTGCTAGTGCTGCAACTGCGAGAGTTATTTCTGCCATACTCTAAAGTTACAATTTTTACTTTAAAGCATTCTTCCAGATTTTTACCAATTCTAATACAATCCGTTTTTAACTGGGTTGCAAATAATTTTGATATGAACAAACGATTCGTTATAGTAGGCATTGTTTTGGGTATCGTTGTAGTGGCTGCAGTTTTGATTGGATCTCCGATGTTTGGCGGCTTTGACGCTGCGAGATAATTAGCAGAATTTTACGTATGCTTTCTGAAAGATATCTAGTGCTCTTACAATATCTCTATCTTGTAGCCATGCTGTGACTGAAATTCTTAATCGGGCTTGGTTTTTTGGTACGGTTGGATATCTGATTGGTTGTGCAAATACTCCATTATCAAACAGAAATTTTCCAAAATTCATTGCAGATTTCTCATTTCCTATGATAATTGGGATTATCTGAGATTTTGAGTTTATCTCAAAACCTATTTCTTTGAGGCCTTTTGATAACAGTTTGGTGTTTTTTTCTAGTTTCTTTTTTTGTTTTTCTCTGTTTGATTCAAATCTCTTTAGAGAATGTTTTACCAAAAATGATGGCAATGCTGATGTATAGATAAATGATTTTGATTTGTTTATACACAAATCAACTACATTGTTTTGTGCTGCAATATATCCTCCAAATGATCCTAATCCTTTACTTAGACTGCTAATGTACAGGTCAATTTTTTTTCCAACATTGAAATGATTTGGTGTACCTTTCCCATCTTTTCCAATTACAAAATCTCCATGTGCATCATCGACAATTGTTATGGCATTAGTTTTATCTGCAATTTCCGTAATTTGTTTTAGTGATGATAAATCTCCATCCATACTAAAAATTCCTTCAGTTATGATGAACTTGTTTTTTGCTTTTTGTTTTGATTTGTTTTGCAAATCTTGCATGTCATTATGTTTGTAGATTGAAACTTTAGCATCTGTTAATTTGCATGATTCAATAATACTTGCATGATTTAACTCATCACTGAGAATCAAATCTCCTTTTTTTGCAATTGCAGAAATTGAACCCAAGTTTGCCATATATCCTGTAGGATAAATCAAACTGTTTTGCTGAGATTTGTGCTTTGCAAGAGATTTTTCTAATTTTTTGTATGATTCATCATTTCCTGAAACTAGTCTTGAACTTGATTGAAGTTGATTTGCTTGAATTTTTGTTATTGGTATTCCTAGATAGTCATTTGAGCACAAATTGAGAAGTTTTTTTCCATTAATTGTAATGTGTGCCCCTTGAGCTTTCCCATATCGTAATTTTCTGTATAGGTTGTTTTGTTTTATTGTTTGTAACTCTGCATCCACAAAGTCAAGTTTATGCCTGGAGGCCAATTTTTTCAATCATTTCACGGTCTTTTTGAGCCTCATTGCCACCCATTGTAAGGTAACCTGAAGTAATAATTCCATTTGCTCCGCTTTGCAGTAATTCTTCTCCTGAATCATTGAGTTGTGTTTCCCTACCTCCAGAGATTTTAATGACTGATTCAGGTAATAGGAATCTGATCACAGAAAACATTCTAACAATTTCTGAATTTGGTAAATCTGTTTGTAATTCCAACGGAGTTCCTGGAACTGGTACTAGTATGTTTATTGTAACTTCTTCTGGAAATAGTCTTGCAAGTTCTAATGTTAATTCTAATCTCTGTTCTCTGGTTTCCCCTAAACCAATAATTCCACCCGTACACAACTCCAAACCTGCATCTCTTGCAATTCCTAATGTTTTTAGTCTGTCTTCATATGTGTGAGTAGTACATATCTCGGGGAATTTTGATTTTGCAGTCTCTAAATTATGATTATATCTTTTGACTTTGAGTTCTTTGAGTTTTTTTGCTTGCTCTTCTGTTAGAAATCCTAAACTACACTCAACACTAATTCCCACCTTTTCATTTATCTCTGTAATTATTTTGCAAACTTTTTCAAAATCTGTTTTTGATGGTTCTCTCCATGCAGCTACTAGACAATATGACTCAGCTCCTTCTTCTTTTGCTTTTTGAGCTTTTGATACCACTTCTTCTGGTGTTGGTAATTGATATGTCTCTATACCTGTATCAAAGAATGCAGATTGTCCACAAAACGTACAATCTTCACTGCATGCATTTTTTTTAATATTATTTAGTTGCTCTACGTCTACTTTTTCTCCATTAAAATCTCGTGTAATCTCATTTGCACATTTTGCCAAATCTTTAAGATTTTCTTCTGGAATGTTCAGTAATTTTTCGGCATCTTCAGCAGTAATGTGATTTCCTGAAAATACTTTTTCTTGACACTCTTTGATGAATTCTAGAGCACTCATAATTTAACCCAGATATTTTCCATTTATAACAATAATGGAAAGGTTAACCTTTGAGGGTATAGGGGGTTAACAAGGCTTTAAAATGAATTTTGAATTGTTCGTATTTTGGGTCTGAGGCTAAAATCATTGGTCTCAAATAGATACATCGTACTTGGAATTATTGTTCCCTGTGTTGGACAACCCAATCTTTGATTGCCATGTCTGTGCGATGTTTCTGGCATCTAACATGCGGACATGGAATTAATCTAGTACATTCTGTTTCTTCACATTTTCGATATGACCCTGGTATGTTGGTTCCTTTAGGAGAAATCAAAGTCATGTTAATTTTTTTGATTGTTTAGCATTCTTTTTCAAATGAATTTTTTCATGTTTGCGTACTTCATCAAATGTGTATGATGTTCCAATCCAATGAAAAT
The DNA here is from genome assembly GCF_006740685.1 of Candidatus Nitrosopumilus sp. SW. Taxonomy (NCBI): domain Archaea; kingdom Thermoproteati; phylum Nitrososphaerota; class Nitrososphaeria; order Nitrosopumilales; family Nitrosopumilaceae; genus Nitrosopumilus; species Candidatus Nitrosopumilus sp. SW. Next base: position 110,905 of record NZ_CP035425.1, on the reverse strand, counting down.
CGCATTGACTACATTTGTATTTCAATTCTCAAAACACCTGCAATCTAAGATGTTCTCTTTTTTAGATGAGTCTTTTCATGTGAAAGTAATTGCTGAATATTATCTTCAGCTGCATCCCAAGTAAAATTACAGTGTTTGCAGTGGTATGCCATTATTTGTCTGCTCTCTCTGATTTCTTTTTTTCAGATTCTGTAAATGCGTTTACATCACTAGTTGTTTTGATTTTACAAGAACCAAATTTCAGTTTTTCAATTATTTTTTTAAACATACTTTAGATAGTTGGTCTCTGTTATATACCGGCGTAATTACAAAAATCATGATTTTCAGACAGTCACAAAATCATAAAAAAGAAAAGACATTGATCATTACAATAACAGAAAGATTAGACTTGGGATGGGATTAACTATCAGACTACTTGTGATTTTGCATTTTTGATTGTCTTGATGGTACGTTTTATGAGTGAATTTAGCTCTTTTTCAGAAATTGCCAGAGGTGGTACAAGCATGACTATGTTGCCCAGGGTTCTGAGATAAATCCCGTTTTTCTTTCCGGTTTCATAGAATATTTTATTGATAGATTTTTTTGGATGAATCGGTGTCTTTTTCTGTCTGTCTGTAACTAGTTCTATTCCCATAAGCATTCCCTTGTGTCTGATATCTCCGACAATATCGATTTCAGAAATTTCATCATAATATTCTTCAAACACTTTGGATGTTTTTTGGATTTTTTTAATTAGATTATTTTTTTTATACATCTTGATATTTTCATTTGCAACTGATGCTGCAAGTGGATTTCCAGTATAAGTATGTCCGTGGAATAGATGTTTCCAATCGTTAAATTCTCCTGAAAATGAATCATAGACTTTTTTGTTTGCAAGAGTTGCTGCCATAGTTAGATATCCTCCAGTCAACATTTTCCCATATGCTATAATATCTGGAATAGATTTTTGTTCTTGGTATTGTGTCATTGATCCTAATCTTCCAAACCCTGTTGCAATTTCATCTAAGACAAACAAAACATTGTATTTTTTACATAATTGACTAATCTTTTTTTGAAATCCTTTTGGATAAATTATTACTCCACCTGCAACTTGTGCACCACTTTCCATGACAAATGCTGCAATTTTGTTATTTTTTGAAAACTGTTTCTCAATTTTTTCTAGACAGTGATTTTGATAGTCCGTTAACGTGTATCCCTTTGGTAGTCGATATTTGTTTGGAACTGGAAATTGCATTGTTTGAAAAAGTTGTTTTTTAAATTTCCCAAAGAATTGTGGAACATAACCTACTGCCATTGCGCCAAATGTGTCACCATGATATCCATTTTCTATAGTTGCAATCTCTGTCTTTTTCTCTCCGATATTTTTCCAGTACTGTAATGCAATTTTAATTGCAATCTCCATTGCAGAAGAGCCATTATCTGAATAGAATACCTTGTGCATTCTAGGTGATATTTTTACAAGATTGTTTGCCAGTTGTTCTGCAGGCTCATTTGTGATGTTGAACATTGAAGAATGTTGTAATTTTTTGCTTTGATTTGTGATTGCTTTGACTAGTTGAGGGTTGGAATGACCCCAAACATTACACCACATAGAGGCTACAGCATCAATCATTTTGTTACCTTTTGAGTCTTCAAGCCAGACTCCTTTGGCCTTGATAATTTTATCAAATGAATTCCATTCTTTCATTTGGGTATTGGGATGCCAAACAGAACTTTTCAACTGATTTACTATGATTTCAGATCTTAATAATTATCCGATTACTTTGAAAAACTATTCCACACCTATGCTTCTCATGGCAGCACAAGCCTTTCCGCCTTTACTCCAACATTTACAAGAACAAGAAACTGCTTTTCCACTCTCTAACTCTTTGACTACTTTATGAAAAACCCCTTCTCTAACTTTTGATTCAATTGTTACCGTTTCGTATTTTTTAGGATCTTGAAAATTTTCTGCCATGATTACAACACTATCTGGATATTTTTAACAATATTGCTCAACCGATGAGTTAATCAATGGACTAATCTATAATCTGTCTGTTGAAATCTATCTTTATTGCAGGAACTGACACTGATGTTGGTAAAACCTACATCACAGCAGGACTGGCAGTTGCATTGCGAAAAATGGATGTAGATGTTGGAGTCATGAAACCATTTGCAGCAGGAACCGCCCAGAAAAAGGGTTACAAATCAGAAGACGTTGAAATTTTAGCAAGAGCTTCAAAAACAACTGATCCTGAAAATTTGGTAAATCCTCAATTCTTTCCAATTCCTGCATCTCCATACACTGCTTGGAAGAATCTTAAAACAAAACCCAAAATTTCAACCATTCTAACTAGTTTCAAAAAATTATCAAAACTCCATGACATGATTCTTGTAGAAGGCATGGGAGGAATTATGACTCCAATTCTCAAAGACTATTACATTACAAATCTAATCAAAGAACTCAAGATTCCTACAGTAATTGTGACTAGAAGCAAAGTTGGAACTGTTAATCATACTATAATGACTGTTAAAATGTGTGAGAAATACAAAATTCCAATCAAAGGAATAATCATTAATGATTTTGATGATGGTTATTCTGTAAAAAATCTAAAAAGAGATTTAGAGAATTTAACTGGCGTCAAGGTTCTGGGTTCTATTCCATTTATCAAAGACATGAGTGATTCTGCTCTTAATAGTATCTTTAAGAATAATATTGATTTGAAATCATTATTAAAATAATTAAGAATAATATTCTTTGAATCCCTTATCTGTAGAATAAAGTTCAATTTTTGGTCCAAACATTCCTTGTTTTTGTACTACTTTGATAAGATCTTTGTTTTCCAATTCCTGTAAAATTGAGTCTAGTTCTTTATTTTCCATTTTTACTGATCTTTGAATTTTCTCAAATGTATTTGCTCCTTGATGCATAATTCCTAAAACTTGCATATCTTTTGTTTGAGGTCTTGATGGTGGCTCTTCTATTCTAACTGCATCTATGTTTTCTTGATTTGGTCTTTTAATTCCTAAATAATCTCCATTTGTTTGTCTTCTTTTTGCCAATATTCTTGGAATGATTCTTGATAATGGTATTGCTAAGAAAATTATCAGATAAATCCAAGAAAAGTTTGGTTCTACCATGAATTAGTTTCTTATTCTTGGGATAAATTTGTTCATTTTAGGCATCTGGTGTGCCTAAGTTGTGATTTTACAGATGGTATAATAGTAGTAGATACACACTGTAACTATTGTCAAAATATCAATCTCCTAGTGTTAGTGTGAATATGGGTGCTGCAAAAGGAATTGCAGTGGCAATTGTAGTTTTGATCATAGTTGGAGTAGTGGCAACTGCTTCAGTAAAAATTGTAGATTCTGGACACAGAGGTGTATTATTACATTGGAATGCTGTTGATTTAACACAACCACCACTTGACGAAGGTCTGCATTTTGTTGTACCATTCCAAGATGAAGTAGTTAACATTGAAGTTCGTACTCTAAAATACGCAAATGATGCTAGAAGTGCATCAAAAGATTTGCAGACAGTAGAGACTACTGTTACTGTAAACTATCACCCTGATAAAGAAGCAGTACATAGATTGTACAAAAATCTGGGACTAGATTATGAAAACAGAGTAATTCAGCCAGCAATTGAAGAAACAGTAAAACAAGTAACTGCAAATTATAATGCTGAAGAATTAATCACAAAACGACCTCTTGTCAAAGCAGACATTGAATCATCCATTAGAGATAGATTAAACCAATTTGATGTAGTAACTGAGGTAATTTCAATTACTGATTTTGAATTTTCACCATTATTTGCTCAGGCAATTGAATCTAAAGTAGAGGCAGAACAAAAGGCACTCAAAGCAGAAAATGACTTGAGAAGAATTGAAGTTGAAGCTCGACAGCGTGAGGCCAATGCAATTGGTCTTGCAAATGCAAATATTGCAGAAGCAAAAGGTGAAGCAGAAGCTATTGCAATTATCAATAAAGCCCTTGCAGAGAATCCAAATTACCTAGATTGGTTAAAGACACAAGCCTGGGATGGAAAATTACCTCTAGTAGTTGGTGAAGGTGGAACTCCATTTATTCAAATTCCAGTGACTCCATAATTTTAGAATATTTTACACTGGACTTTGTTTTCTTTTATAGTATGAACGTGTAATTAACACATGTCTTTTAGAACATGTGTTCACTGTGGCAGAGAATATGAGAGTTTGAGTGATGATTCTACTTGTTCATCAACTTGTGCAAAAGAAATAGGACAATAAATGAAATATGCGTTATCTACTTAGCAATAATTTCATGTAATTTTTGTTCGTTATCAAAATGTAATATACTTGTAAATGTATTTTTTAGCGACAATGATTCATAAAATTCGCTACTTTGAAACAAAGACCCTTTCTGAAGGAGTATACCTTCAAGATGTGGTAAATGATTTTCTAGCTGAAAAAGGTGAAAACATAATTGCAGTGATGCCTGTTATGGGAAATTCTTTGCTAGTTCACTATAAAGAATAGTTTTACCTTTGTCTAGCCTTTTTTTCTAAAATATCGATTAGGTTATTCACAAAATAATCTCCATCTCGGGTATTTGTTATGCCTACAATATTTTCCATTCTACGTTTTGTTTCATTTGAAATGTGCAGTTGAACCATACTATACTGTACATTTCTTTCTATTTAAGCAAAAAATCCTGCGATAATTGTACTTGATTGGTCATATGATAACGGGTTTATTCTGAAATTATTTTCATTACAGTGTCTTTAATCGTCCTGAAAGAATTTCTAAATTAATTGGCTTTCTTATCCATGCTGCAACGCCTACCTTCATCAAGTTTGTCAAATCTTCACTAGGAATCTCTGATGCAGTCATCAAAACAATTTTTGTAGTATGTATAATTGATGTATCTTTCAATGAACTAATAATTTCCAATCCTGTCATTTCTGGCATTTGGATGTCTAACAGAACTATGTCATATGCATCAGTTTTGATCATCTCTAGCCCTTTTGTACTGTTGTTTACAGTTTCAACTTCATAACCTTCAGATGTCAAACTGTCTTTTAACATATCTAAAATACTAATGGTATCATCTACTATCAGAACTTTTTTTGCCATTCTTTTCTAGTCTCAAAGTTTTCTAATAACCTTTTGTCCTAAAACAAATTCTCTATGGAATTGCATTTGTAAAAATTAATGTCTCTATTAAACCAAAAATGCTTATTGCTATTATTCCAATTATGAGGATTCTATTCACATCTTATTATATTGTTCTCATATTATATGAATATGATCTAATCATTTACTATTTTTCTCTAATTTTATCATACATTATTAGGAACTGATCTGGTTCTTTTTGCCTATATTGTTTTTCAAGATTTTGAATTTCTTTGTGAGATTTTGATTCTCCTCTCATGTCGTAATACTCTTTGATTATTTGTGAAGGTGTTTTTTGGATATTGTATTTTTGTAACGTCTTATTCACTGATCTTTTGCAAAGAAGATCATACATGGCAAATTTGTATACCAAATATCCAGTTAATCCCACAACTGCAACTATAATTATTGGAATTACAATTATTGATGCCATGATCTAGTTGTGTACTTTTGATATTTAATCCCTATTTAACACTAGGAATATTCTTTTTCATACACTGAAAACGGATTATCCAAAATAATGTATTTTCTACTTGATAGAACAGTCTTCATTTGTTCCTCAGTTAGTTTTGTTACATTATAACAACACATTACTGAAGATTCATCTATTACTTTTTGGTCTATAGTGTTACCCCATTTTTGATGTTCATCAAATACTCCTTGCTCTGCAAGCCAAGATGTCTCTTCACAAGCAATTCGAGTTTGTTCTTTTTTGTAAGAATCTGCCAAAACATTTAACAGAAAATCACTTACAATATTTGGTTGAAATTTTTGCTCTTGGATTAATTCATTATATGTAATTTGATGATGGCAATTGTATTTTTTTGGATTATTGGTAAAACAAGCAGTCATTGAATTTCGGGTATTTTCTTTATTGAGAAATTCATTTACAATTATGTCTCTTGTTTGATCTTGATGGAAAATTAAGATGCTGTGGTCTTTATGTTTGAGATTGTGAACAAAATCAATTGTTTCTTCTTTTGAATTGCAAATTTGCTTAAATCCTAACGCCTTTAGTTCTTCTACAGGATTTATCATGTAAACCCTGTCAGATTGAAAGTTATATTGATTTCTTCAAAATGATTTTCGTTAGTTTTTACTAAATTTTGTTTATATCCGTAAAATTTTGAACTTGTTTGCCCCGCCAACATTGCTAAACTGTGCAATCTCAAAGATTATCTTCAAAAAAGATGGATTTTCTTTTGATAACACAAATGTTTTGTTCTTTATGGATATGTCTTCAGATAAAACTACCCAAATGTTTTCTTTGTTTGGCTGAATTCTTTCTAACTGTGTGATTTTTTCTTCAATTACTTGTTTGTTTAATGATTTTGGAATGCAAATGAGTAGAGTCATTTTAGGATCTTTTTCTAGAGTTTTTACATCTGGAATTACAATGTCTAATTCTATTCCGTCATACTCTATTTTTCTCTGACTAGTCAATAATGCATTAGTCAACAAATAGTGCAAAATACCAGTAGCTAGTACTCCTACTGCTAAATCTTTTTCATCCATAGTTGTGATTTTATCATAACAATTTTCAATGATTTCACTAATCACCAAATCAAATTTTTTCTCAGTTATTAATTCCGGTATTGTTTGTGAATTTTTGATATAGTCAAACAGATAATCTTTGATTGGATTTACTTCTTCATCCATTCTTATCCTGATCATTCATGTGCCTTATATGAATAATTCATGTCTTTATTGCATACGCTTAAACTCTCTGCTCTGTAAGAATGTCATGGGTAAATCATTAGGTGATTACAATATCGAACGTTCTTCATCTACTGATCTCAAAAATATCATATGGACAAAAAAGAATCCTACAGATCCTGATAAACCAAAAAAGAAAAACAACAAACAAACTTCTCCAACAAACATCATTCATTCTAAAAATACAAAAATCATATCAAAAACTCCAAAAATTTTCAAAATTGAAGAAAAGATGAGTACGTCAAAAAAGAAAAAAACATCAAGTAAAGCTCAAAACTCTTCACTGTCAAACTGCAAAATAGAACAGGGTTACAAACGAAAAGCTAGATAATTTTATTCGTTATAGACATAACGTCTTTCGCCTCTGGATTCTGTTTCAGTTTTTACATCAACTAAACTGAATTCTTTCTTGGAGTGAAGCATTGAATCTTCAGGAGAAATTTTATTTTCGTGTAGTTCTTCATATTCTTCCCAAGTTAATTTTCGTCTCTCTCCGATTTCTGCTTCCAAGTTCATATTCTTTACAATCTGCTCAAATTCTGGTTGGATCACTCCGCTAAACACCATTGCACTACTTCCACTACCATAGGAACCAAATCCGACTCTCTTTCCTTCCAAATTGATTCCTTTTTGATATTCAAATTCTAAACTACTTCTAAATCCCAAATACAATGATGCAGTGTACAAGTTACCAATCATACTAGATGCAATTAATGAACTTGCAAGTTTTGATTCATACACTTCCTGGTATTCAGGAGTTTTTGTAAATAATTTTGTAAACTCATGATCTTTTGCCATAAATTCTTCATCTCCCAACACTGATTCAATAGTTCCACGAGGATCTTTTGGAACTGGTTCTTCCATTCCAATTTCTTGTAATATCTTCTTCCATCTTGGAAGCTGACGCCACTCATGTCTTACCAAATATGCCAATGCTTTCTTTCCCATGTTACTATATGGCAAGTGCATGTTGATGTAATCCATGTGGTCTAGTATTGTCTCCCCTGGTTCTATGTTGATTAGTCCTGATGAGATTACTTTTTTCTTGTATGCTTCAAGTGCTTTTCTCACCTGAATCATGTATAGCATGTTAGAGTATTGACCGTGAACTATAGGAGTCTCTTTTCCAAATGGCCTGTAAAAGTCATATTCATCTTTAATTGAAGTTGAGGTCACTTTGGGGTCAAATGCCAATAGTCTTGGTTTATCATTAAGAAGCATTACTACTGCTCCTGCACCCTGAGTCATCTCTCCACTAGATCCCATGTCATATTTTGCAATGTCTGATACAACTACCAGTGCATGTTTTCCTTCAGCTTCTCCTGCCCTAATCCAATTTGTATTATCATATAGAGCATAAGAACCACTAACACATGCAAATTTAGTCTCAACACCACCACAGTGCTCAAATGCGCCTTGACCATAAACCTGCTCTAGCATTCCGATGACATAAGAGTTCATTGCCTTTGACTCATCAAAAGATGATTCTGTTGAAACGTATAATCTACCAATATCTTCTGGGGATAGCTTGTTTTTTTGCATAATCTTCAAACAAGCATTTGCAGCCAAGATTGCAGGATCTTGATTAGCATCGACTATTGCCATTTGAGAAACTCCTAGACCTTTTTGTAATTTTACTGGGTCTAATCCTCTGGCCTTTGCAAAATCTGCGGCATCAATGTACAATCGGGGGATGTATATTGCAATATCGTCAATTCCAGCTGCCATAAGCTTGCCTCCGATAATTCACTAATAAGGTTAGCGGGTAAATTCTAGATAACTAGGAAGGGAATTTTGAGACTTTTTTTTGACTTGTTATGCCTATTTTGATCGCTAACTACGTTTTTCTAACTCTGTTTCAAAGACTCTTTGAAATGTGTCATAAGGTTGTGCTCCAAACAATCTTGTAACTTTGCCATCCGGTCCTATTACAAAAAATGCAGGAGTTCCAGTTAGTTCTAGTGCTCTAGCATCATCATTACTTGCAACAATAGTTTGAGAATGCTCACCATTTATCATACACTCAGACCATTTATCCACATCTAATCCAATCTCTTGTGCAAATCGTAACAAATTCTCTGATGATGCCCATCCATTATTTTCTCCAGTCCAATTATTATACAAAATATCATGATACTCCCAAAACATATTCTGATCATTTGCACAATGTGCACCATGAGATGCATTAATGGAATCAGGACCAATGATGTTGTAATCCTTGAAGATCATTCTAACTTTACCCGTTTCAATATAGTTTTTCAAAATATCTCCTTCAGTTGAATGGAAAAAGACATTGCAAAAATGACATTGATAATCTCCAAATTCCACTAGAGTTACTGGTGCATTAGAATCTCCCAAAATGGGCGAACCGTTACTCAAAAATGTCTCCATAGTTACTTTTGCAGGTCCTTCTGGCTGAACTGTTGGTGTCGGTTGCATTACTAGTTCAGGCTCATTATTTATTCCATCAAAACTCAAAAACACAATTACCAAGACAACTGCAGAAATTCCTGCACCTATTGCCAAAGATGGACCGTGTATCAATGGTTTCTGAGAATTTTTTAGCTCATTTAGTCTTTGTGCTATGGTGAACTACCATTGTCTGGTATTGCTCCCAAAGTAAACACCTGTAAAATTTTTGATGATGTTGAATCATCATCTTCAGCAGTAATGGTTACAGTTAGAGTTTCTTGGGGATATCTTTCAGGAATGTAAAATTCTGTCTCAAAGAATCCTTTACTGTTAGTAATTCCTGTTGTCGAATGGAATTCATTATTGTTTTCATCCAAAACAATTACTTTGATGTTGATATTTGGAATGAATCCATAGTTTTGATTAAAGTCTTTCAACTTATTTTGTTCTGGATCATATGTTTTAATTTCAATTGATGCAGTTTGTTTTGAATACACTCTTTGAGAATACTTTACTAAAATTTGCAAATCATCTTTCTTCTCTACTGTATCTTCTTCTTGTAATGACTTTTCTTCAAAAGATAACTTTACAAACTCTCCTCCAACAAAGATTATCCCTCGGGTTTTGATTTTTTCATTTAAAATTTCAGAATATGTGATATATGGAAACCCTTCAATGGTTTGTCCAGATACCCTGACTATGTTTCCGTTAAAGAACTCTCTTAACGCTATATCATTACTGATTGAAAATTCATTTTCAGCAGTGTTTATGATTCCTGTTTGTAAAAACTCAATATCGTTCACATCAACTTGAGCATATGCAAAACTTGTAGTGATTCCAATGCCAAGTATCAGGAATATGGATAGTATTTTGTTAAAATTCAAGTTATGATTCATTTTGAGGTGTTTATTTTATAAAGAATTTACTATACATACTATTGAGAGGGAAATTTTGGTCAACAAAGATGTTGTTCTGATAGTAGAAGACAGTCCAGCTATTGGAATGCTGTTAAAGAATTATTTAGAAAAGTTAGGTTACACACAAATCCACACTTGTGATAACGGATCTACTGCAATTTCCACTTTTACTGAACTAGTTTCTCAGGGAAAACAACCAATTGTGTTACTTGATTTCATGCTTCCAGATATGGATGCTCGTTCTATTCTTACTCAAATGCTTGAAGTAAAACCAGATGTTCGTGTAATTTTAGAAACTGCAACTGAAAAAGATGATGCAGGAATCAAAGAATTGATCAGATTAGGGGTATATCAATATCTGGAAAAACCAATTAGATTTGAAAATCTTCAAAGCATATTCCAAACTATTGAAAAAGAACAAGACTTTTTCTTAAAAGAATCAGAACAACAACAAATACAAAAACAAGAAGAGAAAAATCAAGAACAAAAATTTAACGAACAAATTGACTTTATTTTAAAATCTACACCTCAAATCACTTTAAACAAAATTGCTGGAATTATTGATACTGATGTGGACTCTGTTTCAAAATATTTGCAGCAATTAGAAAATAATGGAAAAATTACTCGTACTGAAGATAAAAAAGAGATTGCGTGTAATCAATGCGATTCTGTAAGAACATCTCAGATATTTTATTGTCCAAGTTGTAAGAGCTCCAATTTCAAACTAGGAAAATTAATTGAGCATTATGATTGTGGAAATATTACAGAAGAAAGTACCTATGAAGATGATCACTGTCCTAACTGTAAAAAAGAGATTAAAGCACTAGGTGTAGATTACCGTGTCATGAAGAATCATTACATTTGTAATAACTGTAAAGAATTCTTCCCAGAAATCTCAGTCGAATACCTCTGTTTGAAATGTGAAAACAAGTTTGCACTAGAAGATGCAAGATGGAAATCTAGCATAAATTACAAAGTAACTAGTATGTGATAATTCCATTTTTTACTAGATACTCTATTCCTTGAACAAACGTCTCATCATCAATGGAGCCATCTGCCCACCAACCTACATTGTTCTTTATCCAGGCTGGGATGATCTGATCATAAGAGCCTAATTGGGATTTTTCTGAAACTGTGATAATTTTTTCTTGTACTAGATACTCTATTCCTTGAACAAACGTCTCATCATCAATGGAGCCATCTGCCCACCAACCTGCATTGTTCTTTATCCATTCAGGAACTAGTTTGGAATCTATATTGATCATTCCAATTGGAACAATCTTGATTCCTTTGTCTTGAATTTTTTCAATTAGTAATCTTAATTCTGAAATTTGCTCTTCATTTATTTGATTTACATATGTTCCATCGACTACTGTTGAGAATTCTTGTGGGTGGGATGTAATTACTGCAAACCCATACGTGTATAATCCTTCAAGTGCATCAGACAGTGTCTTTTCGTGAGATGTTCCAACAAAGATATTTTGTTCTGGATCATATGCTCCTGTAGTGCTCATTTCGGGGAATCTGTACAATGTTTCGCCCTTTAGTGGGAATGGTGGAGGATCTCCATGCAACAGACTAGAACTAATGTGAGTAAATCCATTTTCAATTAAGACTTGTTTTGTATCTTCATTGAATCTATTTTGTGGAGGAATGAAGACATTTGGTTTAACTCCTACACTTTGCTGAATCTTTTCAAATGACTCTTTTAGTTTTTGATCTTGCTCTTCTAATGTAAATTCAGTAAATGGTGTATTTCCCACTCCGTGACTGGCAATCTCAAAACCTTTCATGTTTTTGCTCTCTGAGACAAATGTCTTCATCTTTGCATCATCTCCAAATGAATCTGCAATTATTCCGATTGTCAATGGAGTATTAGTATCAACAAATGTATTCATGTATTCTATCTGGACATCATTTAGCCAATAATCTTGTACGTCATCCAATCTAAATGCAATACAGTTACAAGATTCAATTTCTTTGAGAGTGTCTTCTACTGTTTCCATTTCTATGACTGGTTGAATTTTGAATATGTTGAAATGATTAATGTCTCCGACAATTTGAACATGAGTATCAGGCCAATTTCCATCATCATTAGGCATAATTTCAACAAGATATGTACCTGATTTTAGGTTCGAAAATTGAGCTTCTCCTCTAAAATTAACATCGCTTGATATAGACTCGTTAGTAAATTGATTCGTTATTGTTACTGTATGGGTTGGGTCGGATGATGAAATCTTTGTTGTAGCATCTTTGTATGGTGTGATTGTTATCAAATCTTCTACAATTTCAGGAATGTTTGTAACAATTTTTTCATCTCTTGTTAGTCCTGGTTGAAGTTTGATTGATTTTTGTGATTTTAAGAATAACTCTCCAAGATAAACATCTGCAATGTAATAGTCCTCAGGAATTGTTGTTGATTGAATCCAAAAACGCAGTGTTTCTCCTTGATTATTTGTAATTCCTTGTCTCCATTCTGTGTTGTCACTTGATTTTATTACTACTCTGGCACCTTCAATCGGAATTTCTCCGCCTTCATAGAATACATCTACTTTCAATCCACCTGATAATGGAATGTTGATAATGATTTCTTTAGAAGTATCATCTAATTGCACATATCCTACTCCCGCATACATCCCATTTGCATAAATTTCAATTTTGTACTTGTGATTTTCAGGAACTGCGATTATGTCAGGATTGTTCTCTAATTGTTTTTCTAAAAACACTTCTTTACTGGAATCTTGGTAAACAACTAGACTCATTCCGTAAAAATCTGCTCTGTCTCCATTTGTGTATTTTACTTCGACTTGAATTGTTTGAGAGTTTTCAGCATTTGCATTATCAAATCCAAATAATAGCAAAGGAACAATCCCGAATAGTAACAAATATTTCAAATTCATTTTATACTCCAATCCTCTTTGCACTTGTCCATGTAGCTTTTTTCTTTGTTAATTGTTCTATCATCGCTTTTAATAATAATGCATCAACAATTTGTTTAAATCCAAACACTAGAAATCCTGCATATCCTAATAGTCTCTGATCTTCTCCATCAATTCTTAATGCCAAGGCTGTCATCAAATAATGAACAACTGTAAAGATTAAGGATACCTGTAAAACAAACCACCAATCGCCCATGATTATGCCTATGATTGCATTTATTGTAGATGTAAAGCCAACAATTGGTGTAATAACCATGCCTAAGAAGAGATATGGTAGTGATAATTTCTGCAAGTATCCATATCTTGGATTAGTCAATGCATCTGAATGTCTCTTTAACACCTGAATATTTCCGCGATACCATCTCTTTCTTTGAGCAATAAAATCCCGTAACGTGTTTGGGGCTTCAGTATATGCAGTGGCCTTTGCACTCCCTTGAGTGATTAATCCTGCTTTGAGTAGTTTGATTGTTTGATCAAAGTCTTCTACAATGGTTTCTTTGCCATATGCTCCAGCTTCAGTCAGAAATGATTTTTTGAATGCCCCTAATGCACCTGGAACAATGGTAATTGAACCAAATACGTCAAATGCTCTTCTTACAATTTGAATTCCAGTAATGTATTCCAAGGCTTGACATTTTGTAATCCAGTTTTTTTGATTTCTAACTTTGATGTTTCCTGCAACAGCTGCAACGTGTTCATTTACTTCAAAACCCTTCACAATTTCTTTTAGTGATTGTCTTCCAATAATTGTATCTGCATCAACAATTACAATGATTTCTCCCGTAGAATACTGAATACCATAATTGATTGCAGTAGCCTTACCTCCGTTTTCTTTATGAAGTACTTTGATTTGGCCTTTGAAATTTGTCGCAATACGTAATGTGTTATCTTTACTTCCATCATCAACAAAAATAATTTCTTTTTTAGGGTATTTTGTCTCCAACAACCCCTCTATAGTATTTGCAATTACTTTTTCTTCATTATATGCTGGAATAATTATTGATATTTTTGGATATGATTTTACGTCTGGTTGAATATCTTCTCTATACTTACTAAGTACTGCCATTGGGACAAACAACATTGTAGACCAGAAAGATATGGTCATTGCCCATAGCAAAATAATTCTTACAGGTGACTCAAACAGTGAATATCCTTCATATGCAATCATTCCTGCAATTATGAATGGAGATGCGAGTAAGAATATCAAAAATACAGATGGTGCTTTAGTTCCAGGTTTGTTACGTGAATACAATTTTCCTGTTGCCCCAATCACATGATAGATTGTCAACCCTCCCCCTAATCCCATTGCAATCATGCTAATTGGTCCTAAAATGAAATAAACTGAACCTGCAAGTATTACAAAAATTGCTATAGTTAACACTAATTGAATTGGATCTTTTTTGACTTGCCTAATTTCTTGTATGACGTCTTTTTCTTTTTCTTTGTAATTATCTCCAAATGTTTGCTGAAAACAAATTTTATGATACCATAACTTATGACGTCTGACTGCCTTTTCATCTAAGTTAATTGGTTTTTGACACTGTTTGCATTTTACCATTTCTGGATTCAAAAATATCGTTTTGTCTTTTTTTAGAATTGGGTCTTGTTTTTTTACCCCTTCTTCAATTACTAGGTCGTTGACTCCTAAAATTTTTTCCAAATACACTTTATCTGAATTTGTGATTTCTCTGTCATTTTCAATTACTTTGAGTAAATACTGATTTCTACCCCAATCTCCGGCAGAATCTTTTATGGCTTTAGTTAATTTTGTAATTACAGAACTTTTGTCCAATTTTTAATACTGTTAATGATGATTTTGTTGTTATATGTGGATTCGTCATCAAATTTCTTCTTCATGTCTATTTTTTGAACTAATCTAAATAAATGGGACAGGATTAGAAATTTTATGAAAAAAGTCTTTGTTAATGGATATGGTTCTATTGGTAGTAGAATCACTGCTTTTCTCAAAGATGATCCTGAGATTACAGTTGTTGGTGTAGGAAAATACTCTCCAGATAACGATGTTAATGTTGCAATTTCTCGAGGATTGGATGTTTATGTGCCTGAAAAGAAATTAGATGAATTCAAAGATTACAAAATTTCAGGCTCGATTGAATCTGCTTTAGACCAATCTGATCTTGTTATTGATGCTGCCCCTGGTGGACATGGATACAAAAACAAGAAAAATCTGTATGAGCCCCGTAACCTTCCTGCAATTTACCAAGGCGGAGAATCTACAATGGGTGATGAAGCAGTATCTGATTTGTTGTTTAACTCTAGGGCAAATTATGATCTTGCAATCGGAAAATCACATGTCATGCAGGGAAGTTGTAATGTCACCGGAATGGGAAGAATTCTTGAACCATTAAGAGACAAGTTTGGAGATGATTTGATTCGATTTGATGTTACACTAGTTAGAAGATGGGCAGACATTGAACAAACTGAGAAAAAATTATCTGATACTATAGAAATGACTGAAAAACCTCACCATGGTGATGATGTAAAATTGTATTTTGGAAAAGATGCACCATTGTATGTTAGAGCAATCAAAGTTCCAACAAGACAGATGCACTTGCATATTATGGATATTCGATTCAAAGGAACTGCACCAAAGCCCTCAGATATTCATGAATTATTTACAAATGAATTTGGTGTTGCAACATTATGGACTGCAAAGGGAACAAAAGATGTTAGAGATTATGCTCAAAACATGGGCTTTAACTTTACAGATACTAACATGATTCACATTCATGCAAACATGACCACTTCAATTGGAGACACAGTTCAGATGATGTATTCAGATGATCAAACAGGTATTGTTATTCCTGAAAACCATATGTTAATGCAAGCAATGTTATTTGAAAAATCATACTCTGAATCTTTTGCCCATACTGAATCAATATTTCATATGGCTGAAAAGAAACAAAAATTACAAGAGCATTTTGCCAAAAAAGACTAGTCTCTAATCCGCTCTATTCTAACTTCTTTGGGCATATTCTTTCGTACTTTTTCTACAATAATTCTCAAAGAATCAACCTCTATCTTATCTCCTGATTGAGGAATGTCTTGTAATCTTTCATGTAGTAGACCATTTAGAGTTCCATAATCATCTCCTTCTGGGATGGATGTTTTGAAAATTTTATTTATTTTCTCAATTTCAATATCCCCATTTGCAATTATTGTGTCTTTGTCAACTGATTTGTAATCTGCTGTTTTTATTGCATCTGTTTCATCTTCAATATCTCCGATAATTTCCTCAATCAAATCTTCTAAAGTAACTAGTCCTTCCACTCCTCCATGTTCATCAATAACTATTGCCATGTGTGTTTTTCTTCCTTTCATCTCTTTGAGTAAAGAACTAACCATTTTTTCTTGTGATGCAAAAACGGGTTTTCTTGAAAGCTGTTCTAATGTAACCATCTCTTTTTCTTTTTCTAATTGCTGAAGAATGTCTCTTACATGAACAAACCCTACAATATCATCTTGAGTTTCGCCAAATATTGGAATTCTTGAATGTGTGCTTTGATTGATTGCAGGTAATGCTTCAAACAATAACATCTTTGCAGGTAACATGAACATTTTTGTTCTAGGGGTCATGACTGTTCGAATCACCGTATCATCAAATTCTAGTGCACTATGAACTAGTTCACTTTCATCTTTTTCTAATGCTTTATCTGCAAACCCTTGTTCAACTATTCCTTTAATCTCATCTTCTGTAATTGGAGGCGCATAATAACTGCTGCCTGTAATTTTTACCATTCCTCTTGTGATGATTTCAAATAATTTTACTATTGGCCAGAATGCATAACTGAAAACTAACAATACTGGAGCAAAACGTAAAGCAATTTTTGTTGCATTTGCATTACAATATGTTTTAGGTGTAATTTCTCCAAAAACTAAAATTAGAAATGTCATAATTCCAACGGCGATAGCCAATCCATCATCTCCAAACATCCTAAGTGCTACACTTGTAGCTAATGCAGATGATCCAACATTTACCAAATTATTTCCCAGGTTTACACTTGACATCATCCAGCCTGGATTATGTTTTAATTTGTAAAGTGCTTCTGAACCTTTGATTTTTTGTTTCTTTAATTGATTTACAGTAGAATTTCTTGTTCCAACAAGTGCCACCTCTAAACCACTAAAAAATCCTGAAAGCCCGATAAGAAATCCTAATGCAGTAATTTCAACCCATAAATCTACCATGATTTCTCTCCGAAAATTTTCTTAGAACAACAATGTTGTTTTTCCATTTAGTATTTTTGCACCATCTCTTTGGTATTCTCAATTTACAAAACTGGGATTTAACCTTTCAGATGTCAAAAACATTCTATCTAACACGTGTATAAAAAACGAGGCTAATTCTTTGGAGGTTTTGCAAACTTGTTTTGGGGGTTATTGTGATAGTCTACTGGAAGCATTGCATCTTTTTGTCTACCAGTAAGAATTCCAACTACGGTGTCGTCTTTCTTTATAATTCCCTCATTCATTAACTTCTTGACTCCAACTACAGATGCACCTGATGCCATTTCACAATCAAAACCATTGAGGCCTACCACGGACATTCCATCAAGCATCTCTGAATCAGAAACAGTTGTTACAACTCCATTTGTAAATTCAAGTGCACGCAAACCTTTCAAAATATTTGCAGGTCTGCCAATTTGAATTGCAGTAGCTTTTGTTTTTGGCCTAATTCCTTTTGCATCTAAATCATCATAATATCTTGTAATTAATTCAGTGTTTGGTTTTCCTTTATTCCATCTTAATTCTTCTCCTTCAAATTTACCATTGTACAAATCAGATAATGTACTTGCACCTTCTGAGTTTATTACTGCAATTCTTGGAATTTTTTTAATCCAACCCCACTCGTATAACTCCATCAATGCTTTTCCACAACTAGATGTATTTCCTAATGCTCCGCCTGGATAAACAATCCAATCTGGAACTTCCCAATTCAAATATTCTAATGCTCTAAATGGAATTGTTTTTTGTCCTTCAATTCTAAATGGATTAACAGAGTTTACTGTATATCCGTCATGATTCTGTGCATCATCTAATGATTGCTTTAGAGCATCATCAAAATTACCATCAATCTCTAAAATTTGAGCTCCAAATTGATATGCTTGACTTAGTTTTCCTGGGGCAATTTGTCCTGCAGGAATGTATACATCACAATCTATACCTTCATTTGCTGCAAACATACCTGCAGATGCTGAAGTATTTCCAGTAGATGCACAAACAATCTTTTTTGCACCTACCATCTTTGCATGTGTTACTGCAGTAGCCATTCCATTATCTTTGAAAGAACCACTTGGATTGTATCCTTCAGGCTGCAACCATAAATTATCATTTGAAATTCCTACTAATTCTGAAGCCTTTGACATGTGGTAAGGCTTTGATAGTCTTCCTTCTGCACCATCAAGTGAAACCAAAAATTTTGAACACTCTTCAATGTTTTCAGTATTAATTTGACAAAAATTTAGTAATTCTCTAAATCTCCAAACTCCACTTTCATTAAAGATATTTCCTTGAGAGTTTCTTCTATCGTAAAAAACTTCTTTTAGACTTTCAGAAGGTGTGTGTTTGTATTTTACATCAAGTAAATGCCCTTTTTCACATTGTACATTTGTACTCTCAATTGCATATTCCAAACCACATTGTGGATCAATACATTTGAGATATGCCTCTCCTTGCATAGTCATTACAAAAAATTATGATAATTTAAAGCAAATGTGTAATTTTTACACAGCTCAAGCTATTTTTCCTAAACTTTAGATTAGATGTCTTTGGAAATTTGTTGTGGTTACATACAACGAATATTTGAAAAGCATTCTCTTACAAATCCTTGAATCCCACAAACATCTTAAAGAAATTAATGATAAACCTGGAGATCTAGATGCTATTAAAAAAGAATTACTTAAAATCAATGGATTTTTGAAAGTTGTTTCAAACAAAATCGAGGATAGTAAAATTCCTCATTCTGACTTTAAACCTCTAAAATCAAAATTCAGAAATTATTTAGAAAATTACTCATTTGAACAAGAAATTGAAACAATGGCCCCTCTTTACCAGGACGATGTTCATAGAGTAAAAAATATGAGATTGAAGATTTTAGAATCCCTTGAGGATAATAAGATGATGGAAGATGTAAAGGAGTTAGGGGATAAGATTTGAGTGAAAAGAAATGTGTGTTATGTGGATGCAAAGATCATAAATTATTTGGTTGTAATCGACACATGTCTAAGAATTGCAGTTGTTTTAAAGAAGAAAATTAATTTAAAATTATTTTCGTTTCGGTCCGGATCTTTCATGAAAATTCAAACAGCATTTACATTCTTTTTCAAGACATTCTGATTCAGAATGATGGCCACAAATCCCACATTCACAACTTCCAGACATAATGTATGTTGTTTTATTTAGAATATAATTTATCCCCCAAATTTTTATGAGTTTAAGGTCAAATGAGATTATTTTTTAGATTTTGATTTTTTCTTTGGTGTTTCTTTTCCTTCTAATTCCTTCTCAATTTCTTCAGCTTTACTATCTACTGCTTTGATAACTTCTTGAATTAATCCGTCAAGATCACTGTCTTCTACTTCAGGTTCTACTGTGGCTGCAATTTCATTTATGGTGTTTGAAATTTCTGCACTGACATCCTCAAAACTCTCAGGATCTTCATATGTTGAATTGTAGAGGTTTTTGAGGTTATTTACATGTCCTACAATCTGATCTGTTATCACAATTTTGTAATCAGTACCATTCACATCAAATTCTTTTGAACTCATGACATTTTTCGAATTCTTATCTTTATAATGTTTTTCAGAGAAAAATGATTGATGCTTAGAATACTATGTAGTCTAATGCAGAGGCATCACTGATTAATCGTGTATGCTTTGAACCTACAACATATCCGTTTTTGATATCTTCTGCAGGGATCCATCTATTAGTGGAGGTATAATGTCTCTTTTCTTGTAATTCTCTTTCTATTGCCTCCACATCAAATTCTCCTTCTTCTACTTCTTGTGTTGTGAGATGTTTTATGGTTATCAGAATCTTGGTCACTTTTACCCTGTCACCAAACTTCCATTTCATGGGGGTGTTTCATCAGATACTTCTAACACTTTAATTTTCATTTGCTTGTTTCCAAACGCATCATGACTGATCAGAGTCTTTTCATCGGTGAATTCTTCAAAACTGATTCTTGAATTCACTTCTGCATCAGAAGCAGTTTCTAAAAGGGCTGCTGAATTAATCTCGGTTGATGGTTTTTCATCATAACTTGTTTTGATGCTAATTTCAGGTAATTCTGTTTCGGAGTCATGTTCTTCAATTGGTTCTGAAACCTCTTCAACAGATTCTGCAGGATTTTTAATTTTTTGAATTCTTTTAGTTTCTAATTCCCACTGTAATTGGGCTTCTTCATCTTTTTTTACTTCAGACAATGTATTTGATTCTTGTTTATTCTTTAAAAACGATTTGTAGGTTTTACGAAATTAGGCACTATTTACGCTGCTTTGTTTTAAAAGGCATATTACATTCTTGAAGATTGAGTTCTTTTCTCGAACCGTCTATTTTAGCATAAATTTTTCCTTCATATGTGCACACACAGTCAGTAATATCTAATGTTTCATCCCAAATTTTGTAAAACTCTCTTAGTTCTCGACTTTCGTATTTGCCTACTCCCAATCTTTTCTTAGATAGAAATTTGAATGCTAACAATACCTGTCTTTTTTTGTAAATGTCAAACGTCTTTACCCATTCCAAACATCTCTCAATCTGATCAAATGGAACTGGTAGTGAAGTACTTGTTCCAGATTTTGCCTCAATGGTAAAAATTGTGCTATTTTCAGTATTAACTGCCAAAACATCAGGCAAAGCAATACTGGGAGATCCTAATCGAAATGCCTTCCAATTCGAAGCACTGTTGAATCTTTTAACCAATGTGTCTTCCCATTGATACCCTCTTTGTCTACGTGTTTTTGCAGCTTTTTGATTATTCGTTTTAGTTTTTTTTGATAATTTTGATACCGTTATTATTTTTGAACGCATGTCCTCTATTTCCTCTTTTTAGATATAGTAAGGTGGGTAATTACATAATACCCGTTAAAATTCATTGAGTTTTTCGTTTCATATTTGTGATTGACAATACTAGCGAAGGAATGTGGGTAAAACAATATTAGCCTTGAGAAAAAATGTGGATTATGGTACAAAAGAAAAAAGATTTGAAACAACGCCAAAATCTTCAGTGCCATTGGCATTGTCCTTGTGATGATTGTCAAAATGATGATTCATCTTACTAAAATTCGATATTTCATAAATTTTCAAACACTTTATCTAAATACAACAAGATTTCAAATAATTTATGTCTGAAATCATAATTGAAAAACTACTTGAACAGCGCGATTTTTACCTAAACACGCTAAAACAATTAGAATTTCAATTAGTAATGGATCCTTTAGAAAACGAACTTGAAGAAATTGAAACATTACAAACCACTACTGTTGATCAACTAAAAAAAGTTGAACAAGAAATTGCTTACCTTTCATCCAATAAATCATCTTAAACTACAATGAGTTTATCAAACCCTTGTTTTTACAAAATTCATGTTTGATGAGATTATTCAAAACCTTGTTTTAATTAAACGGGATTTTGCCAAAAATTATTCTGGAAATGCCCATATTCAGGAGCTATTGCCTGCCTCTAGTTCTGAGAAATTTCCATTTGAAGAAAAACATTTGAAATCTCTTCATGAATTTGCAGAAAAAAACCCCATTTACTCCAATTCTTTTGAAGAAAAAATTTTGGGTACTGATTGTGTGATTTACGAAGGTGACATTAACGATTATTGGTTAAACAGTATCAAACATGGTACAAGTTGTCAGCCATTTTATCCTACTTGGATGATCTCTGCATATTTGATGGTATTAATTGCAAAAAAATTGGGCTATGAGGAATTGGTAGATATTGGTTCAGGAGATGGACGAATAGCTTTTTGTGGAAAAGTTTTGGGATTCACACCACACAGTATTGAAATCGATGATGGTCTTGTAGAATTACAGAAATTAATCTGTAAAGAAACAAATCAAAATTTTGATCCACATTGTGAGGATGCACTGGAATGCGATTATTCAAAATTTCAATTAAAACATCCTGTATTTTTCATTGGAGGTTTACCTCAAATGGGAGGGGATGTGTTGGCAACAAGTATAATTGATAAAATAAAATCACTTGAACAACTCAAAACATCTACAGGATTAGTGTTTGCAGGAACTCATTCAAAACGACATTTGTCTGGAAACTTGACGGACGGCGGATGGAGTTCATTAATCCAAAATCATGATTTACAAGTGTTAGATACAGTTTCTCTTCCAACTGTTTGGACATTTGATCAAACTACTGAAACCCCTTACATCTATACCCGATTTAATTAATCTCAAAATAGTAGTTGCCTTTTTCAATTCCACATTTTGAGATTTTTACTATTTGATCAATATGAGGCTCAGTAGACATTTTTGCCATAATTTTAAATGAATTTTCAATATCCACAATGCAAAAATAATCTTCATTTTGACTAGAAAATTCAATTATTTTACCTTTGAAATCCCCTTCCTTCAAGGATGTTTTGGCCATACATTTACTGCAAAATTCCGTAGGAGGCCATACGATTTTCTTACAAACAGTACACTCAGGAATCAAAAAATTCCCTTTGGAAAGCTCTGACTCAAAACTCATTTTTCTAACACCAAAATTGTTGAAGATGTTGCTGCGGCTGACATGTTGTGAACTAGGCCGACATTTGCATTTTCTACTTGTCTATTTTTTGCATTGTGTTGTAATTGTTGTGTGATTTCAATTGTTTGTGCAATTCCTGTTGCTCCAAGTGGGTGTCCACACCCTATCAGTCCTCCACGGGGATTAATCTTAAGATTATTTGTCTCATAAAGTTCTTTGACCAGCATCGAGCCTTTGCCCGGATTAGATAATCCAAGTGCTTCTAAGGCCATTGGCTCACATACAGAAAAGGCATCATGTACTTCTGCTACATCAACGTCTTGAATTTTTTTATCTGCCATCTGTAATGCTGCATGAGTTGCTGTTTTGGTTGATTCCATAGAATAAAATGATTCATTTTTTGTAAATCCTGCAGAAATTGTTTTTTGTCCTATTCCAGAAATCCAGATTGGTTGTTCAGTAATTTTTTTCATAATGTTTTCTGATGCCAAGATAATTGATGCACTTCCAGTACATGATCTTGAACAATCAAGCAATCGGATATCTTTGGTGATTTTTTTGGAATTTATAACATCTTGAACAGAATACATTTTTTTTGAAAGTGCGTTTGGATTATTTTGAGCTTGTTTGTGATTTTTCACTGAAACCATTGCCAGTTCTTCATCAGTTACAGAGAATTTGCGTTTATAGGAACTCGTAAAAATTGATGCCCAAAATATTGGATGTTTAAATTCTCCTCTAGAATTATCCCACTCTAAAATCTGACCAGGACTATCATATCTTTCAGCACCACTTACCAATACCATGTCTGCCAAGCCTGAGGCAATGTACGAATATGCCGAAACTATGGAATTGGTACCTGAATTACACAAATTCTCTATAGAATGAGCAGTTTTTGGTTGAATTTCAAGGGTTTCAGACAAAACAGGAGCTAAATATTTTGAATTGTTATTTGTGGATACAAGTACTGCATCTATCTCGTCTTTTTGTATATTGAGATTGTTCTCAAAAAGGTTTTTGGCAGATTCAAAAAGTACTGTTTCTATTTTTTTGTCTTCTTTTGTAAATGGAGTGATTCCATATGCTGCAATTCCTACCTTGTTCATGTTTATCTAATCCAAAAATGTTTTTTGTAATAGTTCAAAAGATTTCATAGTGTCTCCTACAGGATTAAATTGTATTATTGGCAAATCAATTCCTGTTTGTCTAAAACTATCAAGTTGTTTTTTACAGTCTTCAGGAGTTCCACAGATAGTTAGTTCTTTCAGCATCGAATCCGATACCAATTCATGATTAGATGCAAAACCTGATTTTTTAAACTCTTCAAATATGTTTGATGTTTCATTTTCAAATCCATTTTCTGCTAAAAATTCTCTATATATTTTACCAACAGATATGTAAAATGATAGTGTTTTTTTTGCACGTTCTATTGCTTCATCTGAATTTTCTGAAACACAAGTGATTATTTGACACGTGACATCAATTTTTCTTTTTGATTGCATTTTTTGAATTGTTTCTTTCATTTCATTTTTTGGCCTAAGATAAAAAATCACACCGTCTCCAATTTCCCATGTCAAATCAACCATTTTTTGATTAACTGCTGCAATGTATATTGGAATTGATTCTCTTTGAGGTTTGATCAATAATGTAAAATTTTTCAAATTGAAAATATTTCCAGAATAATTAATTGGTTTTCCAGAAGTTATCAGTTTGATTATTTCCACATATTCCTTCATTCTTTGTAATGGTTTTTCAAATTCATATCCATGAAAAGTTTCTACAATTGGCAGGCTACTAGTTCCAAGGCCTAGAATCAACCTTCCTTCAGATAAGGTATCTACAGTAACTGCACCCATGGCAATTGCTGCTGGGCTGCGAGAATAGATGTTAATTATTGATGAACCAATTTTTTGGGCAGATGTCCTGCTAGATACGGCACTTAGCATTGAGAAATTCTCCATTCCCCATGTTTCAGGCACCCAAATTGCATCTGAATTGGTTTTTGCTATCTTTTCAGCACAATTTAGAACTTCATTTATTGAAAGCATTGAGCCTAAACTGCATGCAATACGCATGAATTATCTAGATTAATTGGATATTCTAGTGTATCTCTTTTAGCATTAGGTTAATTTTCCTTGAGGCGTCATATTATCCAAAAATCTGTAAACTATGAAATGTTGAGCGAACAAATATTTGCACAAAAACCATCACAAGAATCTACATTTTGGGATGATGCCACAAAATATGCATCTGCCAGTAAAGATGAGCCCTTTGTTGAAGAGGTAGCATACATGATGGTAACACTGCACAGAACTGGTGCATAAATCAAAAATCTATTTTATTATTTTCTCTATTTCTAATGCGCATTCTTCCATATCTTTGAATGAATCTACAGAATACCATTTTGAATTTTTGAATTTGACTGTATTTAAAATGCCTTTTTTGGCATATTTTGGAAAAACTGTTTTTTCAATATCTCCTTTATCTGGAAGTTCTTTTAGAATTGTTTTTTCTAGA
Source organism: Candidatus Nitrosopumilus sp. SW (assembly GCF_006740685.1). NCBI lineage: Archaea > Thermoproteati > Nitrososphaerota > Nitrososphaeria > Nitrosopumilales > Nitrosopumilaceae > Nitrosopumilus > Candidatus Nitrosopumilus sp. SW. The sequence goes on along the minus strand of NZ_CP035425.1, from coordinate 85,534 downwards.
TGGTAAATTCCCGCATTCATCCAGGTGTCCGAGATTTCTTTTTTCTCTCTAAAATTTAAAATCTTGTCGGCATTAGTTTCCAAAATTCCATACTTTGTTCTCAACTCTATAGATGCAATTGCATTTTTCTTTTTTTCCAGTTTTTTTAAATCAATGTTTGTAATTGTATCTCCATTTAATACAAAAAAAGATTTTTCTTTAATCATCTTTCCTGCTTTCTTGATAGCTCCTCCAGTGCCTAACGGTGATTTTTCAATTGAAAATTTTATTTTGATTCCAATATCTTTCATATTCAAATGGTTTTCAATCATTTCTGTTTTATACCCTGTACAAATGATAACTTCATTGATTCCAAATTTTTTCAGATATCTTATTTGCCACTCTATTATTGGAATATTCTTTATTGGGACAAGAGGTTTTGGAACATAATCTGTTACTGGTTTTAGTCTTTTTCCACGTCCACCCGCCAAAATTATTGCTTTCAATGTATTCGTCTAATTTTTAGAGTATATCAAAATTTTCTATTTTATTTTTTGAGTTTTCTTACCCATACTGTCTTTATTTTTTGATTCTGAGTTATCCACTACTTGCTCCATCTTCTCAGCAAATTCCTTGTAAATTTTTTCTAATTCTTTTAAGGATAGTTCAATTCCTAGTAACTTCATAGTTTTATTCCAAGATTCAATGTATTTTTCATCATCCAGACCTTTTCCTAAAGTTTCAGCTATCGAATGAACTCCTTCTGTTTTTCCCAGAGCATAAATGGCTATTTCTCGGTCAGTTAGCATTATTTTCACTTTCTGTCATGTAATAGTGCAGTTCAGTATAACATTCTACACAATAATCTTCATAATCTGTATGATCGCAATCATATACTTTCTTTACATCATTACTACATTTTGCACAAATTGGCATAATAATTCGGATTATGATTTTGCTATTTTGATTCCGCCTAATGCTAACTGGATAATTGCGGGAACTAACATCATAGCCATTGAAGCCATAGGATCCCTGTCCGAAGTTTCAGATGCAGGTGCAGGATTTACCATTACTACAATTCCTCCAATAATGATCAAAATACCTGTAATGATTATCATGATGCCTAATCCTTTAGATGATTCCTTAAGAGATATGAAAAATGCAATTATTGGCAAAATCAATGCAGGTGCTCCTAAACCTATGCCTCTTTGCATATGATCAAGAGGCAAAAACCCATAATCACTATCTGAAGACATTGCAACTGCCACATCAGCAGCATAAATTAGAAGTAATCCTATTGCAATTCCCGTAATAATTAATGCTGCAGTTAATGCCATGATGATTTTTTTCTCTCACAATTAATAAACTTAGTTAGGCTGATTGAACTACTGCCCTAGGTTTTATGGATTCTAATTTCACTAATAGATCATTAATTGATTCGTTATCAGTTGCAATGAGGTTAAAATGACCTAATTTTCTCATAGGTTTTGAAATTTTCTTCCCATACATTTTCAAAAATAGATTTTCATCAGGAATTTCTAATGGCTTGTATTCACCTTCAAAGGTTTTTGTTCCAAGTATATTGTACATAATAGTAGGATGTAAAAGTTTGGTACTGCCAAGTTCTAATCCCAAAATTGCACGTAAATGTTGTTCAAATTGAGAGGTTTCACTTGATTGTAAAGTATGATGTCCTGAATTATGTACTCTTGGGGCAATCTCATTAATTACAATTTGATCATCTTGAGTAACAAACATTTCAATTCCAAATACCCCTGCTCCTTTGAGAACATCCATAGTTTGACTAGCAATTTTTTCTGCATTTTTTGTTACTTCTTCAGAAACTCTTGCGGGAGCAATTGTCTCACGTAAAATATTTTCTTCATGAATGTTTTCCACTAGTGGAAATGTTTTGATTTCACCTTTGGTATTTCTAGCTGCAATTACAGATACTTCCATTTTAAATGGCACAAATTTCTCTAACATTAATTTTTGACCTTTAAAGTAATCATAAGCTATTTGGATCATTTCCTCTGAATCGATTTTAAAATTACCTCGTCCATCATATGCATCTCGTCTTGCTTTTAGTAATGCGGGATATCCAAATTTTTTCAAACCTTCTTTAACGTCGTCAATATCTGAAATTTCTATAAATTCCGGAACTGGAATGTTGTGTTCTTTAAGAAAAGTTTTTTGTAAAAATTTGTCTTGAATTGTATGTAGTGTTTCTGGAGATGGATTGATCTCTGCATTCTTTTCAACAGATTTTAGTACTTGACTATCTCCTGATTCTATTTCATATGTGATGATATCTGATTTTTCAGATAGTGCAACTATGGCATCTTTGTCTTTGAAATCTGCAATAATTTGCTCGGCACCAACTTGAGCTGCAGGACAGTTTTCAGTCGGATCTAACACAATGATTTTTGATACCTCTTCAGGCATCTTTTTTGCAGCCTCTGCTATCATCATTCCAAGTTGACCTCCGCCAATAATTCCCAGAATCTTTGCCATTATCTACCTCATATTTTTCGAATAAAAATAGCTAATGATGTTTCTAATAGTTCAATGATTTCTTGTAATAGTTATTGTTAATTACTCTCTAGTTTTTTCTAATATTATGACATATTCAAAAAAACCTCTTGTTGGAATAATTATGGGATCAAGTTCTGATAGTAGAATTATGAAAGGTGCTGCAGAAATATTTGATGAATTTAAAGTCAAACATGAAGATCAAATTATTTCTGCACATAGAACTCCTTCAAGATTAGCAGAGTATGCACAACATGCTGAAAAGATGGGATTCAAAATAATCATTGCAGGAGCTGGAGGTGCAGCACATCTTCCTGGCATGATAGCATCACACACAGTTATCCCAGTAATCGGGGTTCCAATACTGGTCTATAATGATAAACATCCAAAGAAAACAGACACAGCAAAATTTTCTGCCTTTGGAGGATTGGATTCATTGTTGTCCATCACCGAAATGCCCTCTGGTTCACCTGTTGTTTCAGTGGGAGTTAACAAAGCTGGAAATGCAGCAATATATGCAATGAAAATACTTGCAAACGAATTTCCAGAATTACAAAAGAAACTCAAACAGCACAAATCAGATCAACATAAATCCGTTCTAAAAGAATCTGAACAAATGAAAAAACAAGGATTAACAGAATTTACAAAAAAGAAATTCAAATAATTATGTCAATAATCTAAATTGAACATTTTTCTTTTGTAATGCTTGAATTAGTCCATCTGCTTGTTCTTTCCCTTGAGTTTCTAGATTCATAGTAACGGCAGCAGAGCCTGCACTGACATTTGAACTCAATCTGTCATGAACTACTTCTACAATATTGGCATTGGCAAGGGTAATCTCGTCTACAATTTCTTTGAAAGCGCCAGGTCTGTCAGGTAGCAATATTGATAGTTTTAACAACCTACCCATAGCAGCTAGGCCTTTGTCTACAATCTGACCTAATAGATACATGTCTACGTTTCCACCTGCCAACACTGCAACTACTTTCTTTCCAGGTGCAGGTTTCTTTGAAATTAGATATGCTAAACTTGCAGCGCCAGCTGGTTCTACTACAAACTTCATTCTTTCCATTAGCAAAAACATTGCTTTTGTAATTTCAGTATCATCTACTAGAACAATCTCATCCATTAGTTCATTAATTACATTAAATGTCAGTTGTCCTGGAACTTTTACAGATATACCATCTGCAATTGTTCTTGCACCGCCACTTGCAGTTATTGCACCTTGTTTAACTGACTCATACATTGATGGAAAAGATCTTGACTGTACCCCGATAACCCTGATTTTTGGGTTTTTCTCTTTTATTGCAATTAAAGTACCTGCTGCCAATCCTCCTCCTCCTATTGGAAGATAAACTTCTTCAACATCTGGCAAATCATCTAGTATCTCCAAACCAATTACTCCTTGAGCAGCAATAATTTGTGGATCATCAAAAGCATGTATCATAGTTGCTCCTGTTTCTTTTGCTATTTCTTTTGCTTTAGCAGAAGACTCATCATAGTTTATGCCTTCCAAGATAACGTTTGCACCATAACCCTTTGTTGCAGCAACTTTGGCAGGTGAAGCATTTTTTGGCATAACAATAGTACAAGGAATTTCTTCAAGAGCAGAAGCTAATGCAACTCCTTGTGCATGATTTCCTGCAGATGCTGCAACCACACCATGTTTCTTTTCATCATCTGACAGCGATTTGATTTTGTAGTAAGCACCACGAATTTTAAATGAACCAGTTTTTTGTCTAAACTCTGCTTTCAGATAAACATCAGATTTTGTAATCTCACTAAAAGTTGGTGAATGAATCAAAGGAGTTTTCTTAATTTCATCTCCCCGCATAGAGTTTGCTTTTTTTATCTCATCAAATGTTGGGTCCATTGGAAATGTTGCTAAGAAAACGATGTATTTGACTTCTTCTATACAAAAATTATTTTTTTAGTCAAATTTTATGCGTAAATTTCTAGCAAGTGCTAAATAGTTAAAAAATCCTGCTTAAATCATATCGAGGAATCAGATTCCCCTATGAGAAATTTTCTCATATCTGGTTCCTTGATCTTAATTTATGAATTAATTATAGTTGCAAAATCATCTAATCTCTTTACAATGTTTTCTTTTGTAGAATCAGACATTTTTCTAGGATCAAATAACCCCTCCCTTGTATTATTTTTTATAAATTCCAAATCAAATGTACATAAACATCCTTCTTCACCAGTAACCAGTTTTGAATCATCAATTAATGTGGGTGTTGTTTGATATGTTTCAATTAAAAGAGAATCTAATTCGTTAAACAGTTGAGTCTTTTTTTCAGATAATTTTTGAAAATCTACTCCAGATTGTTTCTCGATTTCAGAAAATACTTTTTCTCTAAATTCATCATTTTCATAAAACACTTCAAAGAGTTTTTGATGATCAAAATCCTTGTAACCCATTTCTTTTAATTTATCTAAAACATATTGATCACTGTTATTAGAAAACTCCTCTTCTTTGTTTTTTGTCATATCGATAATTTCAGATAGTTCTTTTTGACAATCAATTACTCTTTGAACAGGTTTGTAATATAACAACACATGAAATTGTATTGAGACATGTCCTGAAATTAGATAATTGCCCTCCATTACTTCAAACTTCATGAAAATTCTTCGGGTATCTTCATTGTTTGATATTGTTACATCTTGAATAGACCAATCTTTTAGATTTTTGCCGATATTTCGAAAATAATCCATTATTAATTTTGGATCAAATGTTTTTTGTTCAGAAACGGTAGCATCTCCCAACATAACCTTGACATCGATCATTTTTGTCATGTCTGTAATTTTTGATAAAAATGATTTTTGAATATCTTCATTTTTTTTATTCAAGAGTTTAATGAACTCATTTGGAGATCTTGTTCCTAAACGCACAAGATTTACCAAATTATTGCTCGCCTTAAACCTTCATCAATATCTAAATATGTAATCGAGGAATTCTAGGCATGGAAGATTCTAGTTTTACCTGTAATGACTGTGAAGGTGAAATTGTAGAATACTATCATGATGGATATAGGGGAAAAAGAGGAAAATGTGCTCAATGTGGGCAGGAATTTCCCTTAGAATAGGAGAAAAACATGGCAGAAAACAATATAGAAAAAAAATCAGATTCTAGTCAAGACAAAGTTGTAGATATGTTGCTCAGTTCAGCACCTGAAAAAACATTAGATTCAGAATCAATGATTTTAGAAACTCAAAAACGAGTTTGGGGGGCGTTGAAAAAAGGTTATCAATATTCAGGAGTTGCTAACGATTCGGACAAATTCTTGAGAAAAAATGTATTTTCAAAATTAGATTTAGTTGTAATTTATGTTGATTTAGTGGGTTCTACCACCATGACATTAGAGATGCCTGAAGAAAAGATTGCAATAATTATTAGTTCTTTTGCACAAGAGATGGCAGCAGTAATCAGACAGTATGAAGGATACGTCTTAAAATTTGTAGGTGATGCAGTCATCGGATATTTTGACGCACAAAGTAATGGTTTACTTGCATCAGACAATGCAGTGAATTGTGCAAAATCTATGATTTCTGTGATACAAAAAGGAATCAACCCTATCTTGAATCAATACGATTACCCAGATCTAATGGTAAAGGTTGGAGTTGATTTTGGGCAAAATATTGTTGTAAGATACGGGGCAGACGAACAACAATCTCAAGTAGATCTTATGGGTCCTGCAATGAATATTGCAGCTAAAATTCAGAATATGGCAAAACCTAATCAAATTCTAATTGGAAATGATGTTTATCAAAGACTACATCCAAACTTTCAAAGAGATTTTGTAGAAGTTGTTTGGAAAAAAGATGAATGGAAATATCGTTCCAGAGTGACTGGCGAAATTTACAAAGTTTATGAGTTTAAAGGATAAAACACAAGTTTTGATTATACAGTAAATTTATCAGGACATTCTACATGTTCATAATGATGTTCTGTAAATTTTTCTTGAACAACATAGATCACTATCTTATGTAGATCTTGTTCTGCGATGTCTTTTTTGCATCTGAGACATGTTTTTTTCGTTTCTGTCATGCGTATCAGCGATCAAAAACTGGTACGGTATATAGATCTGCGATCAGCTCAAATTGAGCAAAAATGACTCAGATTTCACTAAACCGTATATCAAATGCCTAAAGCAAGGCAGAAATATAGCCAAATAAAACAAGATTCGTGGAAAATCTAGTAGATAAACACCTACGAGACCTTTATGGTTTGAATCCAAACATTCCTCATGTGGCACTACAATTCCCTAGATTGCCACCTGGATTAAAGCACCCAATGTTTGGAATTAATACAAATCCTGTAAAAGAGCAATTCTCACGAGATGTTGAAACAGTCAGCCAGAAACTTCAAGGATTTCAACACATGTATCAACAATATGCTGCAGGACTATTGACTGGAAATCAAGTAGTCCCTCCTGGACATCCATTATACACTAGACAAAATTCTGTTCAAACACTTCAAGCAGAAAATGATAAACTACTAAAAGAAAATACAGAATTAAAGAAAAAATTAGAAAAAGAATCCAAAAAACAAGATTGAAAAATTACTGATAATTTTTAAGACAAGTATCTTTATTAATTCCAAAACCAATTTTTAGTATGGTTAAAACTCCTGCAGAAAAATGGAAAGACACTATTGTAAAGTATCGAAAACAATGTCAAAAGATTCTTCAAGTTTCAAAGAGTGTAAGATATGCTGGAGTGATCAATCTTTATGGTAGAACCTTGGCAGGAATTGTTCAACCAAATCTTAAACCCTTGTTAAAATCCGAGCAAGTAAAAAACGAGTTTTTCATAATTTCAACACTGATGTCATTGAGAAAAAATACTGCCACAACTGTCGGAAAACTAGAACATGTAATATTACAACATCAAAAAGTAACAATTGTTCTTTTGCAAAAAAATGACATCACATATTATGTTTCAATCAATAGAAAAGAAAAAGGCTTAGAGAAAATTATTTCTTCAATAAAGAAGATGATCTAAGCAGGTGTAAATCCGTGGTATCCACCAGTTTGTTCAGCTTTATCTGAGAAACTTGGTTCAAACAAGGAAATCAAGTAATCATCAGGGTCAGAAATTACAGCATTTTTTCCTGCATCTTTTTCGACAATTTCACGATGAATTTTAACTCCCTTCTCCCTTAGTTCTTCAACTGCAGATTTTACATCTCCAACTAGAAAACCGATTGTGATTCCACTTTCAAGAGCATTTCCATGCTGTTCAGTTAATGAAGCAGGATGAAGACTCAATAAAGCTCCAGAAGTGCCCAAATCTACCCAAGTTCTTCTTTGATTTTTTATTGGGAGGCCAATAATTTCATTATAGAACTTAATTGATTTGTCTAGGTCTTTTACGGCCAAAATCACATTTCCGACTTTTTTGATATTCACAGAAGGTCTACCTCGAAGTTGTTTAAATTAATTGTCATTGAACTTCAACCATGGTTTCAGTTCGTTCAACTCCATTGATTTTTTGAATCTGATTGGCCACTTCTTTGATTTCAGAGAGTTGTTTAACATCTATGATTGCTACTGCATCAAATTGACCGCTAGTAGGAAATGAATCAGATACTGAAGTGACCTTGCGCAATCTAGCAGCAATTAATTTTTTTGGAGATTTCACCAATATAATGGCCCTTACCATCCCAAATTAACCTCCACTTCAATCAGGGTTTCAGTAGTTACAATATCTTTGATTTTTTTAAAATCAATCACCATGTTATTGATATCATCAATTCCTCCTTGTAAGATAACACTAATGTCTGCTCTACCTGTAACAACCATGATTTGTTTGACTACCTTACGCTTCTTTTTTAGAATTTGAACAACAGAGTCAACCTTACCAGGTTTTACGGTGATTAGACATAATGCACGCATACAAGTACTACGTTATCGAATCGAATAAAGATTCCTAGTCAAATGCTTCCTGAGACCTTGCCTCTTCTAGATAGGCACGTCTTTCTTCATTGACTTTTTCTTGATCAATTTCAATATCATCATCTACTATGACTATTCCTAGATCTCCTACAGGTTCATCTTTTTTACTCTTTGATTTTGTTGATTTAGCCTTGGTTTTTGTGGCTTTTGTAGTTGTCTTTGATTTTGTTGATTTAGCCTTGGTTTTTGTGGCTTTTGTAGTTGTCTTTGATTTTGTTGATTTAGCCTCAGTATCTTTTGATTTTGCGGTTTTCTTTGTAGATTTTTTTTCAGCCATGAATGTCGAAAATCTAGAGGTCGCCTTATTTTTAAAGATTTTGTAGAATTGATTTTTTAGAAAAATTATCCAGAATTCTCCGATCAGTTAATTTTTTCTAGAAAAAAGTAGATCAAACTAGCCATCCAAGTCAATAATTTACTCTGAGTTCAATTTATCAAAAAATAACTTTTTGATAAATGGATGGGAGGTGAAACAAGATAGCAACACTAGCAGATTATGCAACTGTAGGCGATTCAGTCAGCTTGGCAAAAATTGGCGACAAAGCTTTTACAATAACGTTCATTGAGGATTCAGATTATACACAAGGTGAATTAGTCACAAAAGGAGTGAAGATTACAACTAAAGAAACTTTTGAGATTGAAGGGAATTTTGTAAATAAATTTCATACAACCCGAGTGGCAATTGTAAAAAAATTCAGCAATGAAAAATTGCGTGCTGACGTCAATAATGGGAATTCATTAGGACCAGTAAAATGTGTCTCCGAGAAATCAGCCTCTGGAAAAAGCTTCTATAATTTAGTAGATGCATTATGAGTTTTTGAAAAATAATCAAAAACATCCCCTATTTTTTAAAATGGTATACAGTGCCGCGGGCGGGATTTGAACGCGCGACAGCCCGGTCTTCAGCCGAGTGCTCTCCCAGGCTGAGCTACCACGGCACTTAAAAAAAATAATTTCATTGAGGAATTAAAGTGTGTCTTTTTAGGTTTTCCAAATAATGTCTTCTTTGTTATTTCTTTTATTGATTAGCCGTCCCATGACAAAAAATAGATCAGATAAGCGATTAAGGTAAATGATGCAATTTGAATTAATTTCATCTTTTTCGGCAAGTTGTACAGTCCATGTTTCAGCTCTACGTACAACGGTTCTTGTGAAATGTAATTGCGATGCAGAAATTGAACCTCCAGGCAATATGAAATTAGTCAATGGAGGTAATTCTGATTCAAATCTATCGATATTTTGTTCCAATTCCTGAATCATTTCCAATGTTACTCTATTTTTCACATCGTTAAGATTTGGATTTGACAGATCAGCACCAACCACAAATAAATCATTTTGAATTTTTGTAAGAATGTCAGAAATGTCTTGATCTAATTGATTTGCCAAAACAATTCCCAATGAAGCGTTTGCTTCATCTACTGCACCATATGCAAATATTCTTGGGTGGGATTTTGAGATACGTAAATCCCCTTGAAGACCGGTATTTCCATCATCACCTGTTTTGGTGTATATTTTCATAAAATAGTAGAGTCTGTTTCAACTATTATGTTGTTCGAAAATCTCAAAACTCTTTAGGAGAATATATGAAATATTATCATGTCAGAAGATTTTTTGGAAATTGCCGCAAATCTAAAAAACATTTCACGTCAAGGATGGATTGACAAATTATCCATTGAAAAACCAGAATCTGTTGCAGATCATACTTTTTCAATGGCAATAATAGGAATGATGATTTCTGATTTAGAAAATTTGAATTTTGAAAAAATTCTAAAAATGGTTTTACTACATGATTTAGCAGAATCAAAGGTAGGAGATATTGTTCCAGATAAAATGAATATTCAAGAAAAACAAAAATTAGAAAACTCTGCATTTGAAAAAATTGTTAAAACTCTACCTGAATCACTGATGACAAAATATACTGAAATTTGGAAAGAGTATCAGGAAAACGATTCCATTGAAAGTCAAATAGTGCATCAAATTGACAAATTAGAGATGGCACTTCAAGCAAAAATATACCAATCACAAGGATATTCTAAAGAAAAGTTAGAAATATTCTTGGAATCCGCAAAATCAAACATAACTCATCCTAAATTAAAAGAATTATTTACAAAGATAGTTGATGAAAATTAATGTCAGAGATAGAAAAAGATGAATTAATTGATGCACAAAAACAAGTAATTGGAATCTTGTTTGAAGTAATCAAAAGATTACAAGCTAATAGCGATTTAGATGAAGAGTATTTTGAAATAATAACAAAAGAAGAAAAAAATGAAATCAGATTAAATGAAATTATGAATGAGAGAGAAGAAAATGCAAAAATTGTTGGTAGATTATTAGAGCAATTAGAGACTTAATGTCCACAACTACAGTCATCATCTGAAATTATTCTCAAGTGGGCTGTTTGCTGGTATTTGTCTTGAATGTAATTTGAGAGATTTGCAATTCTTATTCTAGGGGCTCTAGTTTTCCAACTACCTTCGTTTTCAAACCAAAACTCAATTTCATCCACATCATATCTCTCTCCACTTTCAACCAGTTCTTTGAATATTGATTTTATTTCATCAACTTCAGATTCAGATAAATTTGATTTATCTTCAACCATAGTAGTAATTTCATTTAATTTTATTATTACATTATTTGTAAGAGGCATGTGATTTTTAGAATAATATTGTATAACTATCTTTTGAGGTAATATTGTTTTTATAACAATCAGATAATTTGTCATACATGCAGTATTTTCAAGCACTAAAACTTGGTCAAAAAAGAGTGGCAGATGCTAGAGAATACCTCAATAAATTAACCGATGGTAAAGCAATGCCTGCATTAGCTTTAACAGATACAAAATCAAATGTTTGGAAACCAGTAGGTGAAGAAAATCTGTATGCATTTGTTGATGAATCTGCAGGTTTTGTTTTAACTGATAATAGTGGATACATTCTTGCACTAGTTGACAATAGCGGTGCATCAAAAACCATAGTACAAGGAGTAACAAAGGAACAAAAAGAAAGATTGGAAAAAGCATTTGAATCAGACAACATTCCAAAATTTGAGGGAAAAGTAATTCTTCCAGTTTAATTCTAGCCTCAAAAAAAACGTAAAGCTTTAGTTATGATTGTGTAGAGAATAGTAAAATGAGTAAATTTTCACAAGAGATCGAAGTTAGTGGACATCTGATTGATTCGCTGATTTTGACTAAGATCTTTGATAAAATTATGGACTTACAAGGAGAATTTCAAGTACAAGAAATCAATATTGGTAAAAGAAAAAAAGATCAATCATATGCCAGATTATTAGTCAAAGGCAAAAATCAAAAACATTTGGATGAAATTTTACAGACTGTTTACAGAGAAGGTGCAGTATCAAAAATACAAAAAGAGATTACTCTAAAAAAATCTCCAAAAAATAATGTGATGCCAGATAATTTTTACAGCACAACAAATAATCACACTCAAGTTTTCCATAAAGGAAAATGGATTCAGGTAGAAAATATGATGATGGACAAATGTATTGTTGTAAAAGGTGATAGAGCATTTTGTGTTCCAGTAAGAGATGTCAAAAAAGGTGATCAGATAATTGTAGGTGAAGGAGGAGTTAAGATCAATCCACCAGAGAGACCAAGAGAAGGCTCTAATGTCTTTGAGTTTATGGGAAGTTCAAGTTCTAGTGAGAGACCAACTCAACACATTGCAAAGAAAGTTGCAGATGATATTTACAATACAAAAAAGAAAGGTGGAAAAATTGTCATTGTTGGAGGTCCGGCAATAGTCCATACTGGAGCATCCGATGCAGTATCAGAATTAATTAGATCAGGATACATTGACGGGGTTTTGGCAGGTAACGCTTTAGCCGTTCACGATATAGAGTATGCTACTATAGGTACATCGTTAGGAATGAATGTAAAAGATGCAACATTGGCATATCACGGCCATAGAAACCACATGGATGCAATCAATTCTGTCTTCAAAGCAGGTTCTATTGCAAATATGGTAAAAACAAAAAAACTTACCAAGGGAATAATGTATGAATGTGTAAAAAATAAGGTTCCATTTGTACTAGCAGGATCCATTAGAGATGATGGTCCATTACCCGATGTAATTACGGATGTTGCACAAGCACAAAGAGAATACAAGAAAGTTCTAAAAGATGCAAGTATGGTGATTATGATTTCAACCATGCTTCATTCTATTGCAACAGGAAATATGCTTCCAGCAAATGTTAAAGTGATTGTTGTAGACATCAATCAACCAACAGTTACAAAACTTATGGATAGAGGTACATGGCAAGCATTAGGAATTGTTTCAGACGTGGGAGCATTCTTGCCCATGGTTGCACAACAAATTAGAAAAAAGAAATAATATTAAAAATCAAATACCTAAACTAGTTAAAATGAGATCTCCATATGCTAATTGAATTAAAAATCCTCCGGCAATCATTAACAAATATGGGATTCCAGGAGTTATCCATGTGTTTGATTCTTGGGAAAAATTTTCATTATCAACATGATGAAGTGATAGAACTATTTTTTTAACATGACCCTCAGTTTTTTCAATCAAAAATCCATGTTTTGGATTTTTTGATCTATATCCTAACAAAGACGCCAAAATTTTTTTGTGTATTGATTCTTCAAATCCTTCAAAAATATCCTCTCCTCGAAGTTTAGAAATAATATTGTGCACAAGATTTACCAATAGTGGTACTATGAACAGTACTGCTGCGTTTGATAATGTTGTGAATGGTGTGACCATGTTTTCACTAAATGTCATTTGAGGGGCAATTATGGCCAATGCAATCAGGGCAAAAGCATCAGCCCCTCCAAACAATCCCATTCTCCAAATTATTATTGAAATCGGGGCAATAATCAATGCAAATAGTGTAGAGTAAAGAGCATTCATTTGAAATGGTTCAAAAAGTAACAATACCGCCCCTGCAGAACCAAAAATAATCCAAACATAATCATGCACCTCTCTTTTCCAAATATCAAAAAAACCTCCAACAACTAACATGAATAATGCCAATCCAATTCGGATTAAAAATAGGTCAGAAATTCCTTCCAACCTGAATCGCCTTAAAATAATCAGTATTTGTTAAAAAAATTCTCAAAAAAAATAAAGAATTATTTCTACACATGTGCAAATTTTCTCTACATCTATCAATTTCCAATTTTAATAAAATTTACTATCTTTTCCTATGAAAAAATGGTACGCGTCTTTTAAAAGAAAAAATGACTAAACATCATTGTTGAAAAAGACAATACAAACTGCATTTTTGTTTGGAGTTTTCACAATAATTCTAGTTCCAATGTATGATGTACATGGAGAAACTACAATAGCAAATTTTGTTGATCCAGATAAAGATCAACAATATTACTTGGACAGATATTATAATGAACCAACATACAAGTCATGGTTTGATAGGAATTATCCAAATATCAGTATAGAAGAAGCAGTGGGAATAACTAATGATGAGAATTCTATGATAGATACAATTCTCAAAAAAGAACTCATACAGGAGGCCGATGCAACACTAGTTCATCAAGAGACATCACAACCAAACAATTCAGAAATAGCACAAATGGTATTAGCAATCGGAGGGCTAGGAATACTGTTTGGTGCAGTGTACGGTATAAAGAGAAAAGTAAATCACAATACAAGACAAATTTCAATTAATACAGACTATATCAAGAACAAAATTATCCGTCCAGTTATTAGGACAAATCCTATAGATATACTTCAATTAAGACTTGCTAAAGGAGAAATTTCATTTGAAGAATATGAAAAAATTAGTAAAAAACTAACTAGTAATCATTGAACTTTTTTTAGCATTTAATTCATGTAGATTATTTTTCTTTAGATCTTCAAAGAATTGTTCAATCATTTTAATTCCTAAAACAATTTTTGGGGCATTGTCTTTTACAAACTGGGTTCGCTCTGAACTAGTTTTTGGCTTATTTTCCAGATAATTTTTGTATACTGCTGCACCATTGTAATCAACAAATGCTATTCGGGCACTAAAATCAGTTCTTTCTAGAACCAAACTATCTCCACCTACAATTGCAGTGTGGTAGGGGTGGACAATTAATGCTTCAGATAGTTTTTGTGACGTAGAAATTTTTGCTTTTTGCAATTCTGGGGAATATGCATTAAAATCAGCTAACAAGTAAAATGTTGCATCGGGTTTTGTTGCTTTTACACCCTCAATGGCAGATAATTCATGATAAGTGTATTCACCCATAATTTGATGAATGTTTCTTGTGACTTCAAAATACTCATCAATTTCTGAGCTAATCTCAAATCCTGCCACTGCAGCATGTTGAATAGGTGTAGAAACAGCAGTGTATTCTGTTGCAAGAATTTTTTTGAATTGATCTTTGAGTTCTATTGCATGTTGTGGAAAAATTACATAACCTAAACGATATCCACCAGCTGCATGAGATTTTGATAATCCATTAGTTACAAACGTCCCTTCAGGGTAAATCTTACCCATACTAACAAACTTTGAAAAATCATAACAAGTTTGGGCGTAAATTTCATCAGAAATTACTGTGATATTTTGTTCTCTGCAAACATCTGCAATTTCTTCTAGTTCCAGTTTATCATATAGTAATCCTGTAGGATTGTGAGGGTTGTTTAAAATCAATATTTTTTGTCGGTCTTGTAATCTTAGTGCAAGTTTTCGTAAATCAGCTGGAGAAATTTTCTTGTTTGCTCTTGTTGGAAGCATATGATAGTTCTTTTTCAAGAATCGGATTTGTGGTAGATATCCAAGCCAAGCAGGAGTAGGTAGAATTACAGTACCATGTAAAATTTCTAAAAGATTAAAGATTAATTCTTTTGTTCCAGGCCCAACGTATATTCTGTTAGGAATTACATCTATTCCGAAATAATGTTTATTGTATTTTGATATTGCATTTCGAAGTTCAGGGATTCCAGAAACTGCAGCATATTCGCCTTTGTGAACATTTTTGATTAATGTATCTTGAATAATTTGAGGGACAGGAAATGGAGATTGTCCAAATGCAAATCCATAGAATCCAAATCCACATTCTTTGTGAGGACAATCAGAATGAAATTCCTGAAGAAACGTGTTTAGTTTCAGATTTTCAGGCATTTCAATATCTTCAACTTGTTGATCAACGATAAATTTCAACGATTTAGATATGCTTTATGTAATAAAGTAATTTTTCGTGAAATGGAAAGTATCAAAAAGTGAATTTTCTCAACCTAGTTTAGAGACTTCATCCAAAACGAGAGGGTTTTCAAGGGAAGACAGATCACCAAGATCCATACCTAATAATTTGGCTTTTAGTAATCGTCTCATAATTTTTCCAGTTCTAGTCTTTGGTAAATCAGTTAGTTGAAAAACAAATTTAGGTTTTGCAACTTTGCCAATTTTTTCACCAATAAAATCAGATATTGTTGATTCTAAATTAGAATCGTTTTTGTTATCAGAAACAAAGAAAACAACAATTGCCTCACCAGTCAAATCATCTGGAATCGCAATTGATGCAGCATCAGAGATTTTTTCATGAGAAATCACAGTATGCTCAATTTCAGCAGTACTCATTCTATGACCTGAGACATTAATTACATCATCTGTTCTTCCACGCATATACCAAAGATCATCTTCATCAACATAGACATAATCTCCATGAAACCAAACATTTTCAAATCTAGACCAATATGTTTCAATGAATCTTTCATTGTCATTTAGTAGTCCTCGAGTCATTCCAGGCCAAGGTGAACGTATAACCAAATAACCGTTTTTGTTTTTTACAGAATTCCCATCATCATCAACAACATCAAGGTTCATTCCAGGAACTGGAATTCCAACAGTAGAGGGTTTTAGTTTCATCCCAGGAAAAACAGATAGCATTGCACCGCCAATTTCAGTTCCTCCAGATAAATTCATTATCGGGATTTTTTTATTTCCAATTTTTTCAAATAACCACCACCAAGAATCCTCATCAAGTGGTTCACCAGTTGTTGGGATGTTTTTAATTTTATCTAGGGAGAAACTTTTCAGCGGTTCTTCATTATTTTTTTTAAATAATCTTGTAGCAGTTGGAGATATTCCAAAGATTGTTGCATCATATTCAGATAAAATTTTCCAGACTCTGTCAGATTTTGGAAAATCTAATGCCCCATCATATATCACAGAACTGGCACCCATCATCAGCAATCCATAGACATTCCAAACAAGACCAGTAATCCATCCAATATCGGCAGGCCAAAATAGTACATCTTGTGCCTGTAAATCAATCAAATATGATGCCTGATGACCAGCAAACACTGAAAATCCCCCATGAACGTGCAAAACTCCCTTTGGTTTTCCAGTAGTTCCAGAAGTATACAAAATAAAGAGAGGATCTTCTGAATCCATTACCTCCGTGTTACAAATAGGATTTTGAGATTCTGTTAATTCATTAAAAAATACAATATTTTTGGATTTTTCATATTTGTCAACGCCTTTGTAATTTACAACAATTGTTTTTTCCACACATGTATCTTGGATTGCTTTTTGCATGATTTCTTTTTGAGATATTGATTTTCCTTTTCGGTAAAATCCATCTGAAACAAATAGAACTTTGGCATTGCAGTCTTGTAATCTTATGTAAAGTGATTCAGTACTATATCCTGAAAATATCACAGTCTGAACTGCGCCAATTTTTGCAGATGCTAAAATTGCCAAAATTGCCTCTTGAATCATTGGAAGATAAATTGCCACAACATCTCCTTTTTTGACACCTAGCAATTTTAGACCATTTGCAAGTTTTGACACTTTGTTATCTAATTCTTGGTAGGTAAGATTGGATGTTGTTCCATCTTCTGAAACAAAATGATATGCAGTTTTATTTGGAGTATTCTTTACAAACTTTTCAACTGTAGATTTGTAGATGTTTGTTTTACCACCTACAAACCATTTAGAATGTGCTATCCCATTTGAAGAATCTAGTATTTGGGAATAAGGAGAGTCCCAAACTACTCCAATATCCTTGTCAACTTCTTGCCAAAACCATTCGAGTTCATCTTTTGCCTTTTTTGATAGTTCAGACAAGGATGATATTCCGTGTTTTTTCATAAAACGAAAGATATTCGATTCTTCAACTTGTTTTTGTGTTGGAATAAATTCAAAATTTGACAAGATTTAATTTTTAGAATCAGATAGACTGTAAAAAGATTTTAGATTATGATATATCAATTCCAAGACGTCTTGCACATGCAATTGCTGCCTTGCCATGATCTTCTGTAATTCCTGCTTTTTGAAATTCTTTTGTTCTTTTTGTGCCAGAAAATGTCGTGTTTTCATGATAATATTCTCTCAAAATCACGCCTATTTGTTCATCTAATCTCCTACGAGTAGCCTCATTCATGCCTGCTTGAAGTATAGTGGCATCAGATGTTGCCATAATTTTGATAAATTCTATATCTTCAAGGGTTAATTCAGCCATGATTATTCAATCTGCTTTTTTAGCAAATCTAATGTAAGTTTAGGATCTGCTTTTCCTTTTGTTTTTTGCATGACCTTACCTACAAGAAAATTTATTGTCTGAGGATTAGATTTTGCTTGCTCTACTGCTTGAGGCTCCTCAGAAATTACATCTTTAATTATTGTGATTAATTCAGATTCATCTGAAACATTTCCCAAATCTAAATCAGACATTACTTGAGATAATTCTTTTCCAGATTTTACAATTTCATATAATGCATTTTTTGCAGAGTTTCTAGAAATCTTTCCTGTTTGTATAGCATCAGCCAAATCACGTAAATGTGTTGCAGTAATTTTTGAGGATTCACGTTTTTCTCTAGTATCAACTAATCCCATCAAATCAGTTGTAATGATATTTGCAACCTCTTTTGCATTAGATTCAGTATGAGAATCTTCAAACAAATCTGAGTAGAACTTGTCTGAAGACAAAACATCTGCAACTTGGTTTGGAATACCATATTTGGAAACATATCTTTCTTTTTTAGAACTGATACTTTCAGGCATTTCAGATTTTAGTTTCTCTTGAATTGATGGATCAATTGTAACCCAAGGAATATCACCTTCCAAGAAATAACGATAGTCTAATGCTTCTTCTTTAGAACGAGAAGAAATTGTTATCTTTCTTTTATCATCCCAATGTCTAGTTTCTTGCGCAATTTCTATTTCTCGTGAATGTAAACTCTCTTGTCTTGTAATTTCAAAGTGAACTGCTTTTTCTAAATCGTGAAAGGAACCAATATTTTTTAT
The DNA here is from genome assembly GCF_006740685.1 of Candidatus Nitrosopumilus sp. SW. Lineage (NCBI taxonomy): Archaea > Thermoproteati > Nitrososphaerota > Nitrososphaeria > Nitrosopumilales > Nitrosopumilaceae > Nitrosopumilus > Candidatus Nitrosopumilus sp. SW. Next base: position 66,830 of record NZ_CP035425.1, on the reverse strand, counting down.
CTCAACTTTCTTGCCACCTTCAATTGAGACGTTTGCATCAGCTCTCATCGCACCCTCTAGACTAGGATCAGATACACCAAGGTTCTCCAATAAATCAGATAAAATATTGAGAAATTCTCTTACTTGTTTTGGATTCTCAAAATCAGGCTCAGTTACAATTTCAACTAGAGGTGTGCCTGCACGATTATAATCAACAAGTGTAATTTGATTTTTTGACGAATTTCCTTCGTAAATCAGCCTTCCAGGATCTTCTTCTAATTGAATTCTAGTAATTCTAATTTTTTTATCTCCAACCATGATGGAGCCAGGACCACCCACACTAGTATCTCCGTAGATGTTTAGTTGAGTGATTTGAAAGTTTTTTGGCAAATCAGGATAAAAATAATTTTTTCTAAAAAACGCAATTTTGTCTGGAGTAGAACAGTTAAGAGCCATTGCAATCATTGTTGCTTTTTTTACTGCTTCCTGATTTAATCGAGGTAAGCTTCCAGGCAATCCCATGCATACAGGACAAATATTTTCATTAATTTGGAACTGACGATAGTTTGCTTTACATGAACAAAATAATTTGCTTTCAAGATTTGTTAATTGACAGTGAATCTCTAAACCAATTTTAGTCAAATTGGAACCTCCGGCAATGTTACAGTTTGCTCTAATGCATATGCAGCTTGAAGTAATAATTTATCATTCATAGAATCTGCCAACAGTTGTATTCCAATAGGCAATCCATTTGAAATTGCAAATGGAACAGAAATTGCAGGTTTACCAGTAAGATTTGCAGTAACAGTGTTAATGTCTACTAAGAATAATGAAACAGGATCATCAATCTTTTCTCCAAGTTTAAATGGTAAAATAGGAACCGTTGGAGCAATTAGTAAATCATATTTTTTAAATGCCTCATTGATTTCTTTGGTAAGTTTATTTTTTACTTTAAGTGCTTTGAGGAAATATTTTCCAGCATGTCCTGCAGATGGAACAAATCCACCAATAATCATTCTTCGTGTAACTTCAGGTCCAAAGTTCTTTCTTGCTTTTTGAATGTAGGAATTAAATTCATACCCTTCAACTGGAAAATCATAACCATATCTCAGGTTATCATATCTTGCAAGGTTACTTCCAGCTTCAGTTGCAGTAATTGTATAATATGCTGCAACAGAATACTTTACCATATCAAGTGAAACTTCTTCACATATTGCACCAAGACCCTCAAGTTTTGAAACAGCATCTTTGGTGGCAGATAATACTGCAGGGTCTGTACCCTCAGTAGTCATTTCTTTGATTATGCCTATTTTCTTGCCTTCAACACCAGAATCTATGCCTGTAAGATAGTCTTCATTACTGTTATCAACAGTGGTGTTGTCATTAGGGTCTAATCCCGCAATCATGTTTAACAAAAACGCAGTATCCTTTACAGTTCTAGTTACAGGTCCAATCTGCTCAATACTGTTTGCATAAGAGATGAGACCATATCTACTAATCAAACCATATGTTGGTTTGTAGCCAACTGCAGAACAGAAACTAGCAGGGTTTCTAACTGAACCGCCAGTATCAGAACCTAGTGATGCGATACATTCAAACGCACTTACAGAAACAGCACTACCTCCAGATGAACCGCCCGGAGTACAATCAACATTCCAAGGATTTTTGCTTGGACCAAATGCACTAAATTCGGTTGTCAATCCCATTGCAAATTCATCCATGTTTGCTTTTCCGATGAAAATTGCATCTTGTTCTTTGAGTTTTGAGATTACAGTTGCATCATAAGGGGCAACAAAATTCTCAAGCATCTTTGAGGCACATGTAGTTTTACTGTTTTTGATACACATGTTATCTTTGATGGATATTGGCATTCCAAAACAAGCACCTACTTTTTGTCCAGACTTTATTTTCTTATCAATCTCTCTGGCTTGATCAACTGCTTCATCATTAACAGATAAAAAAGCATGTAGTTTTTCATCCACATCATGAATTCTTTCTAAAGTAGCGGCAGTAAAATCTTCAGCAGAAATATTTCCATTTTGTACTTCTTGTACATAGTCTAGAGCAGAAATTTTGAGATTCATTTTGACATCTTTGGGGCTCGAACATAGGTTCCTTTGTAGTGATTTAGTTTTTCAATTAATTTTTCATCAAATGGAATGTATTTATCTTCACGTAATGCAGTAATTGGAATTTCTTGCATGGTAATTTCTTCATCTTCAACTCCAGCAGAATCTAAAATATCAAAATAATCAATCATAGCATGGACTTTGTCAATATACTCTTTATGATCATCTACCTCGATTTTCATTAATTTTGCTACTTTCTCAATCTCTTCTTCTGTAACCATTTCACTACACCTAGGGTGTTAGTCTATCAACATCTCTTGGATAAAATGTTACATCACGAATGTTTTCTGTGCCTGTAAGAGCCATAATCAATCTCTCAAGACCAATACCACATCCAGCATGAGGAGGTACACCATAATCAAATGCACCGAGGTGATACTCAAATGCATCAGTGTTCATGCCTTTGTTTTTCATTCTTTCAGCTAATTCATCACGTTTTTCAATTCTGGTACTGCCAGAAGATAATTCCAAATCACCAAACATCAAATCAAAAGATTCAGAAATTTTTGGATTAGATTTACTGTCTTTAACATAGAATGGTTTTGGTGCCAAAGGCCAGTCTTTGATAAAGTAGAATCCCTCAAGACCAATTTTTTTAAGATTAGATGGGTAAAGATCATCACCCCATTCAGTTTTTGCACCGGCCTTTTGCATTTTGTCTACCAAATCATCATAAGAGTATTGAGGAATGGTGTCGGGAACTTCAGGGATTGTAAATTCTGTATCAGGGTTATCTTTTGCATAATCATTAACAGTTTTAATTGAAATTTTGATAATCTCTTCAATTCTACTCATGACATCATTGTAATCTACAAACGCTTCTTCCAAATCAATTGAGATGGCTTCTGCAAGATGACGGTTTGTTCGAGAAGGTTCTGCTCTAAATATCGGTGCAATCTCAAAAACTTTTTCAAAACTCATTGTAAGTTGTTCTTTATACAATTGCGGGCTTTGAGCTAAGAATGCTTCTTTGTTATAGTAAAATATTGGAAATAGTGCAGCACCACCTTCAGTAGCAGTTGCTATCATTTTGGGAGTATTAATTTCAACAAAGTTTTGATCATTAAAGTAACTTCGAATTGATTTTAAGACTAGACTTCTAGTATTGAATATATGTTGCAATACCTTTCGTCTAAGATCAATTGGCCTTACCTCTAACCTAGTATCAATATTTTTGACAGTCTTGGCTATGGGCTCAAATGGAGGTATTTTTTCAACTTCAGAAAATACCCGAAGTTCAGATGGAACTATTTCATATCCACTTGGAGCTTTTTCAGATGATTTCACATTTCCAGTTATAGCAATGGAAGAATGTGCTTTTAGAGAAGATATTTTTTCTCGAATTTCATCAGGGCAGTCACCTTTCTTTGCAACAACTGAGACATCACCATTTTTGTCTCTAATTGTAGCAAAACTGATGTTACCATGTCCCCTTATAGTCAAAACCCATCCCATGACAGTAACTTGTGTCCCATCCATCGAAGAGTTGATTTCATTAGAATAATGAGATCTACGTAAAGTTCCTAATTCAGTTTCAATCATAATTTACTGTACTCCATATTTCATGGTGTAATTAATTTTTATATTAAATAATTCACCATTGCATTAATTTTCATAATGCTTATAGCCAGCAGTAATTCCACACCAAAACAAGATGGACATACTAATTGGAATTGTTATCGCATTTATCATAGTAGTTGCAGCATATGTAGGATATTATGCATCTCAGCAAGAATCAGAAGTTGGAGAGCATGACATTTCACTAGAACTAGAGGTGCTTGATCTAGATAGTAAAAATATCCAACCTCTCAAACAAATAATCACAAAATCAATATCGTGATCTTGGGGCAAAATTTAGATTAAATTACTAGTAATTTTCATAATTTTCATGGTTCTTTCAGATAAAGAAAAGATAGTAGCAGTTATCTCAAATGGAATAGCTGTATTTTCTTTGTTGCAAGAAAGAGAGGAACTTCCAAAAAATACAACTATGTATGATTTTGTTTTAAAGGTAATTCCTGAAGATCTGAAATCAGAACTAAGTGTAGAGTTAATAGATGAAGTATTCCAATATGTCACATCCGCACATAGTTCATAAAGTACAAAATCCTAAGATATGCATAGTATGACCTCAATTGCAACATTAGGTTCTCATTGTTCACTACAGGTTCTAAAAGGCGCAAAAGATGAAGGGTTGAAAACAATTCTAGTGTGTGAGAAGAAAAGAGAGAGGCTATACCGAAGATTTCCATTTATTGACGAATTAGTCATAGTAGACAAATTCAAAGAGGTTCTTGATGAAAAATGTCAATCAACTCTGGAACAAAATGATGCAGTGTTAATTCCACACGGAACATTAATTGCACAAATGAGTTCTGAAGAGATTGAATCAATTAAGACACCAATCTTTGGAAACAAGTGGATTCTGAGATGGGAATCTGACAGAGAGATGAAAGAAAAACTCATGAGAGAAGCAAACCTCCCAATGCCAAAACCAGTCACCAACCCAAGTGAAATTGAGAAATTATCAATTGTAAAAAGACAAGGGGCAGCTGGAGGTAAGGGGTATTTTATGGCAGCCAATGAAGACGATTACAATACAAAAAGAAATCAGCTTATCTCAGAAGGAGTAATTTCAAAAGATGAAACATTATACATTCAAGAATATGCTGCTGGAGTTTTAGCATACTTGACATTTTTCTATTCCCCATTAAAAGAAGAATTAGAATTCTATGGAGTTGATCAAAGACATGAATCAGATATTGAAGGGCTGGGAAGAATTCCAGCAGAGCAGCAACTAAAATCAAACAAAGTACCATCATTCAATGTAATTGGAAACAGTCCACTAGTTTTGAGAGAATCTCTATTAGATGAAGTATACACAATGGGGGAGAATTTTGTAGAAGCTGCCAAAAGAGTTGTGGCACCAGGGATGAACGGTCCATTTTGTATAGAAGGAGTTTATGATGAGAATGCAAAATTTACATCATTTGAATTTTCAGCTAGAATTGTAGCAGGTTCTAACATCTACATGGATGGCTCTCCATACTATTCATTGTTGTTTAACGAAACAATGAGTATGGGAAAAAGAATTGCGAGAGAAGTAAAGACAGCTGCAGAATCAAATCAATTAGATAAAGTTACAACATAAGTTAATTGCTTTTTGCAGTAACTTCCATTCCGTGTTGAGACTTTATGATGTATTTATCTCTGATTTTAACACTGACCCAATCAATTACTAGTACTGCTGCCAAAACTACCAACATAAAGACAGCAGCCTTTCCATATTCAAAGAATTTGATATAATTGATAATATAGAATCCAATTCCTCCAGCACCAACTAGACCAAGTATACTTGTTTGACGTACATTGTAATCAAACATGTAAAGCATCTGACTAAGCAAGTGAGAAGCAGATTCAGGAATTACAACATATCGGATTAATTGCCATTTTGACACACCAATTGAACTAACAGCATCCATAGGATCAGAATCAATTGTTTCTATTGCTTCGTATTGTAATTTTGCAACAAAGCCTATTGTATACATGATAATTGCAAGAACTCCTGCAAATGGACCTAATCCAACCATAATTACAAACAGAATTGCCCACAAAATTGATGGGAATGTACGAATTGCTGCCAATAATGCACGAATTGGAGCATAAACATACTTGCTGTTAAGATTTCTTGCAGCAAACATACTAAGTGGTAATGCAATTGCAACACCGACAATTGTTCCAATAAAGGCCATCTGAATTGTTTCAAACATTGCCCAAAGAGCAGTCGGAATATACTTTGGTTCAACTAGAAGCATTTCTTCAACTATAATTCCAAGATTTGGCAAACCTTGAACAAAATCTACAGGATTTGCATCCACATTGTAGGATGCAACTACTAACAAAGCAATGATAATTCCAATTACAATGTTATTTTTTGGCGTCATCAGCATACATCTCCATAATTTCTTCGGTAGTCATATCACCAGTTTGAAAATCAACTATAGTATTACCCTCAACGCCAATCTCTAGAATTTTTTGGCCTTCCTTGATTACTGCAACACGATTTGCATACTCTAAAGCAAGTTGCATATCATGATGAACCATGATGGCAGTAAGGTTCATTCTTTTTTGAGCATCTGCAATCAAACCCATAATTTCACGAGCAGTTACATGATCTAATTCTGAAACAATTTCATCAGCAAGAAGTATTGTAGGGTGCTGCATTAATGCTCTGGCAATTGCAACTCTTCTTTTTTCACCCCCACTTAACATGTAGGCTTTTCTATCTTCTTTTCCAGATAGACCCACTTGAGAAATTATTTTTTTAGCTTCTTGAATTTCATGTTCTGGGAATTTTTTGAAAAGAGATTGAATTTTGCCTAATCGTGGCAATGCACCAATCAAAATATTTTCAAGAACAGTACTGTTTTTTACCAATCCAAGATTTTGAGGAATGTATCCAATTGTATGCATCATTTTTTTGAATTTTTTATTATTCATATCAGGGGTAACATAATCAATTTTGATTATTCCTTTACTTGGAATCATCATACCATTCATCAGTTTTAGTAAAGTTGATTTTCCAGAGCCAGATTGTCCCACTATAGCATAGTTTGTTCCTCGGTCAATAGACATGTTGATTCCTTCTAATGCAAAATTTTTAGAATCATATGATGTCCACACATCATTCATTTGGATGATTTTCTTTGTAGAAATTGAAGAAAAAGAAGGATTTGCAGTCATCTGAATTTGTTTCATTTTTCAGAATTCCTGTTTTTATTTGCTCTTGTTGTATTTGTCAAGTATCTTCTGATCAAGTCCTGTCAATGCATTGATGAATTCACCGAATTCGCCTATGTGCATCGTAGTAGTAGTTGGAACTAGTGCTTCAGCACCATACAAGTCAGTCAAAATTGAATTATGCTCATCATAGTTTAGTTTGATGAGAGTGTCAACTAGTGCATTTTTGGTAGATTCTGACATGTCAGCACTTACCATAAACACGTGTGATGGTACTGGACCAATAGTTGTAACTGGGCGTAATTTCTTTTGATCTTCTAATTCAAGATACTTTTGTGGTGCAATATCAGAACCAAATGCAACATCAACTTTTCCTTCAAGAAGTAAGGTCAATGCTGCTTTGTATCCGCCTGCAAAAGTATAACTTTCAAAGCTATTTGCTAATGCAGATTCAAGTGCTACGATATCATCACCTTCAATTGTTACATGTCCTTCAGTAACTAAAGTTCCCATAGGTCTAACAAAACCAGAGGAACCAGTCATACTGGTAAATGCAACTTTTTTGCCAACAGTATCTTCAATAGATTGAAGAGAATCATTTTCTGCCAGTGTCCAAACTGTTGCTTGGTAATTTACTTTACCTCCAACAAGTTCTGCCAAAACAGCTTCTGCACCTGTTCTTTCATGGGTAATCCATGCAGGTCCAGTGTCCATAAAGGCAGCATCAATGTGACCAAATCTCATTCCTTCAATTATGGTCTCATAGTTTGTTGGAATAACTACTTCAACATCGATACCTAAATTCTTTTCAAGGAATTGTTCCAGTGCTTGTGCTTTTGGAGTTAATTCATCAGCCTTTTCAACTGGAATGAATCCTATTGTTAGAGTATCAACATCTACAGGTTTTGAATCAGATGAAACATTGATGATTCCGCTTTCTATTAGGAATTCAATTCCATTAAGAAAAGTTGCATCATCTACAGCGCCTTCTGCCCACCAAGCAGCATTTGTTTTAATCCAATCAGGAATAGAACTCTGTGCTTGTGCTGTTTGGCTCAAAGGAATTGTTGCCATGCCAATAGCTGCAAATGCAACAATAATCGCCAAAGTTGTTCGTTGTTTCATGATTACTGAAAAATTAGGAAGAGCTAAATTATTTAAACTGAATTTTCATTCCATAGAATCATTCTAAATCTATAGAACGAGAATAACTACAGGCTTGATTTAGGATTATCTGTGTTAGGATACAGATTCAAACTAGGCTCAAGATTGTCTACGGTTATCTCAACTTTTCCGATTCTACTACGGTATTGTTTGATCTTTTTTCCTTCAGGAGAAATCACAAATTTGTCTACTTCTGCTAAAGCAAGATCTTCAAGATTTGAAAGAGTTTTGTAAACGGTAGAAAGTGAAATTTTCAATTCTTCGGCAATCTGTGTTGCATCTTTGGATTCATTTTTGACAGAAAACAATACCGCTCTTGTACAAACATTACTTAGTGACTCAATAATTTTTTGAGTGATATCAAATTCAGATAACTGTATAATGTTTGGTTTTGACATAGAATCACTTGTTTGGAAGTAATGTTAAGACAGGTTCAGGTTTCTTTATTGAGATATCTGCTTTACTAATTCTACTTCGATAAACCTTGTATTTTCTACCTTTGTCAGATAACATCCATTTTTCAACCTCAATTAGTGTAAGTTCTTCAAGGTCAGCCAATTTTTTGTATACAGAACTAAGAGGAATTTTGAGTTTATCTGAGAGTTCAGCAGCAGTGTTTCCTTTTCTAATAATTGAAAACAATATTGCACGAGATTCAGAATCAGCTAATGCCTCAATTACTTTTTGGGTAATATCATATTTTTTTAGTTGAGGTAATGTAAGTTTTCTAGACATTTAAAATCAAAAATATTCAAGATGTATTTAAACGAGATGTTTTTGTTCTCGTTCTATAGATTTAGAATTAGTTGTAGCGAGTGGTTTTTTGTTGAGGAGAAAGTTTTCTCCAAAACAACCCGAGAATAATTCCAACAGATGCCCAAAATGAGGTTACTCCAAGAACAGACATGAATCTAAACTCATTGACCAAATCCATAGGAGCAGTTATTTCATCAGGGTTTTCTGGCATTGCAAAAAATACTGCCGAAATAAAAACGCCATAGCCTATCAACGCAACAAGTTTTTTGTTGTTTTTTAGTTTCTTTGATAATTGATAAAATCCAACTGCGCCAAATCCAGATATTGCAATAAATGACAAATACAAAATCGCTCTTAAAACAACAGTTTCACCATCACCTACTGTGGGAGGATTTGCAGGGTATTTCAAGAAAGGAATGATGTATAGTGTTAGCCACATGATACCAGCAAGCAATAATGATTTTTTGACATCATTGTTTCCAGGCAACACATTTCTAGATAATGCAAATACAATTCCAAATAACGCTCCAACAGAAGTTCCTAAGATCACACCAGCAAGAATTTGCCCACTTTTTTGCCAAGTTCGATATCCCTCATACTCTACCCAAAATTCAGGAGTATCTTCTTCCTCACCAGATGCAAAGAGGTTTTGATTTTCAATACCTATTGCTTGATCAAGATAAGGTTCAACAATTGCAAAATTAACTGTACCATGAATTAGTCCAGCAAATGCACCTGAAATTAAAACAATTATGATAAAAAGAGACGTTTTCATGATAAAGAACCTCTAATGGCATGGAAAGCCTGCGGCATGTCTCATATCATGAGTAAGCTCATGGATGTACAAATCAGTAAATGCTTGTTCACCATAAACTAGACTGAAAATATGTCCTTGATCAAATCCTACAACAAACAATCCTGCTGCAAAGATAATACCTAATGCAATAATTGCTAATTTTGGTACTTGTGATTTTGACACATTAATTTGCCTTGTTTCAGACATGAAGTTAGCACCAGCTGAATCTATTTAAGCTCTTGGATAATTTATCCAATTTATAAATAAATTAGAATTAGTAAATTCAGGTAAAAGAAACTGAAAAAAAATATCGAGACATTACAAAACATAGTTTCTAGAAAGGGATCTAGCAAAGTACTCACATTTAGTATTCCACATGTATTCAAAGCACTTCAACTACTATCAGAAGAGAGTTTTGTAAGCAGAGCAACTTTTGGAAAAGAAATTCATTTAGGAGAAGGTGCAGTGAAGACCTTGATTTCACATCTAAAAGAAGCAAAAATGATAGACTCTACAAGATCAGGAAATTTCCTAACTGAAAAAGGGAAAAAATTCACAGCACAATTACAAAAAATCATTCCAAAAGAATGCAAAATTGAGAAGAACAGTCTAACTCCGAGTAAAAATAATCATGCAGTAATTTTAAAAAAATATTCATCGGCAATCAAAACAGGGCTGGAACAAAGAGATTATGCTATATTGTATGGATCATCAGGATGTACAACATTAGTATTCACAAATAACAAATTTGTTTTTCCAGGAGAAGACAGAGATTGTCTAAGTAAAGACAAAAAAACAAAACAAATCCTTGTGGATAAATTAACTCCATCAGAAGGCGACATCATCATTATTTCATCTTCAGATGATTCGTTTGTAGCAGAAATTTCTGCAAAAAATTCTGCCCTTTGGACAATTGCTACAAATTAAACAAGACTTTTACTTGCAATTAGAAAAAAATCAACATGAGTAAATACCATCTTCTAGTAATACCAATAGCCATAGGCATTCTTGCTGGAGGATTCTTGGCATTTTATCTAGAGCCAGAAAGCAATACAAAAAAACTAACACCATCAAAACTAATTGAAGATGGTTCTCCAGTATTAGGTGACAATAATGCATCAATTACCATTCTAGAATGGGGCGATTACCAATGTACATTTTGTTACAAGTTTCATCAAAATACACTAAATGTGATAAATGAAAATTTTGTAAAAACTGGAAAAGTAAAACTTGTTTTCAAAGATTTTCCACTCAATGGCCCAGATTCAGTACTGGCAGCTGAAGCATCATATTGTGCAAACGACCAAGAAATGTATTGGGAATACCATGATGAACTTTACAAAAATTGGGGCGGAGAGAGAACAGGATGGATCACTAGAGATTCACTAGATAATTTTGCATCAAATGTGGGTTTAGATTTAGAGATATTCAATACATGTCTTAATGAGCAAAAGTATCAAGACAAAGTTAATGCATTATATGAATTTGGAAGAGAGATAGGAATTGATGCTACTCCTTCATTTCTAGTGTTTAACGGTGAAGAAATTATCAAGATAAGAGGTAATCAACCATTAGAAGTATTTCTTAAGACAATTGGTGAGTTATGATCATACAAAAATGCAAAACAATCAATCAAAATTAATATCCGCATAGGTTGGAGATAGCACAAATGGGAAAAATAGAGATAGAAAAACAAGATTCTGTTAAAATCTATAAAATTAGAAAAACGCTTGAAGAATTATCTAGAAAATCAGGTCGTGGAACAGAACTAATTACAGTATACATTCCAAAAGGAAAACAACTTCATGAGATTATTGGTTCACTTCAACAAGAACAAGGTACGGCAGACAACATAAAATCAGATCTAACTAGAACACATGTAGTAGATTCTCTAGGGAAAGTAATTCAAAGATTAAAACTTTACAAGAAAACTCCTGAAAGAGGTTTGGTAATGTTCTGCGGAGCATTACCTCCAGAAGAAGGAGGACCTTTGGGAAGTGAAGTTGTCAAAGTTTGGGAAATAGATCCTCCAAAAGATTTGAATCAGTATCTGTACAGATGTGATGATCACTTCCATGTAGACATTCTAAAAGATATGCTCAAAGATGACAATCTAATTGGATTTTTGGCAATAGATGCTAAAGATGCAGGATGGGGATTATTACATGGAGATAAAATCGAAGTATTAGCTCAAACAGGTTCAGGAGTGGCAGGAAAACACAGACAAGGAGGACAGTCTGCAAAAAGATTTCAAAAATTAAGAGAGATGGAGTTGACGTATTACTTTAACAGAGTAGCACAAACTACAAGAGAATATTTTATTGATATTTATCCAGTAAAAGGACTTGTCATTTCAGGTCCAGGACCTACAAAAGAAGATTTCATTAATGGAAACTATCTAGAATACAGATTACAAAATAACATCATTGCAACAATTGATTCATCATATTCAGGTTCAGAAGGAATCAGAGAAGCATTTGCAAAATCATCAGATATTTTAGGTAATTTTAGACTGGTAGAAGAAAAGAAGCTTGTCGAAGATTTATTCAGAGAGATTAATGGAAACACTGGAAAAGGATCATATGGATTACAAGAAGTAATTGAGTTTCTAAAAAATAATGTAGTAGAAACTTTGATCATAACAGACAATACAAATTTGAACCGAGTAGAAGGAATATGTAAAAGATGTAAACATGTTCAAGAAGAAATTGTTGAAAGACCAGAAGTAATTCCAAAAAAGACAGAATATACTAACAAGCCTTGTCCAGGATGCAATTCAATGGAAGTTGAAGCAAACGAGCAAGATATTGTAGATTATTTAGAATTGCTAGCATCAAAAACAGGTTCAAAATTAGAAGTCGTGTCAGGAAGTGCAGAACATGGAAACATGCTTGCAAGTCTTGGCAAGATTGGTGCGATTTTAAGATATAATCCAGGCCACTCTAAATAGCACTACGAATTTTTTTTGCCAATTCTGAAAGTTCAGAGTCTTCAGGAATTTGTCGTTTAGTCCAAATTGTTCCCTTTCGAGTATATCTTGGAATTATGTGGATGTGTACGTGTGGGATTATTTGTTTTGCAGCACGGCCATTGTTTTGAGCAATACTAAATGCATCAGCATTAGCACCAGTCAAAATAGCTTTGGCAATCTTTGGAACTAGTGAAAAAAGCTTGCCTACATTTTCAGGAGTCATATCAGTAATCCTCTCATGATGCTCACGTGGAATTACTAAGCTATGCCCTACATCTATGGGATATTTATCAAGAAACGAGATGTGTAAGTCATCTTCATACAAAATATGACCTTCTCTCTTACCATCTAAAATATCACAAAAAATACATGTCATAAATTCAGCAGTTTTTGATTTTATTTATTATTTATTGGAAAATAATTCTTGAGGAATACGAGTTTATCGAATGGTTAATTAGGGCAAATTTTAGAGTTGGAACATCCTATGGGCAGAAAAGAGAGAAGAGCACGTGAACAAAAACGTGAAAACTATGCTACTAAACATTCAGCTGCACAGAAAAAACAGACATTGATTGCAGTAGGTGTTTTAGCGGTAATTGCAGTAATTGTAGGATATGCAGCATATCTTTTTGTCACTATGGATCAAAGCACTGCCCCAGGAGGTCCGGAAAACGCAGGAGCATTGGGTAGTGATCACGCACATGCTGCAATTCAAGTAAGAATATTTGGAGATTATTTTGACTTTTCAGCACCAGCATACCAAATAAAATCAAGTTGGATTCATTTTGAAGGAAGAGATGGTTCTACAGTACACAAACATGCAACAGGTGTAACGTTAGGATATCTATTTGAGACATTATCATTAGGTCTTGATGATCAATGTTTCGTATTCCAAGACGGTAGAGAATTCTGTACCAATGAAGATTATTCTCTAAAATTCTTCTATAACGGAGAACAGGTTGACGACATTAGAGATATTGAAATCATGGAAGATGACAGAGTTTTGATATCATATGGTGGAGAAACTCCTGAAGAAATTGAAGGTCAATTAATTGAATTAGAGAATCAAAGAATAGTCAAATAAAATTCTAAGATTCCTTTGTTGTGAATTGAGCCATTTTATCAAAGAACATGTAATATCCACAACGAGTACATCTTAGAACAGTTAATTCAGTTGTAAGAAATTCCTTGTCCTCAAATCTACCACTAAGTTTTACATTCTCGCCTGCAATTTCGGCTTTGTTACTTTTACAGACAGGACATTCGAGTGCTTTTTGCTCCATGAATTTCAAACAAGAGGTTTGAATTTAAACTCAGTGAAAGTTTTCACATAGATATTTTCAACAAAGTCTAAATTATAGCAATCAAGAATTCCATATTATGGAAGAAATCTCCAGTAGAAATGTTGTAGAAGGTACTTCTCGTGCTCCACAAAGAGCAATGTACAAAGCTATGGGGTTAGATGATAGTGATTTATCAAAACAAATGATTGGAGTATGTCATACTGGAAATGAAGCAACACCATGTAACATACATCTTCCAAGATTAGCACTCAAAGCAAAAGAAGGAGTTTCAGATGCAGGCGCAACTCCTAGAGAATTTTCAACAATCGCAGTAAGTGATGGAATTGCAATGGGACATGAAGGAATGAAATCTTCACTGGTATCTCGGGAAATAATTGCAGATTCTATTGAATTAATGGTTAGAGCACATCAGTATGATGCACTAGTAGGAATTGCTGGATGTGATAAGAGCCTCCCAGGAACAATGATGGCAATGGCAAGATTGAATGTTCCATCAGTATTTGTTTACGGTGGAACTATAATGCCAGGAATGCTAAATGGTGAAGAACTAACTGTTGTGGATGTTTATGAAGCTGTAGGAGCATATGACGCAGGACAATTATCATTAGAAGGATTAAAAAATATTGAAAACACTGCATGCCCAAATGAAGGGTCTTGTGGTGGAATGTTTACTGCAAATACAATGGCATCAATTTCAGAAGCCATTGGTCTTGCATTACCTGGTAGTGCCAGTCCACCTGCAGAAGATGACAGAAGAGAAAAGATGGTTTACGATACAGGAGTAGCATGTGCAAAAGCCCTACAAATGGATATCCGACCTAAAGAAATTCTTACTTTTGAAGCATTTGAAAATGCAATTACAATGTTGAATTCTGTGGGAGGTTCAACAAATGGAATTTTACATTTACTAGCATTAGCAAATGAAGTAAATATCAAATTAACATATGATGATTTTGAAAGGGTTAGAAAAAAGACACCACATGTTGCAGATATGAAACCAGGTGGTAGCTATGTAATGAATTCACTTGATAAAATTGGAGGAATTCCATTTGTTTTAAAGAAACTACTTGACAAGGGACTACTAAATGAGAATTGTATTACAATTACTGGAAAAACAATCAAAGAGAATTTGAATTCCATAATTTTACCTCAAGCTGAACAACATATTGTCAGATCAATAGAAAATCCAATTCACAATGTTGGAACAGCAGTAATTCTCAAAGGCTCACTTGCACCAGAAGGCGCAGTGATCAAAACAGCAGGAGTAGAAATGACAAAATTCACAGGAAAAGCTCGTGTATTTGATAGAGAAGAATTAGCATTTGAAGCAGTGAAAAGAGGAGATATCGACGAAGGACATGTAGTAGTAATCAGATATGAAGGACCTAAAGGAGGACCAGGTATGAGAGAGATGTTGGCAACAACTGCGGCTCTAGTAGGTCAAGGATTAGGCAAAAAAGTAGCAATGGTCACAGACGGTAGATTCTCAGGAGGAACAAGAGGATTCATGGTAGGACATGTTGCACCAGAAGCATATGTTGGAGGACCAATAGCACTTGTAAAAGATGACGATGAGATTACAATAGATACTGAAACTAACATAATTGATCTTCATGTATCATCTGAAGAGTTAGAAAACAGAAGAAAAGAGTGGAGTCCTCCAAAACCAAACTACACAACAGGAGCTTTGGCAAAGTTTGCAACACTGGTAGGTTCTGCTGCAGAAGGCGCTATTACAAAACCTAATTTATAGAAAGTTTTTTCAAATCTACTTTTTCTTGTTCGATTACATAGATTTTTAATAATTCCTTCCAGGCTTTTTGAAAATCATTTGTAAATTTTTTAAATCCAGACACAGTAGACAAAGAAATTTTAGATTTTGGATTATAGTTTACTTCATTTATAGAGATACAATGAACCGCATCATTTCTTACTTCAAATAATCTAGACATATCTCGCGTAAACTCTGGACCAAAAACTTTCCAGTCAAGAAAAGTTCTAATTTTTCTATTAATTGGGACTAGATTAAGAAGATAAAGTAATTCATCACTATCACTTTGATTCGAAGATCTTACAATTCGTAAGCGAATTATTTCATCAAACAAAAAAGCCATCTTTGAGAATGCAGACAAGACACTATCTCTGTTTTTTGAGATAGATAATTTAGAATTAAACCCATTTTTGATTGAACCGCCATTGATGAAATAATGTCTGTCTTTATCAATCAAATACAATCTAATTTTAGGAGAAATGTTTTTACTTTTTTTAACATCTCTCAAAAACTTTGAAACACTCATGTGGCAACAAAACCTCCTCAATCAATTAAGGATTTGGCAGATTTTCAAGAAAAGATGATCAATTTGTCCATAATCTTTATAGATCAGCGATCAGAAATTACTCTAGAGATAACAGGCACGAAAAATTAGATTATTCTTATCAAATTACTGTTATCTACTAAAGGTTAGATTTCTGCTAATGTGTTAGACATGCATTTTTTTGTGTCAAAATCTAACAAAGAGAATCAAAATAATATCGATCAAGAAAATCAAATCTGAAAATAAAGAATCTGTTAATATGTCAAAAATGCATTTTGCAATTCATGTCTGAAGACAAAGAAAAAGAATGGAAAAAAGTTGAACAAGAAGAAATGAAAGAAGAAGACCATCAACTAGAACTAAAAGATGGGTATGAACAAGACGAGGAATTTGAAGAATCCGAAGACTAGATTCAACACGCGATTTTTATTCCTGTTTTATGAAATTGTGAACAAGGATTAGAATGGACAAAGAATGGTTAAGGGTAAAAAGTGGACGAAGTAAAGGATGCAAGGACTGTCTTAATCACAAATGTATTCCAAATAGCTGTAGTTGCGATTGCCACAAATGAAAAAAGTGTACGATACTCCTTAGATTCTAAACTAATTCAAAACCTGGATCCTAATAGTTGAATCATCTTGTGAAATCTGTATAGCATGGTTCATGCAGTATCGCATTATTTCCTTGCAAAACGGTCTTTTCATTCCATCTTCAAAGTGGTAATACATGACTTTGGCAAAAGCCTCTGTGTCACACCCTAACATATTGCATAATGGCATTAAGTGGATATACAATATTGTTTAAAATGGACTAGGTTAGTATACAATCATGAAAATTACTGTTAAAGAAGGTTGGAGTAAAAATAGTAAATTAGCCATTTTAGCCATCGGAGTAAGTATTCTTATGATAGTTGTCGTTGTTGCAATCGATTAGATTCTAAACTCTAGTCTAAAGGTAGTCTTCGATACTTTTCCTCTAGGTATTCTTTATCATAATCAGTGAATTTTTTTCTAAGACCTAAAATAACTTCTTCAAAGATTTTTTCTTTTTCTTCTTTTGTCATAATGTAATTAGCAGTTCATTATACATAAAGAGCACTTAGATTCTAAACTCCAAAAGTTTGAGGTTTATTCCCACATTTTGGGCATTTCATTCCATTTGTCTTGTAACCACACTTGTTACATTGTAATTCTATTCCCACTATGTCACGAGAAGAAGTCTTTACAACTTTTACAATCAATATTACTGCAATTAGAACTCCTACTGCAATTCCTATCCAAAGTAAAACCATACACTATGATTACGGCTTTACTTGTAAAAAATGATGCTACATTTAGGATTACTTGATATCATACTTTCCACACTGAACAGCCTGGAATCCTTAGATTCTAAACTCTTTGATAGTATGAATTATCCTTAGGACAATCTCTTGTATGTTTCATGAAATTCTGAGAATAGAGTTTGAGCCACGTTTTGCATGTTGATAATTTCAGAGAAATTTTCCTTACCCTTTGCAAGTTCTCGCATTATTGTCATACATTTTGCATTTTTGATAGAGTTTGGTTCAACAGAATCTGTCCAAATAGTGAGACATTCCTCAAAGTCTAAACAGAATTTCAAAACGATCACTTGCCAATCATCCGTATTTGTTGGAATGTTTAGTGTTTTTGCAAGTTCTCGAAATTCATTCTCTTTATCTCGAAGCATTACATCAAGTGTCTCTCTGACCTTGTCTTGTTCAAATCCATCGATTAATGCAATTCTATCCATTTAGCTAATCTAAAATCAAATCTGGATATATGTTTTCCAATGATGTTCATCCTTACAAATTTCATGAAAATAAAAAATAGGTTTTGATCAACTATGTGTTTTCTATTCCTAAAACATCATAATACGATTTTGGAATCATCTGTTGTGCCTTGAAAAAGACGTTGTTTGCAGCAGCATCAAGAACATATGTTCTAGCCCAGTCATCCTCACTACGAATAGAGCGTCCAAATCCCTGAAGTAATTTTGTCAAAGTTTGAGAAGTATACCAAAGAGGGAATTTATCCATCTTAGCCTTTGTTCTCTTTTCTTTGTAGTTAGGGTATGGAACCTTGGCAATGATTTGAAAACGAGAAAGATCATCTTTTAGATCAACACCCTCCCAAAGGGAAGAGGAAAGTAAAACACCAGTAGGATCTGAGGCATGTTCAGATATTATTTCATCTTGAGTTTTTCCATCTTTGTTCTTACTATGACAAATTCTAATTCTTCTAGTATTTTTTGGAGAAAGGAATCTCAGAATTTTTTGACATCGAGGAATAGAAGAAGTCAGAATCAATCCACGTTCATTAGAATGCTCATCTAGAATTCGATCAATTGTTTTGATTACTTCTAATTCATCTTCTTCTGTGGAACCATAACTTAGTCTTCTAATGTTTAACAAATCAATTCTTCTATTTTCAATTGGAAATGGAGATTTTGGTGCATCCACAAATGCAACCTCATCTTTATTCAAACCCATATTTTCACAAAAACTTTGTTTGTCGATTGTAGCTGACATGAAAATTTGATATTCTGTTTCAAAAAATTCATTTGCAAATTTTGAAACATCAATAGGTTTTACAGATATTGTTCTAAAATTACCATTCAAATCACGGATAGGATCATTTACAACAAAATTATCTTTATCATTTGCAATGTCAATTTTTGCCTGAGCTGCTCTATCATAACGTCGTTCCAATCTTGAAATCAATTCATAATCAGGATCATTTTCAAATGTAGGGCTTTCCTTAATGTCCTTAATTTTTTTTGCATAAGAATATGCAATATCATCAGTTAAAGAAATCATAGAATCTAAATCTGTAAAATCATATTTGTCGGGATTGAGATTACATTCATCAACCTGCCCAGCAAATATGTCAAACCCTACAAATTGAATGATTTGATCTTCAATTTTGTGAGCCTCATCAAAAACAGATACTTTTCTATCCAAATAATCTTCAAACAATTTTTTATTAAATTTCATAATTTGGAAAAAAGCATGGTAATTCCATAGAGAATGTTTTGAAACTAGTGCATCATATTTTTGAAGATAGTAGTGACATGAATTAGAATCCTGAGTATTTTCCTCAACTTGTTTTATTGTAGGCTTGAATTTGCAAGTCTCAATAACTTCTTTGCCGTTTTTACTGGTACGTTCAAGACATTCTCCTTTTTCACAAGTAAGACCCCACCGCATAGCCCTCCTAGAGTTATCGACTTTTTCAGCAGACATTAACTTCAAACAAGGGAAATTTTGTTTTCCTTTAACTGATTTTAGAAACGGGATGTCTTTGATGTATTGATCTTGAAGATGTTTAGATGCAGTTACAGTAAAGGAACTATCAAAGTATTTTGAAACAGTTGCACCTACTAAAGATTTTCCAACACCTGTAGGCGCACACAAAACAATTTTTTTGTATCCAGACCTAAATTGTTCTTCAATATCTGCAATGATTTCTTTTTGGATATCTCTAGGGGTAAATTGTTCAGGGAATTTTTCTAAAAGGGACAGGATCAACCTTGATTTTCCTTTATATTAAAAGCATGAAGGTTCTTGTAATATCAAAATTATTGTAATCTAGTTTAATATCTAGTAATTACATCAATAGATCATGGAATTACTTGATGATAAGATGAGAGTTTGGTTAGAGAGTGCAAAATTTGTCAAACCAAATCCAGGAGTATATGTGCTATACAATAGAAGTAAACATCCGATATACATTGGAGAAACCAATAATCTCGAAGAGACATTTACAAAGTATGTAGATACAGAATTTGAAGACAATGAATGTATGCAAAAAACCCAATTTTATCAGAGGGTATTTGCAGACAATCCAAAGGAATTGCAATTACAAATAATTGAGCAATTTAGAAATGAGACAAATGAATTGCCTTCATGTAATTCTGAGATCAAAGTAGAAACACATTAAATTCTTTCACTGCATTGCACTGAAGACCTACTGGATTAATAGAAAAAATATGAGAATCCTAACATGGGAAACGCAATGATTTATGCAGGTATTGCAGTTGGCGTAGCAGCATTGGCCGGAATTATGGTCTATGCACATGATAACCAAGAAAATTATCTTAGAGATGACGCAGTACTTGCACCCGCTGCAGAACAAGGTGCATTTTCATCTGACACAGGAATGGTTCAGTTGAATAAAGAACAATGGCATGAAGACCCATTTGGCGACAGAGCAGCTGAAGTTAGAGCAGCATACGAATCCGGTGGATAAACCACCAAGTTTCTTTTTATTTTATTGCTAGCCACAATTCATACCTAGGATTGGAGAAAACAATTAATCTGAGACTGCAGTAATTTAGCAATGCATCAATGTTACTATTGTGAACAGATTTTTGACTCAAAAGAGGCACTATACGACCATGTAGAAGTCCATTCAGACGCTGAAAGAAACAAGGAAATAATGGATAGAAAGAAGAAAACAAAAAAATAGTTTTTCAGCCTCAATTAAAAAAAATAGAGTAAAGGTAAGAAATAATCACATTTAGGTGGTGATATAACAACTTGGTTCCAAAATTATATGGACTGGGTAGAAGCACTATTACGAAAATCATGTGATAGAACACTAACAAAAGGGGAAGTTCTTCATAGTTTGTTTCACATGATCGAAGTTAATGAAAATACTCTTAATCAAATTCAATCAGATAAAAGAGATTTTGGACCAGAGTTAGAAGAGTTGAAACAAACAGAAATCAGAGACATAGATTTTCATCTAAAATACTATCGAAGTTTAGTAAATTACATCAATTCAATTCAAGAAAATAAAATTTTTGAGAAGCAACACTAGTCATCCCAAGATACGGTGTAGGCAACAAATGTTTTAGGTAATGATTTTTTTGTATTGATTCCCCATTCTTCCGAAGTATGACCAGAATTAAGTTCTGATACTTCACCCCAATTGAATTTAGGTAGTTTGGCAGTCTTCATGATTTTTGGAATAATTAAGAGTTAATAAAAAAAGAGACCGCAGTGCAAGGCATCTGTCATTTTAATTGTTCAAATTTCAAATCATATTCAGACAGTTTTTCTAAATTGTTTCCATAATCGGTAGATTCATCATATTCACGGAGTCTTTTTTCTAAAATATCTTGTAATTTTTCAATTTCTTTGGCAATCATTTTTCCAGAATCCTCTTTTGCAAGTTGTTTTCTTTGTTCTTCATTTTTTCCACGTGTAGGAAATGTTTTTCCCTCAAATTTCATTTGTATGTTAGATATGTTTTCACGTTTTACCAATTCTGCTAAATCAAATCGTCCTTGTTCATATTTTAGGAGTTGATCATTTGTTTCAGAAGGTCTAACTGAAGATAATAAAGGACAAAATTCAACAGAAATCTGAATGTTTTTTATGAGAAATAAAATATCACTTCCAATTTTTTCAGAATCAACAGTCCAAGTGAACCCATACTTTATCACACTATGAGAATCCTCATAGGATGCAGGATTATGTTCTGCTTGAAAATCAGACCATTTCAAAGAGTAATTTTTAGTCCAAGAAAGAATCTCAGTTTCAGCCATTATCTTGATAATTTGAGAATTTCAGAATAATTAGATTGTGATTAGGGCTGTTTCCCATCACGTCCACTGAATTTGCCAATAGGTTGTGATGTGTCAAAGCCTAACCAAGAATAATTTTGTGACTCTAGGGATTTGTGAGAATTTTGATGCTCAATTAGCTCAGAATCTCCCCAATCTCCATCAAAAATAAAAGGGCATTTTTCATATTTTCCATTTTTTTGGATACCTTTGCACGTGATTAGCAAACATAGAATATTGAATTTTAGAATTGAAAAATATTTTGTTAAAAAGAGTGTGTTTGACGGCTAATTATTCTAGGGAATGATCGGTTAAGGCAAACGTAGGAATGCCGTCAAACAGATGACTCGACATATCTAGCATAGTTTAGACTAAAAGAAATTGTATGTGATTTTTGAACACACATTCAAGATTCACTAGGCTCAAAATATGTGAGAATTAAGAAATGGATCATTTTTTCAACCCATTTTGATCAAAATACAAGACACATTTTATTTTAAGAATTTTTGAAAATACTAATCATTACAAATATTGGAAGCAAGATGATTGCCTGTTTGATATCTGGCCGTAACTCCCAAAGAGTCGATGCAAAAAAGATATCAAACTTGCTTGCTTTCCAAATCCAAACTATTAATTTCAGATAATTCCAATAATTTTTGATGAATAGTAAATTTTACATGTGGATGGGCATATCAATTGCAGCATTAGCGGCAGGATTCATTCTTTTGTTCAGTTAGCTAGAGTAGTTTTTTTAATTAGAAAGATCAACTTTTACATTGTTTTTTTATTTTATCAAGATTTTTTGAAATAATGTATTGCCATAGGTGTAGCTGGATAGTTGATAATCGCACAAACGCATCACGGCATTGATTATCAACTTTTATCTGTGGCCAATTAATCAGGGTGAGAATTTGAGACATAATCAAATTTTTCTTTGTCAGAAAATAATTCAAAATTATTTTGTTCCAAATCTAAAACATCATGAAATGCAGGACACGAGTTATCAATTGAGAACAACTCTTGACATTTAGGACATTGTATAACCACATGAGAGCCCCAATCACATTCTATCTCATCTATAACTTCAAAAGTAACATCATCATCACAAATACATCTAATTTGATTTTGAAATTTTTGTGGCTCCATAAAATGCAATTTTTAAAATTAAATATAATTTATTAACAATTGATGATTCACAGAAACATGACAGAGTGTCCTACATGTAAACTATCTATGGAGTCTCATTCCACATCAGAATTGATGGAATGTTGTATGAAACAAGTAGGAGATGAATTTAATGAGGAACAAGAAGGAATATGCCCCAATTGTAAACATGACATAAAAAAACATTCAGACAAAGAGCTTGCAGAATGTACTATTGAGTATCTAAAATCAGGGATTCAATAGCCCAGTTAAGATTAAACAATAGAAAAATCAGAAGCAACTATTGAACCAAACTACAAGAGAATTAATCAAGAAGTATTCTCCAATGTGGACTAACAAACAAGTCTGGGAATTTGATCAACTAAATGAAGATTTGAGGTTTGATGCTATCTATGTAAAGCCTCAAGAATATGATGAGAGATTGTGGAAATCAAAATCAGCCCACACAGACTCAGAAATACGTGATATGGTAGTCAGAACATTTGACAATATGTTAGAGGGGGAAGAATTATGGATTTCAAACAAAAATGATAGAAAGATTGACGAGAAATACATCCCTTACCTCATGGCAGTTATGGCCGATGTGATGATTGAAGAAGAGATTTGTTTGAATTTCAGAATTGAAAATGAATGTTTTGTAGTATCAATTGATTCAGATGCAGATGTGATTGATTGTAAGGAATTCTTTGAAGAGTTTTACCATTTAGCCACAGGTTTCAATTATGATACAGATACAGGTATTCCAGAAGATGAGACTGAAGCTGAAATGTATCTAACTAGACTTCAAGAGGAGTTTGATGAAAAAATGAAAAGTGTTCTAGGAGACAAATATTTGCCAGGAAATAATGATCCAGATACAATTAATGCAAAATGATTATCTAAAATACTAGATTATATTTTGAGTAAACATGTCAGAAAGAAGACCCTATAGAAAATTTTCAAAGAAAGGACCTTCACTGACTACTGAACAAAAAATTGAAAAGTTCATTTTAAGAAATTCTGAGAATGGCTATTTTACCAAAGTCACAACAATTCCATACAAGTTTGAAATATCTGAAAGTAAAGCATGGGATATTGTTGGAGAGTTATTATCAAGTGGGAAAATAGAATCAGTCCACGATGACATCTCAGGAGAAATGAAATTATGTAAAACAGGTCAAATGTATTCTATAATGAATTCAGAGCAAAATAGAAAAAGACAAAAATCAAATAATTTTAAAAAGAAAAAATCAAAAACATCATAAAAATATTCTAAACAAATACTTATTTTCAAGAATCAATTCATGGTAACATGGATGATGAGAATTTACCTGCACAGTGTCATCCAATTATAAAACCAAAAAAGAAGAAAGAAGAGAACAAGAAAAATGATACAGTGTAAATTATGTGGTACACCTTTAGGAAAAGAGCCAACAACAAAAGAACTAGAAAAACATTGGAAAAAACACCACAGTTGGCATTGGGAATCAAATAAGGAAAAAACACCAGAAGAAGCGTTATTGAAAAAAAGAGACTAACAACGTCTTGGAATAGTGGCCGTTTATAGCATGCCTAGACCACTAATCGAAGACGTTACTACTAGTATGGATTCAAAATATAAAAAAACAAACAAATGATTTCTAAACATTTGTTTAAAATAAAATCATATTTGAAACTAATTTACAGAATAACAAGCAGGTAATTTATCAATTTTGTACTGCATTTACACATTATGAAAGAAGATTTTGCAGAGTATACCAAATGTACAACATGCGGAGTTGCATTACTATATTGTGACTGCAACTGTCCATATTGTGGTAAAAGAGAAGCCTGTGAGTGTGAAATATCTTCATTGAGAATCACACCTTGATTCTCTTTTTGTTTTCTAAGAAAATTATTTTTGTATCCACAATACAAAAAAATTAACTTTAGATCTATTCGTTTAATTCCATTAGAAAGAATTAATGTGAGATTTTTTTAATGATTTTATGTCATTCGAGATTGACTGGAGAAAAAATTTTTACGGTATTTCGTGGGCACATGAAAAAGACAGAATAGTAGTTTCAATCGTTTTTGAAGATAAAGATGAGGCAGTAGAAATTTCAAAGAATATTGAAAACTGGAGTGAGAAATTTACAAGATTAACAATTATTGAAAAAGAAGAAGATGAATTTGCAATATGCTGCTATCAAGATCCGCAAGTTTCAAAGACGGACAAACATATCGGATTGTTTAGGACAGGAATGAGGCAAAGCAGTGGATATAATCAAGTAAAACCAGTCATAGAAGAAAAGGCGCCACTTTTACAAATTGCTTTTGCAGCAGATGCCATAGACATAACCACATATGAAGAAGTATCAAAACTCATCCCAATCAGAAAATTTAGAATTATCAATGAAAAAGATTTGAAAAAACAAGAATTTTACTATGAAAAAATGTCAACTTTGTAAAATAAAGAAATGGTAGGATTCAAAATAAATTTGAATCATACCATCTATGGTCGGGTAACAATAATTATGAGAATTCAATATAAAGAATAACTATTGATTTGTTCATATTTTTGATACTGATGAATCGTTCATTCTTGTTAAATAGAAAATATCCAATATCAAATCATGAATAATAACAATTACAGTCCATCATGGGAAGAAGCAATTGGTCTTTCATGGCTAATATCTGAGGAGTAACATGCCTGGATTCACATGCAGTACATACTGCTAGTGCAAAAAAACAAGAAGCATAGATGAAACTCCTTAGAAAAATCTAAGGAGTGTTTTTTCATTTTAATACATAAATTCAACAATCAAAAAAATAAAGACATGCACTGTGACGATAAGAGAACATTATTTGTTTTAAAACAAGGAATTCAAGAAACATGGGATTTGTTAAAAAAATCAGATTTTACTGATGAATTTTTGATGAAAAAACTCAACAGTGAGATACAAGAGTATTTTGAATATAAAAAAACATCAAACTAATGTAGTTCTTAAGTAATATCTAGATTAAAAATAGGTGAATTAAAAATTGTCAGTACTAGAACACACCAAAGAATGTCAATATAGAATGGACAACGATATGCCTCACACTAACTGCTATTGTAAATGTCACAAAATTATCATGGCAGATTCTGTAAAGATGGAATCAAGAACTTTTTGACTCTTTTTGAGGCTCAAAATTTTCAATGATTTCAGTCACACGTAGCAATATTGTCTCTTTAATCTGATCTTGAGTCATACCTGAAGTATGCATGAGTTTCATTTGATCAAGTAATGCAAAATGGACACGTCCTTGAAGATAATCAATTATGCCATATCCTTGTTTTGGAAACTCTGTCACAAATAATTCATGTTCAGAAAAATCTGAAGGATTATCAGTCATGAATTAATTAATCAAAAACCAGTTATAAAATTTCCAAATATTCATTAAACTACACTAATCATTCACCATATGACAGAATTTGTCCACAAACCATATGACAAAATCTATGTCAGAGATATGATCAAGTTAGATTTAGACGATCTGATTGGTATGATGTCTTCACTAGAATCTGCTAACGCGTATTGGGCAGATGGAGTACTTTTTGCCAGTTTTGCAATGACAGAGTCAGAAGAATTGGCCAAAAAAGAGATGCAAAATGAAATGTATCTTGACAAAATCATTTTTGCAAAGTATGAAAACTATACTAAGACAGTAAAATCCTCAACTAATCTTGAGATTGGAGTACTAAATATGCGTAAAAGCAAGTTGTACAGAGACTTGATTGCATGGTTAAAATCACAGCCCATCTGGAATGAATAATTCTAGAATCAAAATTTTCAGTCTAGTTTGAAAGAATTCTATGATCCATGTGCATCATCAAACATTGCAAATGAATTTCTTCATCAGTAGTATGTCCAAGTTTTCCACATGTGAATTGATTTGGTTTAAAACAAACACTGCATTTCTTGTACACTTGTAATTGTTCGCCACATTTCCTACAAGAAAGATCTTTCATAGAACTTTTTTGTTGAAAATGGATTTAAACCATGGTAAAATTAGAACAGACTAATTAGGTCATGCTAATTAGTTACCACTAATTAGAAGGGACTAATTTTCAAAGCATTTAATAGAAAATTTTTCTAAAACTTATCATGGAAAAAAACTGTAAAGTTTGTGGAAAAAATTTCAACACAAATTCAAATATCTGTTCTATGGAATGTACATTGATTTCCGGATACTAATTTTAAAATAACATTCACGTAATGAGTAATTGTGAGTAAAGATACTGATACCACAGAAAGAATTTTTGAGTATATCAAAAACAGATCAGAAATTAGTGAAACAACTGCAATTAGACACATTCACAGAAGGTTTGGCATAGTGGAAGAAGAAATCGAAGAAATTCTAGATAAGTTATTTGATGAAAACAAAATCAGAAAAATCTATGATGAAGAATACCAAGAAAACAGATTTGAGACACAATCATCAAATCAATCTTTTTAAGAGAATGAATTAACAAAAAAGTATGATACTAAAATCAGAAAAATCAATAAAAGAATATCTAAAAAAATTACCAGATGATACAATTATCAGATATTATTTGGATGTAGAGTATAGCCCATTCCCAATCCTAGTAATTGAAGAGTACACAAGACGTTTTAAGAAAAAGACAAAAAGTGAGATTATCAAGGATTTAAAATTTCAAGGTAGGTTAGCACGTAAGAAAACCCAAGAATTAGGTAAAATGGCAAAAAGTCACAAACTTGTTGATGATGTAACTAAACAAAAATCAGATGAAATTATCAAGCACGCAAAAAAGAAAGGATTTGAGATCGGCCAAATAATATCAAAGGAGAGAGCAAAACTTACTACCAAACTCAAAAAATCTACAAAATCAAACGCAGTTAAAAAGCAAATTTCAAAGAAACTAAGGACACCTACACAAAAACATCTTGAAGAATTGGAAAAACTTGGAAAATTAAAAAAACAAGGATTAATCACAGCAAAGGAATTTCAAGATACAAAAAAGAAGATTTTATCAAAAATCTAAACTAGAGATTCCACAATAGAGCCATAACACCATAAAAAACAACTATAGACACACCGATTAAAATAACGCCAATCGTGGATTTTTTCATATTAATCCCCTTGGTTTGTTTTGAACAGTGAAATCGAATTTTGAAGTATTTTTCTGTTTAAATCAACAAAAGTATTATAATTATCATTTAGTGTTTTTGCATAATTTTTACCTTGTTCAATATTTGTAATTGTCATTTTATGAAATATGGAACGAAATTTTATTGTCTCATCAGACATGTTTTCGATTATATCTTTTACATTACCAGGAAAGGAATAATCAAAACCAGATTTGTGAATAAATTCTTTTTGAAGAGATAGTTGGGAAGTAACATAGTTTTTCCATAATTTGTAATATTCATTTTGCAAATCAAACAAAGTTTGTTGAATATGAGGTACATTTTGTTCCAATTCTAGAAAATATTTTTTGTTTATTTTTTCAAATAATTCAAAATTATCATTTTGATATTTTTCAGACATGGTTTTTTTGTAAATTCTGCGAATTTAAACTAGAGGGTTAAATTCAAACATAAAATTATTCTTAAAATGAAATGAATATACACTAGTAAATTATAGAAAAAAGCCTAATGATTACATTTGAAAATAGAGTTCGCTATGAATACAAGATAAAAACAGCTAAAGTCGATACACTAGCAAAATCAATTTTGACACATAGAGATCCTAAAAGTCAAGAAGCTAATGATGCATCAAAATTTCTAGATGTGTTGATTGCAGAAATCGACAGATTTTATGAAGAAAATAGTGATCTATTATCAAAAAAAGGTAAAAGGCCTCACCCACGTTCACGTTTACCAGAAAACAAAGAATGGAATGAGAATGTCGAAAAATATTATGAGAAAAATCCTCGAAAAAGACCTAAAAAATAAAATAAAAAAAGGTTAGTTTTTTGGAATTATTTCATTAATGGCAAGATGCACAAGTACAACCTTCGCCACAATTACAAACTCCATCTTCAGAACAAGTACAACTATCTTCTCCTGCACTACACGTCATAGAATCATCTCCACAGTTACATCCGTGTTGACCATCTCCACAGTTACATCCGTGTTGACCATCTCCACAGTTACATCCGTGTTGACCATCTCCACAGTTACATCCGTGTTGACCATCTCCACAGTTACATCCGTGTTGACCATCTCCACAGTTACATCCGTGTTGACCATCTCCACAGTTACATCCGTGTTGACCATCTCCACAGTTACATCCGTGTTGACCATCTCCACAGTTACATCCTGCGCCACATGAACATTGACCAGATTCACCGCATGTGCAGTTTTCTCCAGTACAAGAACATCCTTCACCACAAGAACAGGTTCCATCTTCTGAACAATTACAACCCATTCCGTGTTTCATATCTCCGCAAGAGCATCCGTGCATTCCATCTCCACAATTACATCCTGGACAGTCACATCCATCGGCACCACAATCACATCCTTGATGATGTTTATCAGCCATCATCTTTTTCATATGCTTCATGTGATCTTTGAAGTCCATAGATTGCATCATTTCATACATTCTATCAAACATCTTCATCATGTTAGATTTTTCAGAATCTGTCATTGAATCCCATGCAGATAAAAGTTGCATTCTATGAAGTTCAAATAATTTTTCCATTTTGGACATAGCCATTTGTGAGGTTATGTGAGAATCACTCAATGCAGGTAATGATTTGCGCTCTCCTGGAGAAGTAAAGTCTTGAGGAGTACATAGTCTATCACCGCAAACTTTGTCTTTAGTAGCCATTCCATACTTCATACTTTTTGTACCTTTAGCTTTTACAGCATCAGCAGTTTGTATGAAATCGATTTGAGCAACAATTGCCATCGACAAAACAATAGCAACTAGAAACAAAGCAGTGTATCGAGTTTTCATTATTAAAACAAAATTTGAATTTCTTAATAATAAGGATGTGTATTTCCAGCATTGAAAATTACATCTGTCTTTTTATGGATAAAAGAATAATTTGACAAGAATCCCAAATTTGGGAAATACAAATATTGTTTTTAGGATTAAGTTCACATTTTGAGACAATGGAGAATACTCCAAATCATACTCTCAGAGAAGAGATTGATGAAGAATATATCAGATCAGAAGAGAAGATCAAAGTCATAGAAGAATTATTTCAAGAAATTAATGATTAGTTAAGAAACCTAACTAATCATCATCAAAGTCATAATCATCGTCATCATAACATTCGATGAAATCAAATTCTTCGTATTTCATAATTTACGATTAATTTCAAAGTAATTAGATCTTCAGTAAATGAACTATGATAGTCTATGATTCTATATAGTTACATTAAATCTAGAAATTCTCAAATATCGTCATACTAAAACCACAACTATGGAAAATCCAACTGAGATTAATTCAGTGTATTGGGATGAAAAAACAAAATCTTGGCAATACAAGGTTGTTCCAGTTGAAGAATATCACGGATTTACAGAATGCCAGCATTGTAGAAGACCGATGTCTCACAACATAAAGAGTGATGGAGAATTTAAAGTGGTTTATGTGAAATGTGGATGTGTAAGAGAATAACTATTTTCCATAAGACATGTAAATCAAAACTCCAGATAAGATAACTATCAAAATTGCAGGAGGCACCCAAGATTTCATGACATCACTTCGTTGTTTAGATAATATTTTTCTAATCTCTCGTGTAGGGGTTCAAGATAGTCATCACAGTGTTTGACAAATTCTTGACGAGTGTTCTTTTCGCTACTGACAAGTATTACTACTTGGTTAATTTTTTGTCCTGTAACTTCATGGAACATTTGAGCATAGCAGGTAGTTTGTAAATAATATTCATACATGTATTCATCAACTTGGGGTTTTCTTTTTGTCTTGTAATCAATAATGGATAATTCACCATTGTACCTTGCAATGAGATCACTAGTTCCAGCAACCTTCAGTTTATCGGAATACATTCTTTGTTCGATACATGTAACATCAGAGATATTTTCCAAGTATGGTTTTAGATTATGAAAGTGAGCAATAGGAAGTAAATCAAATTCTTCCAAGTTCAGTTTACTACTCAAATAATCTTCAATTATTTGATGTGATTGGGTACCAATGTGTTGAGATTGTGTTGTGATATATTCATGAGCAGGTTCATTTTCCTTCCAGGAAGCAAGACCGTTTTTCTTTTCTTCAGGAGCAGTTGCAGACAAGATTGTGTTTATTGAAGGATAGATTTTATCGAATTTTGTTTGGTACCAATGCCCATCTTCTCTATCAAGCAGAGTGGGCTCTCGTGTCTTTAACATCTGAGCAAAATTAGGCATAAATTGATTTAGAACACTAGTAATTTAATGCTAAACTTTAACAAAAGTTACATGGTTTGTCTATCACACATTTACTAATTGAGTGGGATTGGATGAAATTTACAAAAATTATTGGAGTGATCCTAATCGGTGTAGGGGTTTGGGCCATTAATGTTTCATTTCAAACATACCTGCTAAATGCCGAAGATCTTTTACAAGATGAAACAGGAAAGATGTTGGAATCTGTAAAAAATTTCTGTCCATATTATGACCCTAATGATAAAGATACGTTTGAACCATGTCAGAGAGCATTTGACACTATGAGAACTACATGGAATATTGTTGGTACGGGATTGTTTGTAGGAGGAATTTTGTCATATTACAAATGGCTTTTGCAATTACTTGAGATTATTCGAGATAGATTGTTAAGATAACAAGTTTATGATTTGACATCACACTCCATATAGGGGGATTTCTTAGAGGAATGTATGATTCAAGGAGCTCCAAAATACGTAATGATCGGATTTTTTGCATTAGGTGTGCTCATAGTTGGTTTTTCAGTATGGGCTTTGTTCTTAACAGACATACCACAAGAACAATTCCAAGAAGATCCTAGATTTGAAGAGGAGTATGTAAAATATTATGAATGGAACATTCTATTTGGTTCTGCATTAATCGGCATTGGTTGGATTATTGCATTTTTAGGACGTAAAATGAGAAATCAAGGTTCTAAACTATCAGGAACCTAAGAATGAGTATTTTCAATTCAGAACCCAGGTCCTAAATTATTTAATCATCTTTTGAAATTTATCAAATTCAGACTTTGTTTTTACAAATTGATCAGTGTTAATTTTCAAAAAGAAAAGTGGGTCCATTTTCTCATCAATTATGAAAATTCGTTCATCAAAGATCACCGTTTCAATAAATTCCTCATTAGGATATACCGTAAATTGAAGAAATTGTTCATCAGTCTTTATTTTTAATTGGAACCCCATCAAAAGGCCCAGTTCTTCATCTTTGTTCAAAAACCCTGTGAGATTAGCGCGAATGGAAGGGTTGTCTTTTATCTGATCATAGTTATTTTGAGTGTCAATTATACATGCAAAGGGTTTTCCACGAAGATGTAAAATAACAGATTTGTGAGTAGGTACAAAATCTTCAGTATTATTCATTTTATCTAAAGGCATACTCTATCAAAGAATTACAGTATTGTTAAGTATCACGATTTTTCAATAAATTCATGAGTAATCTAGATGATTCAATTGGAAAAATCTTACTAGAATTGCAAAAAGATGATCCTGAAACATTTACAAAATTGATGAAAAAAGCACAGGAAGAAAATCCAGAATTATTTAACGATACAGATGTCGAAAATATAGAGATAGAAGAGTACAACAAAAAAGTAGAAGAATACAACAAGTCTATTGATGAAGAATAATTTTTCATAATAACCTCCGATTTTAAACTAAACTAATCCAAATGAACTCCTTGAGTTACAAATGTCTTATTTGCAATGTCGTGTTAGGAACTCCTAGAAAATTAGAGGATCATTTACAAATCGAGCACAAATGGGGCAAAAAACGAGAAATTTAGGCACAAAAAGAAGTTTTGCAAAAGAATTGATTTTTTAATGAATGATCAAAATATGAATTATTGAATTTCCTGTCAAAAAAGGTTCTAGACTTTCAAAAAAAGAAGCTTATATCAGCAGAAGAAACTTTGCAAAAACATATTCGTGAAATGGAGAAACTTCAAAAAATTAAGAATGTAGATAATGTAAAAGAACTTGAAAATTCAAAAAAGATGGTAAAAATATGGACAGACAATATTGAAAAAATCAAAAAGGAAATTAAAAAAATAGAATCAAGGTAATAGAAGGAAAAAATTATGAAGTTCAAAAAAGATTCAAAATCAATTGAAGAGAATTCAGAATTAAGAATACTTGCAGAATATAATAGAAGATTCAAGCAAATGAAAATTACTCAAAAAAAGGCTAACAAATTACGAGATATGGAGATGGATAAAGAAGCAGAAAAATTTCAAGAATTGGTAAAAATGTTACTAAGAGAGATTGAGGCATATTATAGAAAATATCGTAAAGTATTGACAAAGTATGGAACGTTACCAGAGCCACCATTAGAAGTTGAAATAACCAATGAAGAAAGAAACATTGCAACTGCATGGAAAAATGCTCATCGCAAAAAATACGGGATATAAAAAAGGAAAAATTTAGGAGTTATTGTAATGAATAATGAACGTCGCAAAATAGAACAGTTCCATTTGGCAAAGTTTTTGCAGTAATAGAGTGACCGTCTTCTAATCCTTTACCACATACATAGCACTCTACTTTACTTACAGAAGTTAGAATGCGTTGTTTTTTGAGAATCTGCATATCCTGCATAATTCTTCGATTTACCCCCTGCATGGTAACTATACTACGATCAACTATCCTATAAAGGTACCGTACTATACGGTAACCAGTTTGAGCCTAAAAACAAGTCAATTTAGACAAAAATTCTCTCAATAGAAATTACTTTACAATTTAAATAATAAACCAGTAGAATTTTGTCTATGGGTGGACACCTTTGGAAAGACTCAAGCAAAAGTAATACCCCTAGATTTATCTGAAAACCAATTTCAAATTTACAATAAAATTTCAAGAAATTATTCTCATTCATTTCTCTTTGAATCACTAACTGGTCCAGAGGTACTAGCTGAAACTTCTGTAATGGGGTTTGACCCCAAAACAATTCTCAAAGGATATACAGATAAGGTAGAAATAATTCAAGACGGAGAAACAAAAACGATTCATACAAGTAATCCATTTTTAGAATTAAAAAAATTACTTGGAAAATCAGATGATCAAAGTTATAGATATCTTGGAGGGGCAGTAGGAGTTGTAAATTATGATGCAATTAGAATGGTAGAAAATATTCCAGATAGACACAATTCACCTCAACCACTAATGGAATTTGGAATTTATGATGACGGGTTATTATACGACAATTTGCAAAAAAAATTGTTTTATTTTTATCACGATGAAAACAGATTTGATAAATTAATTATGAGCAATGATGAATTTGGTGAATTTCATTCAAGTGAAGTTACACCAAATATGGATGAAACAAAATTCTCAGATATTGTTAACAAAGCAAAAGAATACATTCACGATGGAGACATATTTCAAGTAGTATTATCTCGTAAATTTGCATTTGATACAGAGGGAGATAATCTTACACTATACAAAACGTTACGTAAACTAAATCCATCACCATACATGTATCATCTAAAACAAAGTACCAAAACAATCATTGGTGCATCACCGGAAATGTTAGTAAGAATCACAGATGATAAAGTAGAAACATTCCCTATTGCAGGAACCAGAAAAATTACTGATGATGAAGAGAAAAATAAACAATTAGCAGATGAATTGATTCATGATGAAAAAGAACTAGCAGAACACACAATGCTAGTTGATTTGGGAAGAAATGATATTGGTCGAGTCTGCAAATACGGCACAGTTCATCCAGAATCACTAATGGAGATAAAGCGGTTTAGTCATGTTCAGCATATTGTTAGTCATGTAGTAGGTAATTTGGCACCTGAAAATGACATGTTTGATGCATTTCAGGCAGTATTTCCAGCAGGAACAGTGTCTGGAGCACCCAAAGTTAGAGCCATGGAGATTATTGATGAATTAGAGACAGAGTCTAGGGGCCCATATGCAGGTGCGGTGGGATATTTCTCATATAACGGATGTTGTGATTTTGCAATTGCAATTAGAAGTATATTCATCGAAGATGGGAAGGGTTTTGTCCAGTCAGGGGCAGGAATTGTTTCAGACTCCATACCTGAAAATGAGTTCAAAGAAACGGAGCACAAAGCAGGTGCAATGCTCCAAGCATTAAAGGAGGCATCATCATGAAATTTTTAATCATAGACAATTATGATTCATTTGTTTACAACATTGCACAGTACCTAGGAGAATTAGGAGTGGATTGTGATGTGATCAGAAATGATAAAATCACATTAAAAGAGATTCAAGAAAAAAATTATGATGCAATAATTATTTCCCCAGGTCCAGGAACACCAGAAGACAAAAAATACTTTGGAGTATGTAGTGATGTAATCAAGAACATGGGTTCAAACACACCAATATTAGGAGTGTGTCTAGGACACCAAGGAATAATTGATGCGTTTGGCGGTAAAGTAACTAATGCAGGATGTGTAAGACATGGAAAGACAAGTCCTGTTGAACATGTGGATTCAAAATTATTCAAAGATGTAAAAAATCCATTTAGAGCTACACGTTATCATAGTCTAGTCGGAGATAAAACCATTATTCCAGAAGTTCTAAAGGTTACAGCTACTGCATCAGATGATGGGGAAGTTATGGCAATAGAACATAAAGACTATCTAATTCAAGGAGTGCAATTTCACCCTGAATCAATTATGACTGAAGATGGTAAGAAAATTTTATCCAATTTTATTGATCAAGTAAAGGAGAAACAAAAATGATTACAGATTTGATATCAAAACTACAAGAAAAAACGGACCTCACATATGAGGAAATGAATCAAGTGATGACAGATGTTCTTTCGGGAAATACAACTGATTCACAAAACGTCGATTTTCTATCAAATCTAGCAGACAAAGGAGAAACAGATGACGAATTATTAGGAATGCTTGACAAAATGCAAGAATTTTCATTGAAAATTGAGCCAAAAAATACAGGGACAATCATTGACATGTGTGGTACGGGAGGAGACAAACTACAGACATTCAACATATCGACTACAGCATCATTTGTTGTGGCTGCAGCAGGAGGAATTGTCGCAAAGCACGGAAATCGCTCTAGTTCAGGGATTTCTGGCAGTGCAGATATTTTTGAGTATTTTGGGTATGATTTGGATTTAGAGCCATCTCAAATTGCAGAAGTTTTAGAAAAACACAACATCTGTTTTATGTTTGCACAAAAATTTCATCCTGCAATGAAACATGTTTCAGCAGCAAGAAAGCAATTAGGAAAAAGAACTGCATTTAATTTACTTGGTCCATTATCCAATCCAGCTGGAGTAAAAAATCAACTGGTAGGAGTATTTTCAATTGAATACTTAGACAGACTACCAATGATATTGAAAAGAAAAGGTGCAGAAAATATTATGACAGTACGTTCAGATGATGGAATGGATGAATTCTCCACCAGTTCTACTAACAGAGTATGTATTTCAAGAAATGACAAAGTTTTGATGAATGCAATTGATCC
The DNA here is from genome assembly GCF_006740685.1 of Candidatus Nitrosopumilus sp. SW. Lineage (NCBI taxonomy): Archaea > Thermoproteati > Nitrososphaerota > Nitrososphaeria > Nitrosopumilales > Nitrosopumilaceae > Nitrosopumilus > Candidatus Nitrosopumilus sp. SW. Next base: position 30,339 of record NZ_CP035425.1, on the reverse strand, counting down.
TGAAGTTGTAGGATTGCATAAATCATCATTAAAAGATATTCAGATCCAAACTAAAGAGGATGCAATAAAATCATTTGTAGGAGTTTTGAACAATACTGCAAACCAGGCAATGATTGAAACAACTGCGCTTAATGCAGCAGGAGGGTTAATTGTTGCAAATATTTCAAATAATTTTGAAGAAGCAGTAGAACTTGCATTAAACACAATTAAAGATGGTAAAGCATTTTCAGTATTAGAGAAATTTGTGCAAGATACAGGAGACATTTCAAAATTAAAGGAGATTACTGATGGCTGAAAATATTCTTAGAAAACTAGTAAACAATTCACAAATGGCAATTGATGATGGAGTGTATGAAGTTGAATCAAATTTAGAAAAATCAAACAAAGATTTTATTCAAATTATCAAGACTAGTGCGCATGCACCACTACTCACAGAAGTAAAGTTTTCATCTCCATCTCTAGGCAAGATAAGGACAATTACTGACCCTGTAAGCATAGCATCTCAAATGATTGCAGGAGGTTCAAAGGCACTATCAGTACTAACACAACCACATCTATTCAACGGATCACCAGAATACTTCATGAAGGTAAGACAGGCAGTAGATGTTCCAATGCTAATGAAAGACATCATGATCGAAAAAGTTCAGATTGATGCAGCAAAAAAGATTGGAGCAGACTTTATGTTAGTGATTCAATCATTATTTGATCAAAATTATCTTAAAGATATTGATGAGTTTATTGCATATGGCCACAAACAAGGTCTACAGGTTTTGCTAGAAGTACACACAAAGCAAGAATTTGAAAATGCATTAAAAACAGAAGCAGATTTGATTGGAATCAACAATAGAAACCTAGACACTTTAGAGATTGATCTAAAAACAACTGAAACGATATTATCCGGAGTAGACAAATCCAGACCCATATTATCTGAAAGTGGAATAGATACACCTGAGGACATCCAATATCTAAAAAAGTGTGGAGCAGATGCATTTCTAATAGGATCAAGCATAATGAAAAGTGATAACATTGAAGAACAGGTAAGAAAATTGGTGAATGCGTATTGAAATATCCAAAAAATGGCAGATTCGGAGAATTTGGAGGAAAGTATATTCCAGAAACTCTAGTTCCAGCAATCGAAGAGTTAGAGGAAAATTATCTAAAATTTAAAAATGATAAAAATTTCAAAAAAGAATTAGATTACTATCTCAAAGTGTATGCAGGTCGTCCAACTCCACTATATTATGCAAAAAACCTATCAGAGAAACTTGGAGGTTCAAAGATCTATCTAAAAAGAGAAGACTTGTTGCATGGAGGAGCTCACAAGATAAACAATACACTTGGACAAGCACTTCTTGCAAAAAAAATGAAAAAGAAAAGAATCATTGCAGAAACGGGGGCAGGTCAGCACGGAGTGGCTACTGCCATGGCATGCGCAGCATTAGGAATGAAAGCAGAGGTGTATATGGGCTACAAAGACACCATCAGACAAAAACTAAACGTATTTCGAATGAATTTACTTGGCTCAAAAGTTCATCCAGTAAAATCAGGTTCAAAGACACTCAAAGATGCAATCAATGAGGCAATCAGAGATTGGATTACAAATGTAGAGACCACATACTATTTGCTGGGTTCAGCAGTTGGACCTCATCCATATCCAGTTATGGTCAGAGATTTTCAAAGTGTAATCGGAAATGAAATAAAATCACAGATGAAGAAACTAAACAAAACACCAGATAGTGTTATTGCATGTGTTGGAGGGGGATCAAATGCAATTGGTACATTTTATCCACTAGTTGATTCTAATGCAGAAATTATAGGTGTAGAGGCAGCAGGACACGGATTAAAATCAAAGAAACATTCTGCAACATTATCGGCTGGAAGTAAAGGAGTTCTTCACGGAATGATGACATACTTGCTTCAAGACAAAGAAGGACAAATTACAGAAACACATAGCATCTCAGCTGGATTAGACTATCCAGGAGTTGGACCTGAACATTCGTATTTCAAAGATACTAAACGAGTAAAATATCATTCAGCAACAGACACAGAAGTGATTGATGCATTTTTAATGTTAACAAGAACTGAAGGCATCATTCCAGCTTTAGAATCAGCTCATGCAATCGCTGAAGCAATCAAAGTTGCAAGAAAGGGTAAAAAATCAGAATCAATTGTAGTTACACTTTCTGGAAGAGGAGACAAAGACGTAGAAGAAGTGCAAAATTATTTGAGTAAAAATGTCAAAGATTAAAGAAAAGTTTGCAGAGTTGCAAGAAAGAAAAGAAAAAGCCTTAATCTCATACATCATGGCAGGATTCCCAAATGAAAAATCAACCATTTCAGTTGTTAGGGGATTGGTAAAGGGAGGAGTAGACATCATAGAACTAGGATTTCCATTCTCAGATCCTCTAGCAGACGGACCTGTTATTCAAAATGCAAGCACGATTTCCCTTGAAAAAGGTACAAAGATAGACAAATTTTTTGCACTAGTGAAAAAAATCAGAAAAGAAACAGACATTCCTCTAATATTGATGACATATACAAACATCCTATACCATAAAGGATACTCAAAGTTCATAGCAGAAGCAAAGAAAGCAGGTATTGATGGATTTATTCTACCAGACATGTCAATAGAAGAATCAAAAGAGTATCTTCAAGCTGCAAAAAATAATGCAGATACAATATTTTTGATATCGCCTAATACAAGTAAAACTAGAATTCAAAAAATTGCAAAGGCATCATCGGGTTTCTTGTATCTTGTTGCAGTGTATGGAACAACAGGAGTAAAAACAGGAATCAAAAATTACACCATAGAGGCAATTAAAAATGTCAAAAAACAGACCAAAGGAAAAATTCCAATTGGTGTAGGGTTTGGAGTATCAACACCAGAAGATGTGAAAAAATACATCAAAGCAGGAGCAGATGGAGTGATTGTCGGTAGTGCATATTTGAAATTAATTGAAAAAACACCTCAAAATAAACTAGAATCAAAAATAGCGTCATTTACAAAATCACTCAAAAAGCAAACATTGCAGAAAAAATAAGAACCGTCTAAGTAAGGCGGCCAAGTTTACAAACTGGCATAGAGGGGAAACTCAATTTCAGTTATGACCACCTACTAGATGTTCTCAAAGTACTAGTGTGAAAGAAAAATAAAAAACGCACGTTCTAAAAAATTAAAAAATGTCCAAAAATCAAGAGATAATTTTACATGTGTATAGTTTTAAAAATTAATTATTTTTCATCTGATTCGTCTGGCTCATTTGCCTTGTCTCTTACTTTTTTCATAATACAGAATTTTGCAAGAGTTTTCTTAAATCCCATAAACAAGATACACAATTAGGTAACTTAAGCATATTGATAGAATCTAATCAAAAGAAGAATCAAAACTTGTGATTTTTGTGAATATCTTCCCCACAGTGAATGCAAAAAAATGAGCCATTTTTTGACCAATAGTGTTCACAATTGGAATTATTCATGTTTTAGATGGTTTTTTATGCATAAGAGAGGACTAGTCCAAAACATCAAACATCAGAAGAAAAAGATTTGATCTAATTAAAAATCAAGAAATACGGTCTAATTTTGCATCAAGGGAATTAACCTGAAAGACCAGATTTCTTACAATATCATCAATGGCATCAGTTTGTTTTTGAGAGGGTTTGTCTGCTTCACCTGCCCAATCAAGCATGGCATCAAATATGGAACGAACCTGTAGCGAATCATCATACAAAGCATCTATGCTGATTAATTTTTTCTTGGTATCATCTTTAGGATAAATCATCAAATGTCCATCATTTAAAATCAGAAATTGTTGAGAGTCTATTGCATCTGCAAAATCAGCTAAAAATAGACCTCTAATGGCATTTTTTAATTTTGGATTATATTGCATTTTGTTGCAAATTTTTTTGAGAATTTGGCTCAAGGTAGTATTTTCATCAAATCCACCTTTGAGTTTACTAGAATCAATTATTATTTTTAGAAATTTTTCAAAGACTTTGAGATGAGACTTGATGTAAGACATTATAGAATAAACTACAAAGAGTATTACTTCATCGCGTTTTGTTTCAAAATCATCTAATTTTTTTATAGTTTCAGCAAATGTATGAGAAAAACTTTTTTGAAAATCTATAAAATTTCGAAAGAACTGTTCATCATGATATTCAGGATTAAAATGGTATAGCCCCCTTTTCTCAATATCATTTAGAATAACTAGTGTAGCCCTATAGTTTGAATCATTATACACCACAAAGTTTCTGAATTTTGTATGAACTTAAGTTTTTGATTTACATCAAACGTTCATTTTTTAATTTCTGTTTATTTCTATAAACGATCAGATGATAATTGATGATTTGTTTCAATTTTTCTTCTACAGTTAATTGATCAGCAGTTGCAATACTGAGGAATCCAAGATAGTCATTGTCAGTTAGTTTAAGGCGAATCTCTCTCACCAGACAAGTTAGTAGAATTGAGGCTAAAAGAGAGGGTTATTGTGAAAAATATTCATCTCATAGTAAGCAAACTAGTCTTTTTTGAAAAGATTATGATTGAGATAATAGAGACTGTAAGAATCAAAAGAGCAATTCCTCCAAATTCAGGAATGACCTTAGAACCCATTATCTTGATTTCTCGAGAATCCTTGTCAATTGGAATGACTAATTGAGTTGCAGTATTGCCACTAATGGTAGAATCAGATTCAAAATCAACCATATTTCCATTAACCCATACGGTAGTTGGATTATCAATGAGTTCTTTAGGCAAAGTTATTGTAATTTCATCATTATTGCTTTCACCAGTAAGAGTAAATGTCAAAGTTCTTTCATCAGGATCCACATGAACGGTATTAGCCAAATATGCATCTAAGAAATATTTTACCTCAAATCCTACTCCATCATCAGAAAACCCAGATGCTATTCTATCTATAGATTTGACACTTCCAGGATCCAATACCACATGAACAACACCATTCATCCATGGGTGGAGACTGCAATAATAATAGAAATCGCCAAGATCATTGAATTGTCGGGTATAAGATTTCCCTGCGGTGAAAAACCCACTATCAAACAAACCATCTTCTTCAAAATCACCAGTCTCAATACTTGATGCAGAAACTGAAGTTATAGTATGAAAAGCAGTGTCAGCATTAGACCAAGTTATGGTATCTCCTGGAAAGACAGTTATCTCACCAGTTGTGACACCAGTATCTTTTTGAGACCAGAAATAAGGGTAATTTTCATCAGATGCCCCTGAAGGGATTTTAATATCATAACTTGCAGCAAAAGCAAAACCTGAACCTACAATCAACATTGCAATCAAAGGTAAAACAGCAAGCGCAACTTTCATAGAATTCATACAACATTATACTATTTCAACCAAACCATGATCGACAAAACATACAAAAACCCGATAATCGTTTCATTAATGTGCAGACGAAGTTTATTTTTGTCACAGGTGGTGTGATGTCTGGCCTTGGAAAAGGCGTAACAACTTCCTCGATTGCAAAATTATTACAATTAGCAGATCAAAAGGTTTCATGTATCAAGATAGATCCATATCTGAATTATGATGCAGGAACCATGAATCCAGTAGCTCATGGTGAAGTGTTTGTCACAGATGATGGAGGAGAATGTGATATGGATATTGGAAACTATGAGAGATTCCTAAATCAAGACATTCCAAAAAGCCACAATATTACAACTGCCCAAGTATATTCTTCAGTAATAGAGGCAGAAAGAAAAGGAGAGTATCTAGGAGCATGTGTCCAAATTATTCCCCATGTAACTGATGAGATTAAAAACAGGATTAGAAAAATAGCCGAAGATGAAAAACTTGATTTTCTAATTGTAGAGTGCGGTGGAACAGTAGGAGATATTGAATCACTGCCATTTTTAGAGGCATTAAGACAGATGAGAGTCGAGGAGGGACCACAAGGAGTAATTTTTGTTCATGTAACATTAGCACCTTCACTTGATGTTGTTGGAGAACAAAAAACAAAACCTACACAGCACAGTGCACAGGAATTAAGAAGAATCGGTATTCAACCAGACTTTTTGGCAGTAAGATGTACATTGCCATTAGAAGAAAAAACAAAAAAGAAAATTGCAATGTTTACAAATGTCACTGCAAAAGATGTTTTATCATGTCATGATGTAAAATCAATCTTTGAAGTTCCACAAATGTTGTATGACCAGGGCATCATGGATTCAATATTTACCAAGTTTGGAATAGTTGGAATGGTTAACGCATCTGCAAATTGGGACAAGTGGAATGCAATTGCACAAAATATGGTAAATCATGAGGACCAAAAAGTAAAGATTGCAATGGTTGGAAAATATGTGACGCTGGCAGATAGTTATGTGAGCGTAAATCATGCACTAAAACACGCAGGGGCACAAATGGGAAAATCAGTAGATATTGATTGGATTGATTCAGAATTAATTACAGATTATTCTATTTTATCAAACTATGATGGAATTCTAGTTCCAGGAGGATTTGGAACTAGAGGTTCAGAAGGGATTATTCAAACTGCAAATTATGCACGAGAAAACAACATACCATATCTTGGGATATGTTTTGGATTCCAGTTAGCAGCAATTGCATTTGGAAGAAATGTTATGAAATTAGAGGATGCAAACTCTACAGAGATTAAACCTGATGCAAAAAATCCAATTGTAGATTTACTTCCAGAGCAAAAAGATGTTTCAGACATGGGAGGATCATTAAGGCTAGGAGCAAATGATGTAATAATCAAAGAAAACACAAATGCTCAAAAAATCTACGGTACCACAACAATCAGCAAGCGCCATAGACATAGATATGAAATTAACAAAGAGTACATTCCAGAATTTGAAAAAAATGGATTGATATTTTCAGCAGACAGTGACAATGGCAAAAGAATGGAAATGTTAGAAATTCCCAGTCACAAGTTCTATCTAGGAGTACAATTTCACCCAGAGTTTAACAGCAGACCAGGATTTCCTGAAGAAGCATTTGCAGCATTTATCAAGGCAGCATCTGAAAAATAATCAGAACTTAAGGTAAAAGAATTTCAAATCTAGCACCATGGGTGTAGTTTTTTGCAATCCAAATTTGTCCTCCATGGGCCTCAATAATTCCCTTACAAATGGACAAGCCAAGTCCAGTTCCTTCATGCGTAATACCTTCAGGAGTATCTAATTGTTGAAATTTTTCAAAAACTAATTCATGGTGTTCTCTTGGAATACCTATACCGTTATCTTCAATGCTGATTAGAGTTTGACCAACATTATCGACATCTAATGAAACGGTGATTCGACCATCTTCTTTTGGAATAAAGTCAATTGCATTTTTGATAATATTTGAGATAACCTGAGAAATACGTTTAGAATCACAAGAGATTTTTTTAGATTTTTTTATTTTTAATTCTAAACGTGCTCCATGGGATTCAACAGAATCTTTCATAGATGCCACAATTTTATTTAAAAGAATAACTGGATCAACTTCTTCTTTTGATAGTTTCATATTGTTTCTGTCTAATTTTTTAAGATCTGAGAAATCAGACAATAAAGCATTGACCTGCTCAGAACTAGCCATAATTTGTTCAATTTTTTGTTTTTGTTTTAAAGTTAAAGGACCATCCTTTTGTGCCAGCAGTAGTTGACATGCTAAAAGAATTGGAGTTAATGGATTTTTTATCTCATGGCTTACCATTGATACTAGTTCATCTTTTTGTTTGTCTATCTCTTTGAGTTCCACAATCTCTTTTTCACCTTTTGAAATTCTACCGGCAAACATTGTTAGAATAAATCCTGCAAAAGTACCAAACCCAATTACTACAGGAATTATGGTTTCATATACGAAATAAAGTGATTTTAGATTCTTTGCTTTGCCCAACAATGTTTTTTGAGAAAAATCTGTGGGTTCATCCCACGCTTCCAATACCACAACTCTTTCTCCATCAACTAGAGCATAATCAGTAAATTCTTCTTTAAATGAGACATCCAATCCAGTTATTGGTTCAATGTAGTTTGTAGCGCGATAATGTTCCCAAATTTGCTCTTCAAAATCAGGATAAGCATCAGAGACATCAAAGATTTCTTCACCTTCAAACTTGTAAACAGGGACATCATCAAGAACAGCCTCCTCAACAAAATGATACTCCATTACGGTTCCACCAATATCATAAACCAAGTAATCTCGTTTCTCAACATGAGGAGGGAATGTAAAACGGCCATCTTTTTCCAAGTATTCACGAGTGTTTTTGTCTACCCATTCATCAAATTCCACTATCCAAAAACTTTCATCAGTTAGAATGTCTGTATAGTCATATGTTGTATGTACTCGTAGTTCATTACCACTTTTTGCAACTATATCCCTATCCCATTGAAATAACATTTTGGTAGGCTCAGATAATTCACCTCCAATATAATCTGCAAATTGAATCATACCTACATTTTCAGCAGTAATTTCCAAAATATCAGGAGTGGTTAACAGTTCAGGAGTTATAGCAAAAATCCAAATCAAAAGAAATGAAAGCCCCATTCCAAGAACAACAAACGGTAGTTTTTGCATTTTGACTTACTCATTCAATTTTTGAAATCTCATAAATTTTTTGTCTAGCATCACGAATAGAGACTTTCTTTTTGACATATCCTTTCTTTAGTAAATGACTCAATGCTAATCTAACAGTTCTATCAGGAAGAAGAGTTTTGTTTGCTAAATCTTTTTGAGTTAATGCACCCTCATACTCTAAAGTTTTCAAGAGCAACTTAGAGCTTGGAGGCATGCTGAGTAGTTCTTCGGCCAAATGAACTTTTTTTGCCAATGCAGAAATTGCAGTAGAGTCTTTTTTTAGACGAATTATTTTTGCAGGAGGAAAGAATTGAGTACATTCAACGGTTTTGTTTACTTTGTATCTATCCAAGCCATCTAAAACCACTTCACAGTGCAGCCTTGCAGAGATATCATCAATCTCAATTGAGCTATCATTTGAAACGATAATTGGTCTTCTTGTAACATCAAGGGAATTTACTGAAATGATTTCAAAGACTGCAGAGTCTTGGAACAGTACAGGTCCACCAGCAGACATGGAATAAGCTGAAGAACCAATAGGAGTTGAAACAATTATTCCATCACTATTATCGTGCCATACTTCCTCACCATTTACACGCAAAGTGTGTTCCATTAACATTGCACTTCGAGATGAAAACACTGCAACATCATTGAGAACAGGATAGACGTTTTTACCATCAATCTTTACGCCAAGACGAGGAACTTCTTCAATTGTGTATTTTTGTTTTTTTAAAATATTGACATATGATGCAAACTCTTTAAGATCAATTTGTGCTAAAAATCCGCTTGATTCACCCTCACTAATTCCCAAAATAGGTAATGTCGAGTCAAACGTTCTATGAAAATAATTGCGAACACCCTTGTCACCACCTAAAACAATAATGCAATCAGCAGGTTTGCTCTTGGATTTTGTAATTGTGAATGATTTGATTCCAGCATCATCTAGTATTTTTTTTACATACTTTGCCGCATTACTGGTAGAACCAGTACCATAGATTCCTATTTGCATAGAATAGGCATTTGAAATGCCTCAATAAAAGAATAATGTGCCTACAAGTCTCGAAATTTTACCAGATTGTAAAAGTAAGAGGCATTATTTTGAATGGTTCCTTTTCGAGGGATTTTTTGCAATCCAACATTTTTTGAGTCAAGTGCAGCCTGGGCAGCACCACCAGCAAAACACAGTGCCCACAAAAAGTCCTTTTCTTTAAGCATTGTACAACAAAATGCTGCACAGAAAATATCACCAATACCAGTAGTATCATGAATCTCTTTGTTTGGTAAAGTTATAGAATATACTTTGTCTTTTACCAACAATGACACTTCAGTTTTATTTGTAAAAAGAACATGTTCTGCACCTTTTTTTTGAAGAGCCACCATCATTTCATCATGAGTTCCAGTAACTAGTTGTTGTGCTTCTTCGGGATTTACTTTTATTGCATTAACATTAGTCAAATCAATATCATTTTTTTGTAATGAAACATTATTTTGAGAATCTTTTTCTCGTAGAAACCCTTGAGGGTCAATAAATAAAAAATTTGAATCATCTTTAATTTTTTTTAGTGTTTCATTTGTAATTTCATGATAAATTGGACTTACAAGATGTCCGTCTGCTTTTGTGCTTGAGTACTCTATAGGATCACATTGATTTTCAAGTTTCAATGTTCTATCAGAACCATTAATTGATATTGCAAACTTTGTCGTGTTTTTCTCAGATTCAGAATTTATCAGATTTATTTTATTATCAGAAAGGTATTGTTTTGGAAAATCATTTCCAAATTTAGTATACAAATCAACATCAAATTTGAATTCACGTGCAGTCAATCCACAATAACATGCAGACCCTCCAATTTGTTCATAATTATTATCATCAATAGTAATAGTATCAATTGCACAATGAGCAAAAATAGCTAATTTCATTTCTCTTCATCAAAGGATAACAGATTTAGTTTTTTGCATTATTTTTATCAAAACAGGCTTTACAAAGAATTGCTCCTTTTAGCAAGAATAATTCAACTCCAGAAGTAAAACAACTATGACAGAGACCACGCATAATTCTTCAAATAAAATTATTCGATCTAGAATTAAAACATGCAGTATTTTTGGTTCATTTTTAGGCATAAATTCGGCAGATTATCAGAATTGTCCACAAGAATATAAGTAGGGAAATCAGTTTATTGTCATGCCACTTAAGCGTGCAAGTAGAGGCCGTACAAAAGGAGGAAAAGGATCTTCAGGGGTTGTACAATGTACAAACTGTGGACAAACCGTTCCAAAAGACAAGGCAAAAAAAGTCACATCCAAGCTAAACCTAGTAGAACACACATTAGCAAAAGAACTACGAGCACAGGGAGCATACATTGCATCACCTACAGTTCTAAAATGGTACTGTATTTCATGTGCAATTCACTTTAAGATTCTAAAAATCAGATCTGCAGACAATAGAAGAAAACGTGGAAAACTACGATAGTCTTATTCTTTGATGTTTTTTGCAGTAACAATCATTCTTTGAATTAATGTTATTGCAGCAATTATCACTACGATGATTACAGCTATCTCCATAAATCCAATAATTCCAATGATTGCAATTACAAGTAATCTTTCAGCTCGCTCACCAATTCCTACACCTTGTAGTTTCACATTTAGTGCATCAGACTTTGCCCTAGCATAGCTTACCAGCAAAGACAAAGTAATAGCAAGCAATACAAGATATGGTTCGGCATAACCACCAACTAGAATTCCTAAAAATATTGCAGTCTCTGCAATTTTATCAAACATTGAATCAAGGTACGAACCTTTTTGAGAAGTTTTACCAGTAACACGTGCAACTTGTCCATCCACCATATCAAAGAATCCAGAAACAAGTAATAAGATACCTCCAATGATTAATCCAAATTCAATTCCTAGTCCATAAACTATTGCAGATAGAAATGCAACACCTAAACCGACTGCAGTCCAGAAGTTAGGAGATAATCCAGTAGATGCAAATCCTCTTCCAATCTTTTCAAGAGTAGGCTTGAGTGTATCTCGAAGGTTGTTTAGCACGTGATAACCCCAACAATACTAGCTAATAAAGTGAATAGAAGTAAAATCAAGGTAAACAATAGTCAATTTTTTGGAATTTATTGATTTTGAGACAGATTGATTGCAATCAGTGTTGACATTATCTTTGCTGCAAGAGATGCAGTAGCACCATTATCATGATATGGATTTAGTTCTACAATATCAGCACCGATTACTTTGGTTTCTTGAAGAGAGTAAATCATATCAAATAATTCTCTAGAAGTGATTCCTGCAGCTTCAGGATTTCCAACACCAGGTGCAAATGCAGGATCAAGCACATCAAGATCAAAACTAGAATATACAGTATCAAAAGTTGAAACATGATCTTTGAGTAATTGAGGACCTTTACCATCTCGAATATCCTTATCTGAGATGATTTTGATTTTTTGTTCTGTCAAAAACTCTAATTCTTCTTTTACAAATGCACGTGCTCCAACATGCAAAATATTTTCAGAACCACGTTCTTCAACTATACGTCTAAGATAGGATGCATGGCTTAGTCGGATATCAGCAAATTCATCTCTTAAATCATAATGTGCATCAAAGACGACATATCCTGTTTCTTTTGGAAAACTAGTGTATGTTCCATAAGTAATGGAGTGCTCTCCACCCAAAATAAACAACTGTCTTTTTTTTGCAACAAGTTCAGTTGTCACTTTTTTTACCATATCAATCATCTCAGAGGCTACAACAGTATGACGGGTATTTCCCAAGTCTTCAATATTGACTGTCTCTAGATCTACAGAGAGTTCAGGGTGAAAGATTTCAATATTGTTAAAAGAGTCACGAATGGCATCAGGGCCAAATCTGCAACCAGGTTTGTATGAATGAGTTGCATCAAATGGAATACCAAATACAGTTGCTACAGGTTCTGAATCATCATCAGACGCAGTGATCAGGGGATTTTTGTTCATGTATAATTCAAGGAAACTCATAATCTACACCATTAGTTGAGGTCTTTTTGAGAGATGTGACGATTGATTTAATCCAGTAAATGGTTTACCTGAAGTTTGCAGATTAATTTCATTTAGGAAATCATCAAAGGATACGTCTCGAACATTTCCGGTTTGCCTATCACGAATACTAAGATTCTCCGAACCTGCTTCTTTTTCTCCAATTACCAAAATGTATTGAATCCACTCTTTTTCTGCCTCACGAATTCTTTTACCAATACTTTCATTTCTATCATCAACATCTACACGGACATTTTGTGAAGATATCTTATCATGGAGATTGTTACAAAATTTGTAAAATTCTTCTTTTAGAGGAATTATTCGAACTTGGGTTGGTGCAAGCCATAATGGAAGTTGTGGTTTCTTACCTTTCTTTGAATCATATGCAGCTTTTTCTAATAATGCATAGATTATTCTTTCAATTGCACCACTTGGGGAGTTATGTAGAATTATTGGATGTTGTGTAGTGTTGTTTTCATCAACAAATTCAATTCCATACCTGGCACCATTTTCAACATCTATCTGATCAGTAGACAGAGCAGATGCTTTACCTAAATTATCAATAAAGTTGAATTCCCATTTTAGAACAAAGTAAAAGAATTTTTCTTTCCACATTTCAACTAGTACAGGTCTGCCATGTTTCTTGACTAGTTCTTCAATAGAGGATTTGTTTTCATTGTAAAAGTCCTCAGTAAATCGAATTGCCATATCATAATCAGATTCATCAATTCCTAATTCTTTGAGGACACTTTGAGACAAATCAAATCTAACTTTAATTTCATCAACTGCCTGTGGAATATCTTTACAAAATGCATGGCAATCAGGCATTGTAAATGCGCGAAGTCTTCTTAACCCTACCAATTCCCCAGATTGTTCACGTCTAAAGCTGTATCGTGTAAGCTCATAGAGTTTGTAGGGTAAATTCTTGTAAGACATTTGGAATTGATTTGCCATAAGGAATTGACCAAAACATGCAGCAAATCTCAAAAAGAGTTTCTTACCTTCTGAATCAATATTGTATTGTCTTGCAGGGAATCGGTTAAAGTAACTAACCATGCTTGGATGTTCTGAATCATACATGATTGGAGTCTCTACCTCATATCCACCATATTCTTTTACTCTATCAGTAACATAACGTTCAATCAAAGATTTGATTAAACGGCCATTAGGAAAGAATCTCATATTTCCAGAATCAGAGGCAGGTTCGTAATCTGCAATTGCAAGTTTTTTCATCAATGCAACATGTGGAGGAGGTTCGTCAACTTGACGTTGTTTTGCAGATTCGTATTTGGCCAATACTTCTAATTTTTTGTGATTAGAAAAATCAAAATCACCAATGTTAGTCATTGTTCCATCAGGAGACATTATTTTCCAGTAAGAGCGAATGGTGGACTCTCCTTTTAGCGCATCAGATGTGATTTCGTCATCATCCTTAGGAGCAGCAGAATCTTTAGTGACAACCTTAGAACTTTCAGCTAATGGGTGTCCTTTGACTTGAATTTTGTAAGACTTTGTCCAACCAAAAGGAGAATGGGAAACTTCAAGATCAGATGCTTCTGATTCCATTTCTTGTAACAAAGACATTGCAGTAGATGGTTTTGCAAGATTTGAGCTAAGATGGGCATAAGGGTATAGTAGTAATTTTTTACATCCAATTTTTTCCATAGAATTTTTTATTTGAGATATTGCGTTTTTTGCAACGGATGAATCATCGCCATCTTCAATTGCAACAAATGCAACTACGGTTTCTTCGAGTCTCTGGGTTTGAGGGTTTTCAATATCCTCAGCTGACTTGATCTCTTTTTTTGTAGGAGTATACTCTATGCTATCACAGTGTAGTTGCAGTATTCTCATAGTTTCAGAGTCCCTAGTTTGAGTTTAAAATTCTTGGGGTTAGAGTGATTTTCAGAAATCAAAGAGAAAATACGGATTATTCTCTAGTCAAAACCCCTTGGAATGCAGGTTCAGATTGGGACATTTGTTCATATTTTGGATTGATTTGGATTGCTTGTCGTAGATAATGAAGGGCATCTTCAGGTTTATTTTGCAGGATTCTTATTTTAGATAAATTATAAAGTGCATTACCATTTCTAGAATCTAAATCAATAATTTTTTTACAGTTTGAAAAAGCTTCATCAAATCGACTCAATTTCATTAAGGAATAAGTCTTAAATGATAAAATTTTTGTATCAAGAGGATCTGCTTTAATCACATCATCGAAATAAATCAATGAATCCTCATATTTGTCAAGCATTGATAAAACAAATCCTTTGTGTCCTAATGCACCCAAATGTTTTGAATCTAATTTCAAAACTTCATCGAATAATTTTTCAGATTCAAAGAATTCGCCCATTCCCAATAACACCAATCCTTTTTGGTAGATAGATTCTTTATGGTTTTGATCTAATGATAAAACATTATCAAATGAGTGAACAGCTTTTTCATGTTCTCCAATTTCAGTTAGACACAAACCCAAATTATAGTGAGCAAGTTTATGATCTGGTTGAATAGCAACAATCTGCTCATAACATTTGATGGCAATAGTTTCTTGATGATCTTTTTGTAACGCCATTCCTTTTAGATAAAGTGCTTCCAAATTATTTTCATCAATTTCAAGGACTTTATCATAACAAGATATAGCTTCATTGTTTTTATTTAGAATTACCAAGGAACGTCCTTTGTTCAGTAATGCATTCTTGTGATTGGAGTCGATAGTCAATACTTTATCAAATGCATTAATTGACTCTACATGTTTGCCTATGATAGATAATTCTATTCCAAGATGATATTGTGCATCAATATGTTTTGGATCAATACTTAATAATTTTTCAAAATTATACAATGCCAAATCATGATTGTACAAATGAGATTGGGAACGTCCGTTATAGTATAGTGCACCAGTATCATCATCATTTTCCTTTAGAATATTTTCAAATAATTTACTTGCATCTTGATATTTCCCATGTCTAAATAGATAGATACCTTCTTCTAAACCAGAATATTCTTGTAAAATAGACTCAGATTGAATATTTTGTTGGGTTTTTTTCAATGATTCATATTCTTTGTATCCTTTTTCTTCCAGGGTCCATAATCCATCATCACCTCTTGAGATCAAACCTTTTCTTCTTAATTCACTTAATCTAGCCCGCATCGTTTCACGTTGGGTTGAAGGTAAATACTTGATTATTTTATCAAAGATCTGTTGATGTGTTGATTTCCCATTATCATGTAAAATAACAATAATGATTTCAGGGATGGATTCTGGTTCTACAACTGGTTCTGGTTCTACAACTGGTTCTGGTTCTACAACTGGTTCTGGTTCTACAACTGGTTCTGGTTCTACAACTGGTTCTGGTTCTACAACTGGTTCTGGTTCTACAACTGGTTCTGGTTCTACAACTGGTTCTGGTTCTACAACTGGTTCTGGTTCTACAACTGGTTCTGGTTCTACAACTGGTTCTGGTTCTACAACTGGTTCTGGTTCTACAACTGGTTCTGGTTCTACAACTGGTTCTGGTTCTACAACTGGTTCTGGTTCTACAACTGGTTCTGGTTCTACAACTGGTTCTGGTTCTACAACTGGTTCTGGTTCTACAACTGGTTCTGGTTCTACAACTGGTTCTGGTTCTACAACTGGTTCTGGTTCTACAACTGGTTCTGGTTCTACAACTGGTTCTGGTTCTACAACTGGTTCTGGTTCTATTTGTTTGACTCTCAATTTTTTGTAAACCAATCCAACTACAATTATTCCAACAATGATCACTCCAATTAATATGAAAATTGATTGTTGATTGAAGTCTGCTTTAGATTCTGATTTCCAAGAATTCTCTAATTTTTCAAGGGATGAAATCAGATTCTGTGTGGCAGATTTTGTCGTAATTCCTTCTTGGATTGAGATATTTGATGTAGAAATTTGTTCTATTGATAATAATCTTAATTGTACGGATTCCCATACGAATTCAAATTCATTTAATGATTTAGAGTTCTCCCTAGGAATAGGAATTATCTGTTCTATGTGCAAGGATTCATTATCTTCTAATGGAATTTGTAATAGTGTTTTAACACTTGATTGTATTATTATTCGATTATTTTGAATTTCTGCATAGTTATTAATTTGATCTGTTTTTGAAATTATGCTTATGTTATTGATTGATTCTTGTATATTTTTTGCAATTTCTTTATGTTTGAAATAACTATTATCTAGTGAAGAGAATTCATTAATGATATTTCCGGATAGGATTTTTAATTTTTCTTCTTTGTTTTGGAAGTATTCTAATACAGAATCTACTTTTTCTTTATTACTATCATTTAATGGCGTAAAGGAAATGATATTTTTTAGAACATTCCATTGTTTTACCGATTCAGTGAATTCAATTCCAATATATTCTACGATTATATCATCTTTTGATATTTTATTTTCTAATATGGAAAATTCTGTATCAATTGCATCTATTTGATTTTCTAATAAACCAGGATCTTCAAATCCTGTAAGCATTTGAATTTCTGTAACTTTTGCCTTGATATTTTGAATTGAATTTAATATTTCATCAGATCCTTGAGCCTGAATTTGGGAGAAAGTTACAGGGTTTGCTACCAACACAGCAATAATGATTCCAATTGTAATTCTATTGAAATTCAAATTAGTTGCCTCCTCTGAATGTAATCTTCAATTTGGTTTCATTCAGTATGTCTTCACTCACGTGGCTTCCATCTTTAGATTCAAGTTTGATGTCCCATTTGCCTTCAATTGGATCTACAGATGTTATTGAGAATCTTTGTACAGGATTGTCTGACCCGGAATACCTTACACGGATAATTTGCTCATCAAGAACTATACTCTCAAAGTTACCTCTTTTACCAGTAGTAGAATCAGTAATGAAGCACTCGGCGGTGTCTCCAATTACACATGTACCATCCGGTGCAATTACTCGGAATTTCAAACTCGTGTCATAAGTTGATGAATATAGATAAGCAGTTCTTGCTACAATAGAACCATTTTCATCCGTAATGGATTGGATTTCAGTTAACTCTGATAGAGGTATTGCTTTCTTTGCAGTAAAGGTTTTGACTTTTACAGTATCACTCTTAATTATTTCACCGTAGCTTTGGAATATTGTTTGAATTTCATATTCTAGTTTTGAGTCTTGTTTTTCTATTGTCCATGGAATCTTGATTGTTTGTTGTCCTGTTTCAAATAATTTTGTTTTCTCAGAAAGCATTTTTCCATCTACTAATACTTGAAGTGTTCCAAATAATGGACCTTCTGAATTATTATTTATGACAGTTGAAACATTTACTATTTTTCCTTTTGCAATATTTTGTTTTACATTCAGATCAAGGTTTACGTCCACTTCATATGCAGGTTGTGTACTAATAGTGAATTTACCAGATTCCTGAACTTTTTCATCAGCATTTGTAACTCTAATCCAATATTTGATTCCAGGTTCAGATATAAGATCTTTAGTAATTTCACCCGAAATTTCATAAGAATTAGATGTGAGGTGTTTAGAATTCATCAAAAGTGCAATATATTCAGATTCTGGTTGTTCAATGTTAGATACTCTTAATTCAGCTCTTTCGATGTCAGTTGGAGAATTAACATTGCCAGTAATATGAATAGATTGTTCAGAATCTGCAAAATTATTTGTATCAAGTGAACTACGTTCAATTGTAGAATCACCTAATCTGAATTTTATATCATATATTCTTGGAGATTTTGGATCTGATGCATCAGATACTCTGCTTTCAGTTGTATCTTTGTTAATTACAAGTATTTCTTCACATTCGTTAACATTAATACTGCTTTGAGTAACAATTGGGACTCGTCCTGCAAATGCTTCTACTATTGCAACGAAGAATGTATCTCCAGACGACAAACCTGCTTCATAGTAGTATTTACTTGGAGCCAAAGGTTGATCCTCCATTAATGATGCCTGAACAATTCCATTAGATGGAGTTCTAATTTTTGCATCAGGATGAGATGGAAGCTCAGGATCCTCATTATCTACTCCTGCCAAAATTTTGACTTTATAATCAGTACATACATCATATTCAATTTCATATATTTTCAATTGAGTACCTTCAGCAATTATACCAGATCCAGAGATGGTACCTCCACCACCTCCTCCACCTCCACCACTACTACCACGATTACCTCCACGGTTTGGTGAAGATTGGGAAGAAGTATCTTCAGTGGTAGTTGTAGTTGTTGTAGTTACAGTGGTGGAACCAGTAGAAAATGTGGATGCAGTCTTTGTCAATATGATCAAATTATTTCCTGAATTAATTTTACATGCTTGTGGGAAAGATGTAGGAATGTTGCTTACACTAGTTACATTGCTAGAATTACATGTTGTAGTTATTTCGTTTTGATTACTGCCTTCTGTAATGTATGCACGTTTTCCTGCCTGATCATTTAATGTTAATTTTACAGGAGTGCTAAATGTTAAAGTAATATCCGGATCTCCAAACTCCATAACAAAGCTGGTTGTAACTCCGGAAATCGTAATACTGCCAGTAGATTTTGCAGTAGGCAAAGTCAATTCACCATCCCAATTAGTTCCCGAAATTATTGTACCATTAGCAAGTTCAACAGTAGTTGCAACTGCAGTATTTGAGGATGAAATTGTTAATGTTTGAGATAAAGCATCAGATACACCAGTACTATTTACAATTCCATCTAGATCTAATATAGGAGTACTAACTGTAGAAGGAACAGAAATTGCGGTTAAGGAAGTAGTATTTCCAACTACAATTTTATTTGTGGTAGAATCTAAAGTTACAGTACTAGTTTGAGAATCAATAATTACACTAGTACCAGTTTCAAGAGATATAGGCATCACTATAGAAATAGAATCCGAAAGAGTCTTTGTTTGAGAAGTTGTTGTTGTTACAGCATCAGATATTCCTAATGAGTCAGAGAGTGTTTTAGTTTGAGCAGAAGTTGTTGTTACAGCATCAGATGTTCCTATAGAGTCAGAGAGTGTTTTAGTAATGGATTTTACAGTGACAACTGTATCAGATATTCCTATAGAGTCAGAGAGTGTTTTTGATGTTTGAGTTGTTGTTACAGCATCAGATGTTCCTATAGAGTCAGAGAGTGTTTTAGTTTGAGCAGAAGTTGTTGTTACAGCATCAGATGTTCCTATAGAGTCAGAGAGTGTTTTAGTTTGAGCAGAAGTTGTTGTTACAGCATCAGATGTTCCTATAGAGTCAGAGAGTGTTTTAGTAATGGATTTTACAGTGACAACTGTATCAGATATTCCTATAGAGTCAGAGAGTGTTTTAGTTTGAGCAGAAGTTGTTGTTACAGCATCAGATGTTCCTATAGAGTCAGAGAGTGTTTTAGTTTGAGCAGAAGTTGTTGTTACAGCATCAGATGTTCCTATAGAGTCAGAGAGTGTTTTAGTTTGAGCAGAAGTTGTTGTTACAGCATCAGATGTTCCTATAGAGTCAGAGAGTGTTTTAGTTTGAGCAGAAGTTGTTGTTACAGCATCAGATGTTCCTATAGAGTCAGAGAGTGTTTTAGTAATGGATTTTACAGTGACAACTGTATCAGATATTCCTATAGAGTCAGAGAGTGTTTTTGATGTTTGAGTTGTTGTTACAGCATCAGATGTTCCTATAGAGTCAGAGAGTGTTTTAGTTTGAGCAGAAGTTGTTGTTACAGCATCAGATGTTCCTATAGAGTCAGAGAGTGTTTTAGTTTGAGCAGAAGTTGTTGTTACAGCATCAGAGGTTCCTATAGAGTCAGATAGGTCTCTAACAAATACAGTGTTAATTGTGTCAGATGTTCCTATAGAGTCAGAGAGTGTTTTTGTGATGGATTTTACAGTGACAACTGTATCAGATATTCCTATAGAGTCAGAGAGTGTTTTTGATGTTTGAGTTGTTGTTACAGCATCAGAGGTTCCTATAGAGTCAGATAGGTCTCTAACAAATACAGTGTTAATTGTGTCAGATGTTCCTATAGAGTCAGAGAGTGTTTTTGTGATGGATTTTACAGTGACAACTGTATCAGATATTCCTATAGAGTCAGAGAGTGTTTTTGATGTTTGAGTTGTTGTTACAGCATCAGATGTTCCTATAGAGTCAGATAGGTCTCTAACAAATACAGTGTTAATTGTGTCAGATGTTCCTATAGAGTCAGAGAGTGTTTTTGTGATGGATTTTACAGTGACAACTGTATCAGATATTCCTATAGAGTCAGAGAGTGTTTTTGATGTTTGAGTTGTTGTTACAGCATCAGATGTTCCTATAGAGTCAGATAGGTCTCTAACAAATACAGTGTTAATTGTGTCAGATGTTCCTATAGAGTCAGAGAGTGTTTTTGTGATGGATTTTACAGTGACAACTGTATCAGATATTCCTATAGAGTCAGAGAGTGTTTTTGATGTTTGAGTTGTTGTTACAGCATCAGATGTTCCTATAGAGTCAGATAGGTCTCTAACAAATACAGTGTTAATTGTGTCAGATGTTCCTATAGAGTCAGAGAGTGTTTTTGTGATGGATTTTACAGTGACAACTGTATCAGATATTCCTATAGAGTCAGAGAGTGTTTTTGATGTTTGAGTTGTTGTTACAGCATCAGATGTTCCTATAGAGTCAGATAGGTCTCTAACAAATACAGTGTTAATTGTGTCAGATGTTCCTATAGAGTCAGAGAGTGTTTTTGTGATGGATTTTACAGTGACAACTGTATCAGATATTCCTATAGAGTCAGAGAGTGTTTTTGATGTTTGAGTTGTTGTTACAGCATCAGATGTTCCTATAGAGTCAGATAGGTCTCTAACAAATACAGTGTTAATTGTGTCAGATGTTCCTATAGAGTCAGAGAGTGTTTTTACGACAGACAATTCAATTAGATCTGTGACTAGTGTGACTTCTTCATCAATTTGACACGTAGTAGGACCAGCACCCTCACAACCAGTTAATGTGGCAGGGTCATTTGCTACATACCATGCTCTTGATTCAGTGAATACTAAATTACCATTATCAATTACAAGTGGTCCTAGATCATACAAACTTGGAAAGATAAATGGAACAGAATATGTATACTCTAAGACAGTTTTATCATCAATCAAGTTTATAGTCCATGTGAGTATCTTTCTATCACCTGAAGTGACAATATTTGCATCAGTGTCAGAAATTTCCAACACTGCAGGAACAGTTTCAATAACTGTTATTGTGTCTACTCCAGTAAATGACTCAATATCGATTTTGACATCAAAGAAGTTTGGGTTTATTGTGGGATCGATTTTGGATTGAGTTGTTCTGACAATATCATACTCTACAAAGTCTGTAACACCAAATGTTGTGTTAAAGTCAGTATTGATTCCTGTTGTTTGGGCATTGATGTATACTTGGTATATTCCATCCACATTTTCTGTATGATATGTTGCCTCATACAGTCCAATTTCTTTACCATCAACAATTTCATTTTGTGTCGATAAGGATGTAATTTGATTGGCAGGGCTAGTCACGGTCATGAAGATATCAGCACCAGCAACAGGATGGCCTTCTGAATCTAAAACTACAATGATAAATTCTACATCTTCATCTGATTGATATGTGCTCTTTGCAGTGTTTAATGATACCAAACCCCATGCAAATTCTTCTTCAACTGTGTGAGTTTCACCATTTACGGTAAATGTTGTCTTTAGTTTGTAGAGACCAGGTGTGGTAATATCATCAGGAAGTAATGTTATAGTGAATTTACCATCTCTGTTTTTCTGAATTTCAGATTTAATGTCTACCTTGTTTCCTTTGGAATCAAAAACTTCTGTATTGATTTCGGTTTCATCATCTTGCCATTTTCCATTTTGTTTCTTGTCAAATGTATCAACATCTACAATTTTTTTTGCATTATGACTTGATTTGTCTAGTTTTACTGCTTGTGCTTTGTCATTTGCGTTTAGTTTGTTTGCAGTTGACTTGATATCATTTAGTATTGATTTTAGTTGTTTCTTTAGATCTTTGACTGATTCTTCATCGAGATTACCTGATTGTTTTAGGGATGCTGTTTGAATCTTTAGAGATTCTAGTTGTTGTTTTAGGGATTCAAGTTCTGTTTTAGTTTGTTCAACATCATTTCCATTTGCAGCATCAACACTTGGTAAGAATAATTCAATTGAAAAGATCATTCCAAGAACTGCAGCAAATGATTGCGTAGATAGTGCCGGATCATTTAATTCTGTAAGACTAGATTCTGTTTCAGTTAAGAGTATTTGTGCAGCTGATTCAATCTCTTCAATCTCAGATAGTAATGCATCATATTCATCAAAGAACTCTAACTCAAATGTTGCATCCTCAGATAGTTCGAATGTTTGTTCAGTTGAATCAAGAATTGGAGTAGAAATTATTTCTGGTTCTAATAAAACAATATTTTTGAATTCAGGATCCATTATAATGTCATCTACACCAGGTTCAGGATCCATTACAATGTCATCTACACCAGGTTCAGGATCCATTACAATGTCATCTACACCAGGTTCAGGATCCATTATAACAGAGCCAACAGATGTGGAGTTAAGCAGATCTGTATCAGTACTGTTGATAGAGCCAACAGATGTGGCGTTAACAGAGCCAACAGATGTGGAGTTAAGCAGATCTGTATCAGTACTATTGATAGAGCCAACAGATGTGGCGTTAACAGAGCCAACAGATGTGGCGTTAACAGAGCCAACAGATGTGGCGTTAAGCAGATCTGTATCAGTACTATTGATAGAGCCAACAGATGTGGCGTTAAGCAGATCTGTATCAGTACTATTGATAGAGCCAACAGATGTGGCGTTAACAGAGCCAACAGATGTGGCGTTAACAGAGCCAACAGATGTGGCGTTAACAGAGCCAACAGATGTGGCGTTAACAGAGCCAACAGATGTGGCGTTAAGCAGATCTGTATCAGTACTATTGATAGAGCCAACAGATGTGGCGTTAAGCAGATCTGTATCAGTACTATTGATAGAGCCAACAGATGTGGCGTTAAGCAGATCTGTATCAGTACTATTGATAGAGCCAACAGATGTGGCGTTAACAGAGCCAACAGATGTGGCGTTAACAGAGCCAACAGATGTGGCGTTAACAGAGCCAACAGATGTGGCGTTAACAGAGCCAACAGATGTGGCGTTAACAGAGCCAACAGATGTGGCGTTAACAGAGCCAACAGATGTGGCGTTAACAGAGCCAACAGATGTGGCGTTAACAGAGCCAACATTTACAATGTCATCCACACCAGGTTCAGGATCCATTACAATGTCATCCACACCAGGTTCAGGATCCATAATGATGGTTGATTGTAAATATGAATCCAAGTTTGTAGAGTTTGTTGAATCAGCATAAACAAACATCACAATATTATCAGAAACAGGTTGAATAACAAGAGAAGTTAATAAAAAGATCGAAAACATAAAAGAAATAGAATTTTTAAAGAATTTCTTTCTAATCAAAAATTCTTTTGTAGGAATTACAAATAAAATTCCAAAGAAAGGAGCAAATAATGAAAATGTGATAATTGATACATCATCAGAATTAAATGAATGAATTGTTAAAGAGTCATTAAAAGGTAAGTTTAATGATAAAAAATAATCCGAAGAGATAACAGATGAAGTAAACAATCTATTCAAATAGGTGTTTAAAAAATCATGTTCAATAAACTCATCAGAAATTACAATGAATTGGATATTGTTTTCAAGTATTTCTAAATTGGAGTCCATAATCGAAATCATAAAATCAAAAACATGTTTATCTAATTCTGAACGAATGTTTGATTGAAAAAAGATTTTTTCCAAAATAGCTTTTCGTTCCATGTTTTGCTTTACAAAAACCAACTTTTCTTGAGAAATTTCATTTACAGTGATTTTAATTTCTTCATCTAATGATAATTGAAACAGGTTTGAATTTTCATCAATTTCTGTTTTTACAATTTGAAATTTTTCAGTATCAAAATTAGTTTGAGTGAAAGAATCTTCTGATAATTTGGATAAAGGAAAAATAATTTTTGACGTATTATCTTCTAAAGGAGTGATTGAAAATGTGATAATTGAAAATAATAAGATCATACACAAATTTAACGAAATAATTTTACCATTTTGTAAAATACCTTTCATTCATTTGCCCCTGTTCCCAAATTTAATACTGGCTATAAAAAAATAGACCTAACACCAGGCACGAAATTTAGAAAATAATTTAGAAAATAATTTAGAAAATAATTTAGAAAATAATTTAGAAAATAATTTAGAAAATAATTTAGAAAATAATTTAGAAAATAATTTAGAAAATAATTTAGAAAATAATTTAGAAAATAATTTAGAAAATAATTTAGAAAATAATTTAGAAAATAATTTAGAAAATAATTTAGAAAATAATTTAGAAAATAATTTAGAAAATAATTTAGAAAATAATTTAGAAAATAATTTAGAAAATAATTTAGAAAATAATTTAGAAAATAATTTAGAAAATAATTTAGAAAATAATTTAGAAAATAATTTAGAAAATAATTTAGAAAATAATTTAGAAAATAATTTAGAAAATAATTTAGAAAATAATTTAGAAAATAATTTAGAAAATAATTTAGAAAATAATTTAGAAAATAATTTAGAAAATAATTTAGAAAATAATTTAGAAAATAATTTAGAAAATAATTTAGAAAATAATGATGGGAACCGAAATAATTTTAAAAAATATGCAGTGACAGAAAATAAACCAGAATTAAAATATTATATTAAATAGAAATCAATCAACAGATCGACCATGTTTACATCAATAATTTTTAGAAGTTACAAAAATTTTTCTAAATATTTTAGTCTTATAGATCAAAATAACATAATACATACAAAAATAATTCAAAATAAGATGCAAAGTCAAGTAATTTTCAAAGTTAGAACATAGATCTAGATAGGAATGGGTTATTGGTGTAGTAATTTTCAAAGTTAGAACATAGATCTAGATAGGAATGTGTTATTGGTGTAGTAATTTTCAAAGTTAGAACATAGATCTAGATAGGAATGTGTTATTGGTGTAGTAATTTTCAAAGTTAGAACATAGATCTAGATAGGAATGTGTTATTGGTGTAGTAATTTTCAAAGTTAGAACATAGATCTAGATAGGAATGTGTTATTGGTGTAGTAATTTTCAAAGTTAGAGCATGACTGACAAACTAAAGTGAGGTAAGCTGTGAGACTAGTAAAGTGAGGTAAGCTGTGAGACTAGTAAAGTGAGGTAAGCTGTGAGACTAGTAAAGTGAGGTAAGCTGTGAGACTAGTAAAGTGAGGTAAGCTGTGAGACTAGTAAAGTGAGGTAAGCTGTGAGACTAGTAAAGTGAGGTAAGCTGTGAGACTAGTAAAGTGAGGTAAGCTGTGAGACTAGTAAAGTGAGGTAAGCTGTGAGACTAGTAAAGTGAGGTAAGCTGTGAGACTAGTAAAGTGAGGTAAGCTGTGAGACTAGTAAAGTGAGGTAAGCTGTGAGACTAGTAAAGTGAGGTAAGCTGTGAGACTAGTAAAGTGAGGTAAGCTGTGAGACTAGTAAAGTGAGGTAAGCTGTGAGACTAGTAAAGTGAGGTAAGCTGTGAGACTAGTAAAGTGAGGTAAGCTGTGAGACTAGTAAAGTGAGGTAAGCTGTGAGACTAGTAAAGTGAGGTAAGCTGTAAGACTAGTAAAGTGAGGTAAGCTGTGAGACTAGTAAAGTGAGGTAAGCTGTGAGACTAGTAAAGTGAGGTAAGCTGTGAGACTAGTAAAATTGTGAATAAAAATTCTATATGAAACAGACAATCATGTATAGAATAATTGATCATCTAAAATTCTGTATTTATATGCAAATCGGTAGTGTAAGTCATAGACCAGTAGGCAGATCGGTAGTGTAAGTCATAGACCAGTAGGCAGATCGGTAGTGTAAGTCATAGACCAGTAGGCAGATCGGTAGTGTAAGTCATAGACCAGTAGGCAGATCGGTAGTGTAAGTCATAGACCAGTAGGCAGATCGGTAGTGTAAGTCATAGATAAAATGACATCCTCTAAAATTTTTATAGGAAGATTAAGGAAAATGAAAATCTATTCTAGTTTTCCTCGTAATGAAATTACTGAACGTAAAATCAATCCAGATATGCCCAAATTAGAGGTAAGAAATGTAGATGCCCGTTTCAAAGGATCTTTCCCACGAAATCCCTCATCATACATCATTTCTACACTGCCTTTGTCCGTTTTAACAAACGATGTAATGAGAGAATAATCACCAAGTTTTTCATCAGTTTTTTCCAGATAAAGACGAAGTTCTACTTTGGAAATTTTGAATTCATCTTGCATAAAGTTACCTGATGAAAGTAAAATTTCAACAGCATCAGGAGATCTATTTACTCTTTGAGGATCATGTAAATCAATTATGTCCATCCAATGTTATTTTTGTGCATTCCTAATTAAGTAATATTTCCAGGTTTTACGCAAGTATTATTTACAGTAAAATGGTTTTGTGGTCGTGGACCCACACAAATTTCATGGTAAAGATA
Source organism: Candidatus Nitrosopumilus sp. SW (assembly GCF_006740685.1). Lineage (NCBI taxonomy): Archaea > Thermoproteati > Nitrososphaerota > Nitrososphaeria > Nitrosopumilales > Nitrosopumilaceae > Nitrosopumilus > Candidatus Nitrosopumilus sp. SW. The sequence continues at coordinate 3,282 of NZ_CP035425.1, read as the reverse complement.
TTCCTCACATCAAATTAGATCCTAAAATGACGATAGAGGATTTGGTAAATGTTTTTGCAAGTTCAGGATTTAATGGTAGGCAATTAGGAGAAGCTGCAAAACTTTATGCAAAAATGATTAAAGAAAACGCAACAATCTGTCTTACAGTTTCAGGTGCAATGACACCAGTAGGGTTTGGGGGTATCATTAAGACATTAATTGAAAGAGGGTTTGTAGATTGGATAATTACTACGGGTGCAAATGTGTATCATGAAGATCATTTTGCATGGGGATTTCCAGTGAAACAAGGCAGTTTTGATGTAGATGATATGAAATTATACGAAAATGAAATTGTTAGAATCAGAGACGTTTACATTAAATTCTATGAAACATTAGAAGCAGAAGATAAAGTAATTCAAAAAATGTTTGAAGATGAATTTACAGACAAACCTTTCACTACAGCTGAATTTTGTAATTTAATGGGTAAAATTAGTAAAGAAAAATCAAAACATCCAGAAAAAAGTTTCATTGCAACGGCATATGATTATGATGTTCCAGTATACATTTCAACTATGAAAGATTCATCCCTTGCACTAAATCTTGCAGTACATAGATTACAAGATAAAACATACAGTTTAGACTTTGTAAGAGAAATAATTGAACAAGCAGCTATTCTTTATGACTCTAAAAAATCAGGCATTTTAGAATTAGGAGGAGGAGTTCCAAAGAACACAGCTCAGCAAACAGGTCCGTTGTTAGACCAGATTTTAAGAAGAGATGATGGAGGGCAAGACTATATCATACAGATAACTGATGCAAGACCTGACACTGGAGGATTGTCAGGAGCTACATTACAAGAAGGAAAAAGCTGGGGTAAGGTTCAAGATGCACACCACGGGATAATTACAGTGTATGCAGATGCTACAATTGCATTTCCGATTCTTGCATTGTATGTTCTAAGTAATCAAAAAACAAGAAAACCAAAGAGATTATATAAAAAATTAGACAAGATGTATGAAAAACTAAGTAATGATTATTTCAAAAATCCAGTAAACAAGAAAAGATCAAAGAAGAAAAACTAAAACTTGTCAAATCTTGCCCGCTCAAGATCACGGTCATCTTTAGATTCCTTTTTGTATTCTTTGTAATGTTCTTTGCAGAGAACTGTTTTTTTGCCTGCGGAATTTACTCGCAAACCAGCATTCTCAACTTTGGTAGTATTTAGTGAACGTGCACCATCATTGTCACACCCATCAACATTACATTTTGCGCCTTTTGATACTACTCCCATACAATCTCATATCCAAGATGTTATTTATATTTGAAAATTCTAATGACAAACAAATCGTAGGTTCATCGTTTATAAGAGGAATATTTTTTTCTGAGGTTATGGGTGGAGCAAAGAAACCAACTGTTGCAAAAAAAGACACATCATCTGGTTCTAAAGAATCTAAGAAGAGTAAGAAGGACAAAGGTGAAGGCGGTCCAAAGAAAGCAGAGATCACAGTTATGGTTAATGAACAACAAGCAATGAAGATCATCCAAAGTGCCAAAGTAATTACTGTTCAAGATATGGCAAGACAAACAGGAGTAAAAATTTCTGCAGCAAACAAATTTCTAAAAGAATCAGCAGAAAAAGGAATTGTCAAAAGAGTTGGCGGTTATTCGGGACATCACTTGTATCAAGCAGTTTCTTCATAGATACACAACACATCTCCAGATTTAACATCCTTTAATGCATCAATATTATCAGATAACTTGCCAATGGGAGTCATTGTTTTTGCAGAAGCAACATCGTTTGTAAAAAAACAAAAACTTCCAGAAGAAGGCAAAAATGCAACGTCTCCTTTTTTGAATTCAGATCTTGCTCGCTCTATACCAGAATCAACTGATGTTTCAAAGTAAACAATACTTTTTCCCAAAAGATGCGCATGTCCTTCCAAAGGCAAAGATCTCATAATAGTTCCGACAGTTCTAGGGGACAAATGTCGTTTCAGATCACAGCAGATTTTTGCTTTTCCTCGAATTTCCAAAATCAGTTGTTTTTTAGATACAGATGAGGTACTCAATTCGTAGTCTAAAATGATTAGATTATATAACGTTTTAAGAAAAAATCCGTACTTGTCTGATGCTAATAATACTGAGGTTGTAGAAGTCGCCGAAGATGAAATTCCTGCAACAGAAGAAATTGCAGAAATTGAAGTTGAGACCAATGCAGGACTAAACAAAGCACTTGATACTTATCGAAAACTAATTGAGAAAAAAGTTGATGCAGAACCATTAACCGAAAAAGAACAAGATGATCTTGAAAAAAGAATTAAAGAAATTGAAGAAAGAGAAATTGTTGAAACAATAGAAGAACATGAACCAGTAGAGATTCCTTGTGAAAAGAATAAGATTACAATTGGTCCACCAACACTAACTAGATTTGAAAAGGCAAGAATTATGGGTGCAAGGGCATTGCAGTTGTCTTTAGGAGCACCACCATTTATCCCAATTCCAAAAACTGCAAGAATATCATTGGATATATCAATGGAAGAATTAGAACAAAGAGTGATCCCAATCACAATCAGAAGAGTTCTTCCAAATGGAGATTATCAAAATATTCCTATCGACTATTTTGAAAAATGAATCAATGGTCGATAAAACTTAAAAGAAGACAAACTTGCTGATTGTTGAATAATGCTCATGGACGAGACACGTGAACCGCATGGTCAAGAGCAGACCAAAAAGTCTGATGAAACTATAGCGTATATTGGAAATGATCCTGTAATGCAATCAGCATTAGATGTGTTATCTATGTTAGGTAGTAAAAAAAAGGTCATAATCAAATCAAAAGGAAATTCAATTCCAAATGCAGTGGCAGTTGCAAATATCATTACAGAAAAGATGTTAAATGGAAATTCCAAAGTAGAAAAAATTAAACTTGATACGGATGCAGTAGCTGGTATCGGAAGAATGACATCAACTATAGAAATTGTTTTAGTAAAAATTTAGTAAACGCTACCAGGACCTTTAAGGAGCATGTTTTCACATTCTTTGCAAACTTGTTCATCAATATTAGATTCCAAGTTGTGATGTATCTCACAAATTAACAGACTGGATTTGATATAGTTACACAATCCAATGAATTTGGATAGGCTTGATGGAGTGTATGCCATATCAGATGAAAGATTTTCACTTAGTTCATCAATCATATCTGAAACTTGTTTTTCTGCCAAAAGTTTTGCAATTAATGATGGGTCACCTCGTGTTCCTCTAATGTAATTACTAACTGCAGCCTGAGTAACACCAAGCATTTTA